>CAZFZQ010000009.1:0-22479 GCA_964522845.1 uncultured Gammaproteobacteria bacterium | reverse complement strand
TTCGTAATTCGTATATTCGTAAATTATTCGTAATTAGTATCCCATAATTTATGCCGCAAGGAACAAAAACAATTCAACGCAGGATAAAATCCGTCTCCAACACCAAAAAAATCACCAAGGCCATGGAGATGGTTTCGGCTGCGAAGATGAGAAAAGCCACCTCGTCAGTTTTGGCGACCC
The DNA here is from genome assembly GCA_964522845.1 of uncultured Gammaproteobacteria bacterium. GTDB lineage: Bacteria > Patescibacteriota > Patescibacteriia > CAZFZQ01. The sequence continues at coordinate 22,299 of CAZFZQ010000009.1, read as the reverse complement.
GTCCATACAGCGATTTGGCGTGGCAAGTAATAAACAGAATAAAAAAAGCCGGCCGGCATCCGCTTTTCATGAAATCAAAAACAAAAACTGCTAAAGCGCTTTTGATTTTAATTTCATCGGACCGCGGCCTTTGCGGCGGATTTAACAGCCAGCTTTTCCGCGAAATAAAAAGTTTTATAGGTTCCAATCGTCCCGACACCATAATTTTGGGAAAAAAAGGTGAACGTTTCGCCGCGCGGGAAAAAATGAATGTCACGGCGGTTTTTGAAAATCTCACTAATAATCCAAAATTTGTTGATATAAAACCAATCGCTAAAATAGCCATGGAAAAATTTATAAAAGGGGATTATACAAAAGTTTTTGTTGCCTACACCGATTACAAATCAACGTTAGTGCAGAAACCACGAGTCAAACAACTCTTGCCTATAAAGGCGGATAAAGAACTGGGCGCGGTTTCAGGAAAGCAGCCAGCGGTCAGTAGTCAGCAGTCAGTCCGATACATCTTTGAACCGCAAGGCAGCAAACTCTTGGAAATTATCGTGCCAAAAATTGTGGAAACGCAAATCTTTCAAGCGGTGCTGGAATCGGTGGCATCAGAACACTCCGCGAGAATGGTGGCAATGAGAAACGCAACAGACGCGGCAAATGATATGGTGAACGATTTGAAATTCACGTTCAACAAGATCCGGCAAGCGAGTATCACAAGAGAAATATCCGAAATTTCCGCGGGCAAAGCAGCGTTAGAGTAAGTAGCAAGTAGTATGTAGTAAGTAGTAGGGTTAGAAACAAAAAAGCGCCGAATGAGGGGCGCTAAATATGGACAGTAGAAATTGTGACGCCGATAATCTTAAAACTAATACAATCACATTCTGGACACCGAACCTTGCGCCTTTTCAAAAAAATATTCAACTGCGCCATATTGGGATTGCCGTGTTCATCAGAATGGACCGAATATCCTTCTTCCCACTTATGAGAAGCGTTTGAATTGCACTGTAAGGTTGCGTGGCCGGAAATCCTTCTGGTATCAGGCATCACAATACCTCCCGTTACCAACAACATAACATAAATTATAAATTAAATCAAACTATAATTTCTGAATATTCGCAATTCGTATATTCGTAAATTATTCGTAATTAGCTTCCTATGAATAATGGAAAAATCAAACAAGTTATCGGTCCGGTAGTAGATGTAGAATTTAAGGGCGAGCTTCCGCCGGTCTATACGGCATTAAAAACTAAAATGCCTGACGGCAGATTTTTGACTTTGGAAACAGAACAGCACTTAGGCGAGGGCGTGGTGCGCACAGTCGCCATGTCATCTACCGACGGCCTGCAACGCGGGCAAGAAGTGGAAAATACAGGCAAACCGATTTCTGTTCCCGTTGGCAAAGAAACTTTAGGCAGAATGATAAATGTCACGGGCGAACCGGTTGATGGCAAGGGCGAAATGAAAGCCAAAAAGTTTTATTCTATTCACCGGCCGGCTCCGGCATTTGTAAATCAATCAACAAAAACCGAAGTGTTTGAAACCGGCATCAAGGTAATTGATTTGATTTGTCCCTTTATGAAAGGCGGAAAAGTGGGACTTTTCGGCGGCGCTGGCGTGGGCAAGACCGTTGTGGTTATGGAGCTGATCCGCAATATCGCCACAGAACACGGCGGATTTTCCGTCTTTGCGGGCGTTGGTGAACGTACTCGTGAAGGTAATGAGCTATGGAAAGAAATGAATGAATCCGGCGTTATTGATAAAACCGCGCTGGTCTTCGGACAAATGAACGAACCGCCTGGAGCGCGCGCCAGAGTTGCTTTAACCGGCCTCTCGCTTGCCGAATATTTCCGCGACGAAGGCGGACAAGACGTGCTTTTCTTCGTTGATAATATTTTCAGATTTACGCAAGCCGGTTCGGAGGTCTCCGCGCTTTTGGGGCGCATTCCGTCAGCCGTGGGCTATCAGCCGACTTTGGCCACGGAAATGGGACAAATGCAAGAACGCATCACTTCAACCGACAAAGGTTCTGTCACGTCAGTACAGGCGGTTTACGTGCCGGCTGATGACTTGACTGACCCGGCGCCGGCTACCACTTTCGCGCACCTTGATTCAACTGTAGTTTTGTCACGCCCGCTTACCGAACTTGGTATTTATCCGGCTGTTGATCCCCTGGACTCTTCCTCTACGATTTTGGATCCGCAAATTGTGGGCGACGAACATTACAATGTCGCGCGCCAAGTGCAAAAAGTTTTGCAAAGATACAAAGACCTGCAAGACATTATTGCCATTTTGGGCATGGAAGAATTATCCGAGGAAGATAAATTAGCCGTAGCTCGCGCGAGAAAAATTCAAAAATTCTTGTCCCAGCCTTTCTTCGTAGCCGAAACATTCACCGGCCGCCCGGGCAAATACGTGTCGCGCGAAGAAACTATCCGCGGATTCAAAATGATTATGGCGGGCGAATTGGACCATATTCCGGAACAAGCATTTTACATGAGAGGAACGATTGATGAAGTGATGGAAGATTCCAAAAAATAATTATGTTAAACATCAAGGTTACAACTCCCGAGGGCGTAATTTTTGAAGATAACGTTGATTCCGCCACCATTCCTACGCAAATGGGTGAAATTACCGTCCTTCCAAACCATATTCCACTCGTTTCCGCTCTTCAACATGGAGAAATTGTCTTGAAAAAAGGCGGAAAAAAAGAATATCTTTCTGTTTCCACGGGTTTTATTGAAGTTAATAAAAATATCATTACAATATTGGCCGACACGGCGGAAACCGTGGCGAGCTTAGTGGAGACGGAAATTTTAAAAGCCAAAGAACGCGCGGAAAAATTATTGCAAGAAAAACGCAATGTTTCCGATGTCGCTTTTGCCGAAGCCGCCGCTACCCTGGAACGCGAGCTTTCCCGCCTAAAAATTTACCGGCGCAGAAAATCCGGCAAATCGCTGGAATTAAACCGGGAGTAGTAATTTTTGAGACCGGACTCCCTATAGTTTCCTGTATTTGGTTTTGGAGTTCGGTCTCAAAAATATTTCGCTATTGACATTTTTTAAAAATTAATATATCATCTCCTTTGGCACCTTTAACAAAGGAGAGTAGATGCTCAAAACATTTAAAAATCTTATGTCGCACACATCGCTTTCCAACCTCGTCGTTCATTGCGCTGACGGACGCCTAATGAAGCACATCTATAAATGGCTTGAAAGCCAAGGCATTGTCGGACATTGCGACGAGCTTTCTTTTGCCGGCGGATGCAAAGATCTTGTCGCGCCAAAACAGGAAGCCGACAGGGAATATCTCTTGAGGCAAATCGGAATTCTGCGCGAACTTCACGGCACTCAGCGCGTTTTTCTGATGAATCACACAGACTGCGGCGCGTATGGGGGAAAGAACGCCTTTGGAAACGAATCGCAAGAAATGCAAAAACACACGGGCGATCTTCATGAAGCCGCCTCGCTCATCAAAAAACAATGGCCCGACATGGAAGTGCGGATGATTGTCATCACCATGGAAGGCGACGAAGTGCGAAGTTTTGAGGAAGTGAACTAATCCCGAGCAATCGGGATTTTTTAATTTATAGATTATGTGGTAGTGTGGTAAATAGCACATTCGGAGAAAACAATGGCAAAAAAATACATCACCATTGTGATGAATGGCCCATCATACTTAATCTGTAATAAGTGTCATGGGAGATTCAGGGTTACGGAGATGGAGGTATCTGCCGAAGAAGAACTGTTTGCCATGAAAGAAAATATTCCCGTTGATACGGCCGTAAAATGCACTCATTGCGGAGAAATATTCCGCGCCACGGCATTTATCAGCGTTAAGAAGCCGCCGCAAAATCAAGTAAACTAAAATCCTAAATCCCGCGTATCGGGATTTTTTTATACCCTCGTGTCATTCCCGCGGAGACGGGAATCCAGTATACTTTTCTTATGGACGCCAAAAAAATTTATAAAAAATTATTAGCGCACTTCGGACCCCAAGGCTGGTGGCCGATTTTTGATAAAACCACTCAATCCTGCCAATATTTTACTGTAGGTTGCTCGGCAACCTACAGTAAATTTGAGATATGCGTGGGGGCGATACTGACACAAAATACGGCGTGGAAAAATGTGGAGAAAGCCATAACTAGTTTGTCATTGCGAGGAGTGTACTCGCGACGTGGCAATCCCATCGATCCCAAGACAATTCTCTCCTGCAAAAATCTTGAACAACTTATCCAGCCCGCCGGATACTACAATCAAAAAGCAAAAAAACTCCGCATCTTTTCCGAATGGTGGCTCTCCCGTTCTGTCATTCCCGCAAAGGCGGGAATCTCATCTTTTCGCCAAGAATTATTATCTCTCTGGGGCATTGGCCCGGAAACCGCTGACTCAATGCTCTTATACGCTTTTAATAAACCAATTTTTGTTATTGACGCCTACACCAAACGGCTATGCAAAGAATTTGGCATAGAATTTAAAGAATACGACGAATACCACTATTTTTTTGAATCCCAACTCCCAAAATCAGCCAGACTTTTTAATGAATATCATGCGCTTATCGTAGCGTGGGGAAAATTACATTCAAAAGATAAACTCGCTGCAATAAAAATTATAAAATAAAAAAGAGCCGTAAGGGCTCTAAAAGGTAAATGTTGATGGCACCATTGGCTCATAACCGCAATAAACACATTTGTTGTCGATTATGCAATGAGCGCAATCGGATTGTTCCACCTCAAGCACTATTTTCAATTTCCTATCTTTAATTTCTATGTCCGCAATCGTAAGCTTTAATTCTTCCACTTCTTCCAATAATGAATTAATTTCCTCTGCCTTCGCTTTCTTTTCCTGAGCAAGCGCAAGCATCTTTTTATTTAACTCAGCAACCCTCTCTCTGATTGCGCGCTGTTTTTTTGTCAATCGTATGTTTTTTCTTCCTGACATTTATTTCCTCCCTTCCTTGCCTCCGCACTCAATTTAGCATAAAATAAAACATATGTCAAATCTCTTGGATAACTTAAATCAAGAACAAAAAGAGGCCGCAACGCACACCGACGGCCCGCTTTTGATTATTGCGGGCGCGGGGACGGGCAAAACCACAGTTATCACCAAAAAAATCGCTTACCTCATAGAACAAGGCCTGGCCAAGCCGGATGAAATTTTGGCGCTTACCTTCACGGACAAATCAGCAGGGGAGATGGAAGAACGCGTGGACCGGCTTTTGCCCTATGGTTATGTTGATTTATGGATTTCCACTTTCCATTCTTTTTGCGAAAAAATCTTAAAAGAGCGGGGGATAGAAATCGGCCTGCCGGAATTTAAAATCCTGACGGAAACCGAGCAATGGATACTGCTCCGCAAACATTTGGATGAATTTAATTTGGATTATTACAAACCGCGCGGCAATCCCACAAAATTTGTGCGCGCCCTTCTCACGCATTTTTCCCGCGCCAAGGACGAAGTTATAGCTTCGGAACGATATCTGGAACACGCAAAAAACCTTAAACTGGATGGAGACAGCGCGGAGCTCGCGGAAAACGAGAATAAAAAAATAACTGAAGTTGCCGACGCCTATCACGCATACAGCCAAATTCTTTTGAAAGAAGGCGCCTTGGATTTTGGCGACCTAATCAATTGGACACTAAAATTGTTTAATGAGCGCCCGCAAATTTTGGCCGAGTACCGCGCCAAATTTAAATATATTTTGGTTGATGAATTTCAGGACACCAACTTCGCCCAATACGAATTGGTGAAACTTTTGGCGCAACCTACGAGGAATATAGGGAGTTTCACTTCCTATAGTATAGGAAGTGAAACTCCCTATAGTAATCTCACGGTAGTCGGGGATGATGACCAATCAATCTACCGTTTCCGCGGAGCGTCAATGAGTAATATCTTAACTTTTGATAAAGACTTTCCCAATTCTAAAAAAATAGTGCTCACGCAAAATTACCGCTCCGGGCAGAACATTCTTGACTCCGCTTACAAATTTATTTCCTTAAATAATCCCAACCGCCTGGAAGTAAAACTGGGAGGCAATTTATCCAAAAAACTTTCCGCCAATGTTGTCATTCCGGGCGAAGTTGTTTTATTGGAAGAAAATTCTTTAGACGAAGAAGTGGCGCAAATAATGCGTAAGATTGTGGAACTAAAAAACGGGATTGCCGCGTCGCAGACTCCTCGCAATGACGGACAAGAGCCCGTCAGTTGGAATGATTTTGCCATTTTGGTGCGCGCCAATGATTCAGCCAAGCCATTCATCCATCAAGCCGAACTTTTTGGCATACCATACCAATTTATGGCTTCGCGCGGACTCTATCATAAACCGCCCGTAAGCCACCTCATCGCTTTCCTAAAACTTTTGGACAATTATCGCGAGTCAAGCGCCATGTTCAAGCTTCTGACCCTGCCGGTCTGGGGCATTTCCGCCTATGACGTCGCTGATTTAAATTACCACGCTAAGAAAAAGGCACTCTCGCTTTATGAAATATGCGAACATTTAGAATTATATTGTAAAAATGAAGGGCTAATTAAAAAAATAAAAGATATTGTGGCCCATCTTGATAAGGCGCGCGAAGAGGCAAAAATCAAAAAAACTTCACAGATTATTTACGCGTTTTTGGATAAGCAAAGTATTCTAAAATATTACACCGGCCTGCCGGACTCCGCGGAAAAACGCAATACTTTCAGCTACCTTAATAAATTTTATAAAAAAATAAAAGAATACGAACGGAATAACGAGGGAACTCACGCGCGCGACTTTTTGGAAATGCTGGAAATGGAACTGGAAGCGGGGGATGTGGGCGCCCTGCCGCGCGATCCGGATGAGGGGCCGGAAATGATAAAAATCTCCACCGTGCACGCGGCTAAGGGGCTGGAATTTAAATATGTTTTTATCGCCAATCTGGTAGACAAACGTTTTCCGTCAATGGAACGGAGCGAGGCGATTGATCTGCCAAAAGAACTTGTCAAAGAAATTTTGCCCGAGGGCGATATTCATTTGGAAGAAGAGCGCCGGCTTTTTTATGTTGCCATGACCCGCGCCAAAGAAAAATTATTTTTAACTTGGGGCAAGGATTATGGTGGCGCGCGCCTCAAAAAACCATCAAGATTTTTATATGAAATGGGATTGATTGAAATGGAAGCAAAAAAGCAAAAAAGCATGGAAACAATATCCCCCTCCTCAGTCCTCCCCCTTGGAAAGGGGGAGGAGGGTGGGGAGACTGAACACATTTCTTATTCAATCCCCAAACATTTTTCTTACAGCCAGCTCAAGGCGTTTGAGTCGTGCCCATATCAATATAAATTACGGCATATTTTGAATATTCCAACCGAAGGCGGCTATCAAGCTTCGTTTGGCAGGAGCATCCACAATACTCTGCAAAAATTTTTTATTAAAATTAATGAGAACGCGGGCAAAAGCCAAGGCACGCTTTTTGGCGCGGAAACAGCATCCACCTTCCCAACGCTTGCGAGCCTGGAAGAAATATACAATAAAGAATGGATTGACGACTGGTACGAATCGCAAGAAGCCATGATGGAACATAAAAAAACCGGCTGGAACGCGTTAAAAATTTATTACGAAAAGCTAAAAATGGCTCCGCCAAAAACGCCACACCTTGAACAAGAATTTACCATTAAATTCGGGGACGATTCATTTAAGGGCGTTATAGACAGGATTGATGAATTACCAGATGGAAAACACCTGATAATGGATTATAAAACCGGCAAAGCGCCCAAAGAAGACAAGCTTGCATTTGACGACAAAGAACAGCTTTTAATTTATTTTTTGGCGGCCAGAGATATTTTACAGCTTCATCCGAAGACGCTCGCCTTAAATTTTATTATTGAAGATAAAATCATAGAATTTACACCCAAAGAATCGGACTTGGAAAAAATTCAAGACTGGGTTTTGGAAAAAATCCGCGAGATAAAAAGCATGGACTTTACCGCGCAACCCAAAGAACATACTTGTTGTTTTTGCGACTACAAAAATATTTGCGAATTTAAGGTATAATCCGTTATGGGTTTCATCAATCTTGGCGATGCCCTGAAACATAGAGTAAAAGATCTTGGCTTGGAAAGGCAGTCGGACGCGGTTGGCGTTTTGAAGTTGGCGGAAAAATACATAGCGGACAATTTTAAGGGGCCGCTGGGCAAAAAATTGACGCCTGCATCCTTCAAAAACGGAATCTTGACCATTATGAGCACAAGCGCCCCGGCGGCCTCGGAAATAAAGATTTATGAGGCCGATATGCTTAAATTTATCAACCGCAAATTAAGGCCGGGGGAGCCAAAAGTTTCTAAGATGAAGATCTTGATATAAATATGGTATATTGATAAGATAAGAACAAGGAGATATGAGCTTTAAACAATATATAATTTTAATGCTTATAAGCGCGGGGCTGGCATGGCTTACCTGGGGATTTATCATCTTCGGGATCAATCCGAACGAAGCGGAATTGGGCGTATTTTTCTTGTTTTACATCAGTTTATTAACCGCGCTAACCTGTACCTTTTCAATCCTTGGGCTGGCTGTCAGAGTTTGGATTTTAAAACAAAACGAAGTTGTATCGCGCCAAGCGGCAAAATCGTTCAGACAGGCAATTTTCCTGGCGGCACTTTTCACCGGTATTTTATATTTTCAAGAAAAACATATCTTAAATTGGTGGATAATAATTTTATTCATCGCGGTTCTCTCAATGCTGGAATTTTTCCTGATTTCATACCGCAAAAATCCGCAATTATAAAAATTCAATGAAAATTTTTAGAGGAGGACTAAAGGCCTCTTTTATATTACGTTATGTTTAAATCACTATTTGGAAAATTTTCAAAGGACTTGGGCATTGACTTGGGAACGAGTAATACCGTGGTTTATGTGAAAGACCGCGGAATCGTCATCAATGAACCATCTATTGTCGCCATTAACAGGAGAACCGAGCAAATTTTGTCCGTGGGACGCGAAGCTAGGGAAATGCTTGGAAAAACCCCTCCTCATATAGAAGTCTGCCGGCCGCTTTTGAGAGGCATAATTTCTGATTTTGAAGTAACAGAAAAAATGCTTCGCTTCTTTATCGATAAAGTCCATGAAGGCGGATTTAATATTATGCCGCGCCCGAGAGTTGTCGTTGGCGTTCCCATGGAAATTACCGAAGTTGAGCGCAAAGCTGTGGAAGACGCGGCGCTGTCCGCCGGCGCGAGAGAAGTTTTTTTGGTTGAAGAACCCATGGCCGCGGCTATTGGCGCGCGCCTCCCGATTGAAGAGGCGGACGGCAATCTGATCGTTGATATTGGCGGCGGCACGACACAAATAGCTGTCATATCACTCTCAGGCATCGTCACTTGGCGCGCCGTAACTATTGCCGGCGATGAAATGAACAAAAATATTATTCAATATTCAAAAGATGTTTTTAATCTTCTTTTAGGTGAAAAACACGCGGAAAATATCAAAAAAAGAGTTGCCTCCGCGTATCGGCTTAGCGAACGGCAAGAAGTGCAAATGCGCGGCCGCGATATGCTCTCCGGCTTGCCAAAAGAAATTATCATAACCGATGACCACATCCGCGAAGCCATTGCCGGCTCAATAAAAACCATTGTGGAAAATGTAAAAATGGTACTGGAGGCCACGCCGCCGGAGCTGGTGGCGGATATTTATGAAAGGGGACTGGTTTTGTGCGGTGGCGGCGCCTTGCTTGCCGGTTTAGACAAGCTGATTGCTGATTATACGTCCGTGCCGGTAAGAGTTGCCGATGATCCATTGACCTGCGTGGCGCGCGGCGCGGGCGCGCTTCTTTCTAACCCCGCCCTATTAAAAGAGGTTGCGCTGGACACGGAACAGAGTAAATTATGAAGTCAAAATTAAAAGGCAGGGCGCTGATTTTATTTGTAGCGGTCTTTGTACTGCTTCTTTTTTTGCATTCAATGGAAATTTTGAATCCTTTTGAAAAAATTATTCTTTCGGCTCTAACACCCGTAAATAAAATTTTTTATGGCGCCGGGCGGCAAACGAGCGCCTTCTTTCAAAATTTTATAGCCAAAAACAAGGCTGGCGAATCTGATATTTTGAAAGCGCAAATAAGAAGCTTGCGCCTGCAAATCGCCCAATTAAAAATTCTTTCGGAAGAAAATGAACTTCTGAAAAAAGAGCTGGGGTTCAGCCGAAATCATCCGTACGAGTTGGTGGCCGCCCGGCTCATTGGGTATGACGCCGTGCGGACCTCTGATTTATTTATTTTACAAATTGAAAATGAAAAATACAAAGATGGCGATATTGAAATTGATATGCCCGTTGTCATTGAAGACGGCGTGCTGATTGGAAAAATCGCGGAAATAAAAAACGGCCAAATTTTTATGCGCCTCATTACTTCGCCCCAAAGCGCGGTTGCCGCCACAGTTTTAAACAAGAATTATACAACCGGCGTGGCGGAGGGAGAATCTAATTCCGGCGTGAGAATGTCAATGATACCGCAATCGGAAAATATCAAACAAGGAGATCTGATTGTGAGTTCGGGGCTGGAAACAAAGATACCAAGAGGCCTCTTGGTCGGCACTGTCTCAAAAATGGAACACGATCCGCAAAATCCGTTTGACATCGCCTATGTCACGCCTCTATACAACAACCAAGATCTTTCTAAAATCATGATCATTAAAGCACACTAAAATGTTAAAGTGGATTTTTAATCTTTTGATAATCGCTTTTCTGGCCGCAATACAAACGAGCTTTTTTTCAATTTTTCCTTTTTTCAAATATTTTCATCCTGTTTTGCTCTACATTCTTTATCTGTCTATCAGAAAAAACATGTTTTTACCGGCCGCGATTTTAGGCGGATATGTTCTTGATCTTTATTCATCATATCCTTTTGGATTGCACATCGCGGCCATTTTTGTCGCGGCCGCATTCACAAATTATGTTTATTTTAACGTTATTACCAGCCGCCGTTTTTTCACCACAATCATACTCGCAGCAGCAAGTATATTGCTATATCATATCGTGCTGTTTGCGGGCATGGCCGCGCTTTCATTTCTGAAATTATCGTCCGAAACAAACACCATGAATAACTTTGACGTCCGCGGCATAAGTATAGAAATTATCTCCGTATCCGTGGCCGCTTCCGCCGCGTACTTTGCCTTTTACTACATAAGAAAAAAATTATCATCGCGCCTTATGCTTGCAAATCACAAACCTTATGCGCCAAAATAATCTTTTTGAAGAAAATGCCGCTCGCGGCGAACGATACAAAATAAAAAAGCACGGTGATGCGTGGGTGGAAACAAGTTTCGGAAAAACTTCATGGGATAATAAATCTGCCGGCAACGCTTCTTTTTTGGGCGCCTCAATCTCAAGAAAAAAAATTTCCACAGCCAAAATTTTAATCGCGCTGATTTTAGCGGTTGTCGCCGCAAAAGCATGCTATCTTCAAATTATTCAGGGCGCGAAATATAAAGAATGGGCCGAAGCAAACAGGGTGCGGCGCATTCCAATTGTCGCAAAACGAGGAATCGTTTATGACCGCAACCAAAAGGCGCTGGTAGAAAATATTCCTGACTTTTATCTGGCGCTTATCCCCGACGATCTGCCTTCCGATGAAAATAAAAAAATCGGATTAATACAACAAATTTCTCAAATTACGGACATGCCGCCGGAAAATATTGAAGAACGTCTAAGCTTATTTTCGCCGTACAATTATCAATCCGTCCCAATTAAAACAAACATCACCTACGAACAGGCGATAAAATTGCAAATATTAAACCATACTTATCCGGCCGTGCAAGTGGAAACCGGCATAGCGCGCAAATATGACATGCCCCAAAGCTTATCGCATGTTTTGGGATATTTACGCAAAGTTAATAAAGCGGATTTGGAAAAAAATCCCGATTACTTCCCTACGGATGACATGGGCAAGGACGGGCTGGAATCGCAATACGAAAAAGTTTTGCGCGGAACATATGGAAGAAAAGAAATTGAAGTGGACGCCTTAGGCAGGCAAACCGCGGTTTTGGCGCAAAAAAATCCCGCGGCCGGCAATGATTTGACGCTTTCCGTTGACGTTGAGTTGCAAAAAAAAGTTGAAGAAGTACTAAAAAAACATATGGCGGCAAGCGGCGTGAAGCGCGGCGCCGTGATTATAAGCGATGTTTCAACCGGAGAAATATTGGCTATGGACAGCGCGCCGTTTTATGATAATAATATTTTTTCCGGCAAACTGAATCCGGCAGATTATGCGGACCTCTCAAATAATGCCAACCAGCCGCTCTTTAACCGCGCCATTTCCGGCGAGTATCCGTCCGGCTCCATCATCAAACCGATTTTCGCGGCCGCGGCCTTGGAAGAAAAAATAATCATGGAAAATACCGCTTTTCTTTCCACTGGCGGCATCAAGGTCAACCAATGGTTTTTTCCGGACTGGAAGATTGGCGGCCACGGCATAACCAATGTAAGAAAAGCGCTGGCCGAATCAATTAACATATTTTTTTATATCATCGGCGGGGGATTGCTGCAGGATAACTTTAAGGACTATAAAATAATCGGCTTGGGCGCGGAAAAATTAAAAGAGTACTCGCAAAAATTCGGCTTGGGCGCGAAATTGGGAATTGATTTGCCCGGAGAGGCAACCGGTTTTGTGCCTGATCCGGCATGGAAAGAATCGGCAAAAAAAGAAATGTGGTATATTGGCGATACATATCATATGGCCATCGGCCAAGGCGACGTCCTGGTTACGCCGCTCCAAGCCAATTCTTGGACTGCAACTTTCGCCAATGGCGGAACGGTCTACCGCCCTCATCTCGTAAATACAATTTCTTACCAAAACGGCAAGGTCGGCGTCATCTCGCCGCAAATTATAAATAAAGATTTTATATCTCCAAAAAATATAGAAACGGTTCGCAATGGCTTGCGCGACTGCGTTCTTTATGGCAGTTGCCGCGCTTTAAGCGACCTGAATTTTTCCGTGGCCGGAAAAACCGGCACCGCTCAATGGGGAACAAACAAAAAATTCCACGCCTGGTTCACGGGTTTCGCTCCTTATGACAAACCCGAAATCGCCATCACTGTCCTGATGGAGGAAGGCGGCGAGGGCTCGGTAACAGCCGTTCCCGTGGCCAAAGAAATTTTGTGGTGGTATTTTAATATTCTGAAACGATAGTTGACAGCTGAAGAAAAATAATTTATTATAAATAAATATGACTTTTTATTTAACCTCTGAGGGCAAACAAAAATTAGAAAAAGAACTTGCGGGGCTTATTGCAAAAAGGCCGGAAATTTCCGCCCGTATTCAGCGCGCCAAAGATATGGGCGACTTAAAAGAAAATGCGGATTATCACGATGCTAAAGATGAGCAGGGTATGATGGAATCGCGTATCAGAGAAATTCAGGCCATCTTAAATGAAGCTCAAATAATGGAAAAAAGCTCGGTCGGCGACACCATTGTTTTTGGTTCAAAAATTACCGTAATGGTCAATGGTAAAGAAAAAGAATATGAAATTGTGGGTGAAAGCGAAGCAAGCCCGTTAGCGGGCAAAATTTCCAGCGAATCGCCTCTGGCAAAAGCGCTTCTTGGCCGAAAAAAAGGCGATGTAGCGGAAGTAAATGCTCCGGCCGGAAAAATAATTTATCAAATAAAAAATATTAAATAATAAAAAATACTTCCTAATCAGGAAGTATTTTTTTATCCTCTAAAATAATTTTCCTATAAACCACAGGTCAATGCCAACAATAATCACTTGAATGCCAAGTCCTATGCAGATATAACGCGTAGAGAGCGGCCAATGAAAAAACTCATGAAGCTTGTGGAATGCCATTCCAAAACGCGTCGTCCTAAATTTATCTTTCCAAAACGGCGAAACGTCCAAAATATCAGGCACAAGCCCCCCCAGCGCGCCGGAAATTAAAGCCGCCCATTGATTGAGGGGCAGATAAGTCGCGATATACACACAAAAAATCCCCGAAATAAACCAATCAATAAATAGTATTATCCAATCCCTCTTAACTCTAAATTTTTTCTTTTCTTCATAAGCCGCCCCCGCCCATTCAGGGCCCTTATCTTTATCAATATAAAACGAACCCTGATCGAAATGAGGAAGCGAATCCAAAATATGATGCGAAACTATTCCCAAAACAAACGCCAGGGCGGGATTTTGCGTCAGCGCGCCGATAGCGGCTCCAGTTAAAGCGTGAGCAGTAAATAACATAAATTATTTAATAAGCGCTTGCCGATAAACGCGTTCCGGCTTGGGACCGACAAACGGCTGGCCATTTATAAATATCGTGGGCGTGCCAAAAATTCCCGTCTGTTTTATTTCTTCATACTGATCCAAAACTTTATTTTGGGCATCCTTATTATTTACGCACGCCTGAATTTTTTTCAAATCAAATCCTAAATTTTTTATTAAATTTTCCGTATAATTTTTATCCGCTATCAATTCTTTCGCGGAGTTAAATAACATGTCGTTTAATTGCCAAAACTTTTCTTTATCCTGGCTGTACGCGCAATAAGCATAGCCGGTCAAATAATCCGTGCCTTCCTTTACCGGAAAATGAATGAAGGATAAGTCAATGGGGTATTGCTTCATCAAATCAAGAATTTCCGGATACGCCTGCCGCGTATAATCGCATGAATAACAGCCGATAAAAACAATTTTATTTTTATCGCCGGTTTTTTTCAACGGATAGCTGGCGAGATTTAGCGGCACCATGGTCAATTTATTAACTTTAGGCGCGGATGCGCGGCAACTCGTGCCAACGGATGACGTCTGGTTATTTTTCCCCGTGGGATCAAAAACGCAAAAGCTTGAAGAATTCAACCCATTACAACTTCCATAATAATAGTAATTATAAACCCCGCGTCCGGCCCAAACCGTGCTGCCAATCATTAAAATCATAAAAATCCATGATAATACTTCGGAATATTTGTTAAATATCTTGGCCGCAATAGGGGATTTACGCAAAAGCCAACCCAAAATTTTCCCCTTGGCTTTATCTTGAAAAGTTGTATTGCACGGGCGGAAAGTAACACGTTTCAAAACGCAAGCCGCGGCTTCTTTTGCCAGCTCTCTGTGTGAAGCGGAAAATATGCCCAAGATGCCAAAAATAATTAAAGCGACAAAACAAAGCATAGTAAAAATTTTCAATTATCAATTATCAATTTTCAATTAATTCCCAATTATAATGCGGTTCATCAGGCAAGTCTTCCGGCTCATCCACGCCATATTTTTCCAAAACTTTAAATCTATAATCCCAGCCCGGCCCCTCATGCGAATAAAATTTCCGCACGCTATAACCACTCGGAACTTTTTTATATTTTTTTCCGTCAATAATTTTTATTTCTTCTTCCGCCGGTTTTGGCATTTTTTCCATATTAAAAGATTTTGCTGATTTTTTTCATTTCCGCGACAAAACGCTCCGCTTCTTCTTCCGTGTTATAAAAATAAACTGAGGCGCGGACCGCGTCTTTTATTCCATTGGCGTGAAACCAGGAATGCACGCAAAATTGTCCTGAACGCACGGCAATGCCGGCTTTGTCCAATAAAAGCATTATTTGATGAGAGGAAAGTTTGTCCGTGTAAAAAGAAATGATTCCGCCTCGTTCTGCCGGATCTTGCGGACCTAAAATTTTTATTGACGGAATGGCTAAAAGCCCTTGGGTAATAATTGTGTTCAATCTTTTTTCCTGCGCTTGTATATTTTCAAAACCGATTTTTTCCAAATATTTTATCGCTTCGGCCAAACCAATAATGCCGGCGTAGTTTTGTAAACCCGCCTCAAACCGTTCCGGAACCGGCAATAACTGAAAAGAATTGTAGGTTGAAGAGCTCACGGTTCCGCCTCCCAACATAAACGGCGCCATATTTTCCAATAATTTTTTCTTGCCGTATAAAACGCCCATACCCGACGGCCCCATCATTTTATGTCCGGAAAAAGCCAAAAAGTCACAATCCAAATCTCGGACATTTATTTTTTTATGGCCGGCTGTCTGCGCCGCATCCACCAAAACCATTGAACCATTTTTGTGTGCAAGCTTTGCCATTTCTTTTATTGGCAAGGTTTCACCATCCAGATTGGAAGTATAAAATGTAGCTACGAGTTTGGGTTTATATTTTTCTATATCTGCGGCTAAATTTATTGAAGTTTGATGTTTTACGCCTCGACCGGCAAGCGCAATCCACGGCAACAAATTTGAATTATGCTCTTTCCCCGAAGTCAGCACCACATCGCCGGCTTTTAAACCCAAGGAATACGCCACCAAATTTATTCCCTCCGTGGTATTGCGCGTAAAAATAATTTCTTCTTTTTTTGCGCCGATAAAATCAGCAACCACATTCCTGGCTTCATCAACTTTTTTTGTAGCCATGGCTCCCAATTGATGTTCGCTTCTGTCCGCGCACGCCGGATACTCATTATAATATTCGTCCACTGCCGCTATAACTTGCTTCGGTCTTAAAGCGGAACACGCATTATCAAAATAAACCGGGGCATCAGCCCGATTTAATATCACAAAATCTTCACGAATTTTTTTTGCATCAAACATATTATTTTTTCCCCATTTCTTCCAACTTTTTATCAATTACTCTTTTAATAGAAAGGTACGTTCCACCAACAACTTTTTGTCCATTAATAATGAAGGTTGGAGTGGAATCAACTCCCAGCGCACTCGCATCTCTTGTCTCTTGCGCCACTTGGTCGCGGTATTTTCCGTTTGAAAGACAAGTGCTAAAAGAATTTTCATCCAGCACAATGCCTGCGGCGATAGCCCTTAATTTTTCATTAGTAAATATGCCGCTATTCTCCGCGCCTTGCGCTACAAATAATGCCTGGTGATATTCCAAAAATTTATCCTGTTCTTGCGCGCACAAAGAGGCAAGCGCCGCGATTTTTGATTCCGGCCCGAGGAAGGCCATATTTTTGAACGTGATGGCGGCTTTACCCGTATTTACATAGTCTTCAATAATAAAAGGCACAACCGCGCTCTCAGACGCTTTGCAAGCCGGGCATTGATAGTCATAATATTCTGCTATTTGCACCGGCGCATCCGTTTTACCCAAAACAAAATTATTGACCGTGGCTTGCGGCCCGCCCGCGCATCCCGCTCCAAACAAAACCACCGCCAACAATACAGCTGTAATACCCTTGTATTTCATAGATTATTTCAGAGCGGCATCAATCGCGGCCTTCAAAGTTTCAAAAGGCACGGCGCCGGAAATCAATTGAGTAGTGCCGTCTTTTTTAAGGATAATATTGGCCGGCGTGCCATCAACACCTGCGGCCGAGGCGGAGGCCATGTCGGCATTAACGCGTGAAGCATATTTTTTACTCGCCAAACATGACTCAAATTGAGAAAAATTCAAACCCAAATCTTTGGCGTATTGTTCTAACTCCGGCGGCGTTAAGCCCGTCCCATCGCCCTGCCCTTTGGTAAATAATATATCTGCAAACTCCCAAAACTTTCCTTGCTCGGACGCGCACTCCGATCCTTCGGCCGAAATCTGCGCGTTCGCGTGAAACGATAACGGATAATGCCTATAGACCCATGCAATTTTATTGCCGTATTCTTGTATCAACCTCTGCATTGTCGGGTGGTGCTTTTTGCAATACGGACATTGAAAATCGGAATATTCAACAATAGTCACTTGAGCGTTTTTTCCGCCGCGCAAGTGATCGGCCGCGGTCAGGGTAATTTGCGGCGCTTGAGCGGCAACCGGCTGATTAGCCGCAGGCTGGTTCGCTGACGGCTGATTATTTAAAGCAACTTGCCCGCCATTATCTTTTTTGGAAAAACTGACATTTACAAACCCTCCCAATGTCAAACCGACAATCACACCGACTATTAAAAATCCCGCGGAAAAAAGCACTGTCTTATTAACTTTGACTGTTATCTCTTCCATATGTATATATTTTAATTATCAATTTAATTATATTACCATAAAGCCGCAGTTGACACAAGTTCACAAAAGCCATAAAATAATACTATATTAACTTCAATCTCTATTTATGGAAAACAACACACTTCCAAGCGACGAAGGGCTCGCCCGCTTGCAAAAATTAAAAAACTTCCGCGACGCGAAGGTGAATCCGTATCCGTCCAAAGCGACAAAAACAACGGACATCAGAACGGTGCTGGCGGAATTTGAAAATCTGCAAAACAAGAATTTACAGCTCGTCGGCCGGGTAAAAACCCTGCGCCTCCACGGCGGCTTGTCATTTTTGACCATAGAAGATGAGACGGGCGTGATGCAAATCGCGCTTCAGAGCAAAAATTTAGCCGAATATAAACTTTACACTGACAATTTGGACATGGGCGACTTTATAGAAGCAAAGGGCACGCTTTTTTTGACGCACAAAGGCGAAAAAACCCTGGATGCCAAATCCATCCGCCTTTTATCAAAATCCCTCCTCCCAATGCCGGAAAAATGGCACGGGCTTTCGGATACGGAAATTCGCTACCGCCAACGATATTTGGATTTAATCGCCAATCCGGAAGTTCGCAATACTTTTCGCGTCCGGAGTATGATTGTAAAATCCATCCGCGACTTTTTGAATAAAAAAGGTTTTTTAGAAGTAGAAACCCCGATTTTACAGCCCTTGGCCGGCGGCGCCACAGCCAAACCGTTTGTCACACACCACAACGCCTTGGATACGGATTTATTTTTGCGCGTCGCGCCGGAACTTTATTTGAAACGCCTGCTCGTGGGCGGATTTGAAAAAGTATACGAAGTGGCACGCTGTTTTAGAAACGAAGGAATTGATTTTTCCCATAATCCGGAATTCACGCAAGTAGAATTTTATTGGGCCTACGCCGAGTACAAAGCGTTGATGAAACTGACAGAAAAATTTTTAGAATACATCGGCAGTAAAATCAACCCATCCTTGGAATTTGAATACGAAGGCAAAAAATTCTCCTTGAAAGCGCCGTACAAGCGCGTAACTTACCGCGACATCGTGCTGGAAAAAACCGGCATAGATATTAATATTATGCGCGATCGCGCCGAACTCGGCAAATATGCCACAGATATGGGCATTGATATCACGCCCGCCGACAGCTACGCCCGCATTTTGGATGAAATTTTCAAGAAAAAAGTCCGCACCGTGATTATTGACCCCGTCTTCGTCACCGACTACCCGCTGGAACTTTCGCCCTTGGCGAAAAAAAAGGCCTCACCGCCTGCCGTTCGTAGCCCGAAGGGCGAAGAAACGGAGCGCTTTCAACTCGTCGTAGCCGGCATGGAACTCTGCAACGCTTTTTCAGAACTAAATGATCCATTAGATCAAGAAGCGCGTTTCAAAGAACAGGAAAAAGCGCGCGAAGCAGGGGACGAGGAAGCGCAACGCATGGACACGGATTTTGTGACCGCTTTGAAACACGGCATGCCTCCGGCCGCGGGCTTGGGTATGGGCATCGACCGCCTCACCATGCTTTTAACAAACAACCACAGCATTAAAGAAGTAATTTTATTCCCAACCTTGAAACCGGAAAAGTAGTATTAAGTATTATGTAGCAAGTATTAAGTATGAAAACAGATACCAATAAAATAATTGCTCGATTAGACCATGTTTATGTTTCTGTAAAAGATATGAACAGGGCTATAAAATTCTATGAAGACGTACTTGGCACAAAAATTAAAAATCGCGAAAATGATACTTGGACAGATTTCGATTTGGGCAAAGGATTCTATTTTGGATTGATAAATCCAAAAATTATCAGCTCTAAGCGTGCAGTTGGCAATAATACCATACCCGTCTTCTATACAAATGATGTAGATGCAATTTATGAAAAAATTAAAAAATACAAAGTTAAAATTATTTTTCCGCCGGAAAATTTAAAATTTACAAATTATCCTTACAGATGTTTTCAATGTGAAGATACGGAAGGAAATTTGATTGAAATCGCAAAATATAAACGCAAATAATTATAGTTATGTTACCTAAATACTTAATACATAATACTTGATACTAAATACATGCCTTTGCTCATCGCCACCACCAATCCCGCCAAAGCCGCTGACTACAAAAACATTTTGAGCCAATTTAATATAGAAACAATTACACTTGCAGAATTAAATATAAACGACGATGTGGAAGAAACCGGCAAAACTTTGGAAGAAAATGCGCGGCTAAAAGCCAGCTATTACGCGGCAAAATTGAATATGCCCGCGATTTCTGACGATTCGGGATTTGAAATAGACGCGTTGGGAGGGCAGCCGGGCATTTTTTCCCGCCGCTGGCCCGGATACGAAGCAACGGACGACGAACTGATAAATATGGTGATCACGAAACTTGCCAATGTCCCGCTCCCGCAACGAACCGCAAAATTTACCAATATCACAGCCTTATCCGACGCAAAAGGCAATATCATCGCCACTTCCGCCGGATTTATCACCGGCTTTATCCCTGAAACAATTTGCGCCAAACGCTGGCCGCACTTTCCCTATCGTTCCTGCCTTTTCGTCCCGCAATTCAATAAATTTTGGGGTGAACTCTCTGATGAAGAATTCCGCCAGCTAAACTTCCGCTACAGGGCAGTGGAAAAAATAATTGATAAAATAAAAAATTTAATTAAATAAATATGCTGGATATAAAATTCATCCGGGAAAACGCCAAGTTGGTAAAACAATCTGTCAAAAACCGCAACAAAAAAGCCGACATAGACCAGATTTTAGAATTGGACAAAGAGCGCCGCGAGCTCATCGCCAAAATTGACGCTTTGCGCGCAGAACAAAAATCTCTTTCCGTTTCTCCCCCTGCCGCCCCCTCTGTCATTCCCGCGAAGGCTCGCCTCGCTGAAGCTTTGGCGAAGCGGGCGGGAATCCAGGCCAAAGCAAAAGAAATTAAGTTAAAAATTAAAGAATTGGAACCGCGCTTAAAAGAAACCGAGGAAGCGCTGGCAATTGCCGTCCCGGCTGTTCCAAACATTCCTCTTCCGGATGTGCCCGTAGGTAAAGACGAAAACGATAATCAAGTAATGCGCGCCGTGGGTAAACCAACAAAAATGGACTTCGAACCCAAAGACCACTTGGCGTTGGGCGAAGCGCTGGGAATTATTGACGTGGAACGGGCGGCAAAAATCTCCGGCAACCGCTTTTGCTACCTAAAAGGCGGCGCCGCACGCTTGCAAATGGCCTTAATTCAATATGTATATGACGTGGCGCTAAAGCACGACTTCGTGCCGGTTATCCCGCCGGTTATTGTTAAACGCGAAACCGCGGCAGGCTCCGGCCATCCCGAAGCGGTGGGGGATGAGGCATATCATTTGGACCAGGACGATCAATTTTTAGTTGGCACTTCCGAGCAATCAATACTCCCAATGTACCGCGACGAAATTTTAGACGAAAATGTTTTGCCCATCCGTTATTTGGGCTACTCCACCTGTTTCCGCCGGGAAGCGGGGAGCTATGGCAAAGATATGCGCGGAATTTTGCGCCAGCACCAGTTTGATAAACTGGAAATGTTTGTTTTCTGCAAACCCGAAGATTCTGAACACGAGCACGAACGGATTTTGCGCGTGGAAGAAGAATTAATGCAAGGCTTGGAATTGCCCTACCGCGTGGTAAAACTTTGCACCGGCGACATGGGTTTCCCGTCTGCCAAAACCTACGACATAGAAACCTGGCTCCCATCGCAAAATAAATACCGCGAAACACATTCCACCTCCAATTGCACCGACTACCAAACCCGCAATCTGAATATAAAATACAGAAAAAATAAAATATCCCCCGAGCAGGGTCGAGGGGCTACCTTAGAATACGTCCACGCCTTAAACGGCACCGCCTTCGCCCTCGGCCGCATCATCATAGCGATTATGGAAAACTATCAGCAAAAAAACGGCTCTATTATTGTTCCGAAAGCATTGCAGAAATACAGCGGGATGAAAATCATAAAATAATCATAATAATGAAAAAAGAAATCATTAAAATCAAGGGGATTATTGCTCCGCCGAGCCCCTTTAATCATGTTGTGAAAGCGGGAAATTTTATATTTCTTTCAAGCCAATTAGCCGTGGATTTAAAATCGCATAAAATTCTTGGAGGAAATATTCATGAACAAACAAAACGAGCTCTTGAAAATATAAAATTTTTGTTGGAATCTGCCGGTTCCTCAATGGATAATATTGTTAAAGTTGTAATTTATATGAAAGATGTTAAAAATGATTTTAATGCAATGAATGAAGTGTATCGCAAATATTTTAAAAAGGGGAATGAACCCGCCAGAGTCACAATTCAGGCATTATCACCGATTGATAAAATTGATATTGAAATTGAGGTGGTCGCAATAATTGTCAAGGCCAAATAGAAATTTCATACTTCGAGCCATTTAGAAATTTCATACCCT
>CAZFZQ010000008.1:15225-23481 GCA_964522845.1 uncultured Gammaproteobacteria bacterium | reverse complement strand
TGTTTGATGGAAAAAGTTTTGGTGATTATGTAAAAGATACGGCACTGGACGGCGCCATGACCTTCATTACCAATTTTTCCGACAGTACTTTGGGCAAATATGGCTTCAATGTTTGCGCGCCATCTCTGTCTTTGATTGGCAAGATCCGCCTTGGCGCTTTGGAACAGATGGAAATCGCTTCCAGCAAGCCGAGATGCGATTTTAATACATTTACTAAATCTTGGGATCAATTTGGCAGCAGTTTGGGCAACGGTTCAGTGTTAAAAAATTTCGGCGTGATGTTTGAATCGGGAAACAGCGAACTTGAGTTCGCTTTTGAGTTTAACAGCAAAATTATCGCCGACACGCAAAACAAACTAAGCATGGCAATTGCCGAGAGAACCAGTTCCGGCGGGTGGAAAGATGTGAAAAATTTTATAAATGGCAGGGTAACCACGCCGAACCAGATGGTCAAGGATACATTCAGCAAAACAACAGCTGAAGATCCTTATGCCAAGGCATACCAAACCATACAGCTTTCCGGACAAGCGTTGAGCGACGGCGCTTATGCTATTTTGCCGACTATGCTTTCAACTTTTACTAATACTTTATTAAATCAGTCAATGAAGAATGTGATGGAGGGTATTTTTAAGGATAGCCCGCCCAATGATAATGTGGCCAATTCGGGCGATGCCAATTCTCCCGTCGGTCCGGCTATCGGCCGCCGCCTGGCCGAACAGGTATATAGTGATTTGATAAAGCCGCGGATTTTGACTTCCACAAATTATGACCCGCTTTTGGAATTTACTTCTTGTCCGGATAAAGAAGAAGAAAGACAAATCAACAATTGCGTTTTGGATGACGGTTTTGTCGCAGCTGTGCGCCAAGCCGATCAAGGAAAGCCACTCACGGTGGCGGAGGCGGTTGCAAAAGGATACTTGGATGGCAATAAACCGTTTATTTCTTCACAAGACGCGCGCAATGAACAAAACGATTGTTACCGGCAAGGTTATTGCTATAGTAATTTGGTGAAATTACGCAAAGCCCGCATTTTGCCCGTAGGATTTGAACTGGCCGCGGAAAACGCGACCGGCTTTGTGTCAGCTATGAAAGGTTCGGGCGCGAGCGTCAATAATCTGCAAGCGGTTGTAAACGCGTTTAACGATTGCAACCCCACAACCGGCGCGCGCGACGCAAGCCATCCGTATTGCCATTTGATTGACCCGAATTGGGTTTTACGTTTGCCCAAGACGCAATGTATGGCCAAGATGTATGGTCCGACTTTGGCCTCCACGGCCGGCAGTTTCCGCGCCGAGATCTGCGCCGATCCCATTTCCTGTATTTCGCAAGATGAAAACAACAACTGCACGGGCGGCTATGGCTATTGCACTAAAGAAAAAAATATCTGGCGCATTTCCGCGGACACGTGCTCCGAACAATTTAATACTTGTTTGACTTATAAAGCGCGCGATAATAAGCAAGTAAACTATTTACAAAATACTACGGACTTCGGTTCGTGTTCATCGGAGAATGTCGGTTGCCGGCCGTATTCAGCGAATCAAGTTAATAATGATTGGAGCCTCTCGCCCGGCGACGCGGTTTATCTGAATAAAAACGCGGAAAAATGCGACGCGAAAAACGCCGGATGCACCGAACTTTATTCAAAAGAAAACGGCTTGGCGTATAATTTATTGCCAAATTCTTCGTTTGAAAATCTTAACGGTTTAGTGATTTCCAGTTGGACAACAGTTGTTCACGATTTGTCCACTGACGGTTCAAGTTCATTTGACGGAAAAGTTTCCGCCAAAGTATTTTTGGGCTCTGCGGATGAATTGGCAACTGTAGCGCCGATAAAATTGGAGTTGAATACTCCTTATACGGTTTCAGCATACGCCAAGGGGAGCGCCGCCGGCGGGCCGTCCACGGCCGTGATTGGCGCGAGATTATTTACCGATGCCGCGGCAACAAAACCATTTGATACCGCTAACATTATCTCCACTTGCAATCTTGTCCAGAATAATAGTTTGTCAAAATCCGCGGTAGCGCCAAGCGACAGCTTTAATCGTTTTTCCTGTTCGTTTCTTACACCAAACCAAAATTTATACGCGAAAATATTTTTGTCTAATGTCGGCGGCGGCGCAGTTTGGTATGACGCGGTGCAATTGGAAGAAGGATCGTCTGCCACGCCGTTTTTATCATCCGGCTATGGCGCCGTCAATTCGGTTTTTGTCAAAGCGGCGCCGGATTATCTGGACTGCCAAGCCGGCACGACTGATTCGCGATGCGTGAATTATGCCCCGACCTGCAAAACCGAAGAAGTTGGATGCGAACGCTATACGCCGAAAAATAGCAGTCCTGCCGTGGCCGGTTCCATAAGTATCAATGATGTTTGTCCCGAAAAGTGCAACGGCTATGAAACATACAGGCAAGAAAAAACAATTTATGAAGTTGCAAAATTTCCTGTTTATCTCATTCCTTCCACGGCTAAAACCTGCAATGCCGTAGATGTCGGCTGTGATGAATTTACCAACCTCGCGACTGAAGCAAAAGAATATTTTGGTTATATTCGCCAGTGCATTAAATTGGATCCGAAGAATTGGGACGCTTTCTATACTTGGGAAGGATCGGATCAAACCGGCTACCAGCTTCGCGCGCATAAATTAAAAGTTGGCACGGCGCAAGCCGGCGAAGTTGGCGCGGTGCCGGCCATCATTGATGGCAATTATGCGGCCTGCGCGCAGGCAACCTTCAAAGCACCAATTACCGATCCGAATTACAATCCGGATTGCCGCGAATTTTATAATGCCACGGGCCAAACTTCTTACCGTCTGCTTTCCAAAACAATTATTGCCACGGACGAATGCACGGATTATAGAAAGACGGACAGCAACCAATCGGATTGCACCGGTTCTGGCGGCGAGTGGAATGACACTGCCCAGTATTGTATTTATCACGGCTACAAAGCTCAAAGCCGTGTTTGCGCGACTTCAGCTAATAAATGCCGCGCGTATGCCGGCGCCTCCGCTTCCAACTTGCGCATAGTTTTCCAGGATGATTTTGAAGGCGGCGACAACGGCTGGAAAAATGGCGCGGTCAGCTCCGAATCGCTCTCGGCCGGCGGCCATTCGTACAAGGGTTCTTCCGGCGCGGGAATTAACAAGAGCTTGGCTGGCCTTGTTTCCGCTTCCGGCAGTTATTCAATTTCTTTCTGGGCCAAAGGCAGTGGCGAAGAAGGAATGCAAATTGCGATGAGCGATGCCGCGCATGGCGCGGGAAGCGCGGTCAATTTTTCCGTCACGCTAAAAGGCGACTGGCAATATTATGAACTCGGCCCTATAAATACCAATCCATCAATTTCCGCCACTCCCTTGCTTTCAATAAAATTAACAAGCGGCACGGGTTTTTATATTGACAACATTATATTAAAAGAAGCCGGCCAAAAATTATATTTGATAAAAAATTCATGGACCACGCCCGCGGAATGCGACCAAACTTTGCAAAACGTTCTTCTGCCGCAAGCAATGCTGGGCTGTAAAGAATACACAACGCGCGCCGGCGCCTCGGTTTATCTAAAATCATTTTCCGCGCTTTGCCGCGACGAGGCCGTGGGATGCGCCGCGTTTCAACAGACCTACAATACGGCCAAAGACTTCAATGAATATTATAATCTGATCTGTTCCGGACCGACGGGTGACTGTAAAGATAGTAACGGCAAGACTGTTTGTTCCGTCGGTGCCAGCGAGTATATTTGCCGCTTTAATATTAATGACGGAACACTCGCGGACGCGGATTATCAAAAATTGCCAATTTATAAGCAATCGTCTTATAAAACTTATGAGGAATTTGCGGTGAACATATCAAGAGATGCGGGTAGTGCGCAGAGCGGCTATTTAATCGCCCGCGACGAATCCACAGTGGAAACCGCGGCTGACAAGACGATTTATGTTGTTGATGATAAAAAATATTATTGCCAGGAAAAAGACACCACCTGCTCCGCTTTGGGACAACCGGAAATTTATAAGAGCACGGGCGCGTCCGCGGTTTATTACAAAAATAGTCCTGATAATTATTCCCAAATCTTATGCACGGCCGAAGACCAAGGATGCGAATCGTGGACTTCAAGCAAGGGCGTTGATTTTTTCAAAGTTCCAAAAGGAGAATGCGAATACAAAAATGCCTCAGGCGGGAATACGGGCGGGTGGTATAAAAAAGGAACGGATACGCCCTGCTACCCCACTTTTATGAAAAATGGCGTTTATGGTATTTGGCGGAATGCTGACGCGGGTTTTAACGGTTCGGCCGGGGTTTGCCCGGAAACACAAAACGGCTGCACAGAATTTATTGACCCATTGGATACTTCGGCCGCCAACGCCAAAGGCCGTCCGTATTATTTGATTGATAATGACAAATTAAAAGCGCTGGAAAATGATGCCACCTGTTCCGGCAAGGCCTCTTTGACCGAGGGGTGCGTGTTATTAGATAAGACAAGCGACATCAATAAAAAATGGCATTCTTTTGCCACGTATTTTTCCGCCGATCAGCAGAAAAAATTGGCCAAGCCGGTTGATAAATTATCTTTTTGCGGAATTTTCCCCGCGGTTTTTGGCACAACCGTTGATCCTTTCAAGCCCTGCGCCACGGATAACGAATGTCCGGCTAATTTGACTCAAGTTTTTCCAGGTATTATCGCGCCGGTTTACACGGGAAAATGCGAAAAAATCGCCATGGATTCCAACACCATTCTAAAAGTCACCCGCGACCGCGAGTGCGGCGAATGGCTGACTTGCAAGACAAGTTATTCCGCCACCGATCCGTTAACCAGCAAAGCAAAAACGGTTTGCGCCGAAGTGGGCCTTTGCGATAAATACGCGGCAGGCGGCGGCGCCACTTGCGCCAATTTTATCGTTAAGAATCCGGATAGCGGCAAAGTTCTTTCTGCGGATAATTACAGCAAGCGCCAAGTTGGATGGGGGAGCAAGGAATACTCGGGATTTTCAATTGGAAATCAAGTGCCGGTTACCGATGTTGAATTCCGTACTATTGGCTCGGTCGCTTCCATGTTTGGAAAATATGGCGATTATCAGACATCTTTTGATTTAAAGCTTAACAAAGTTCCTAACTATTTAGTGGGGGAAGTATCCACCTGCCGCGGTTATCCGGAGCAGGATTCTCCGTTCCCGTCATCGGTGGCACAATATGATATGCAAGGCTTTAAGAGCGCCAACAGTTGTGAAAGCGGACAAAATTGCGAATGCGATTATACGAAATTGGCTTATGGCGGCGAGGTGGCCAACAGATATATAACCTACGGCAACAGAAGCGTGTCTTCGGGTATTTGCCAGGGTGGCGGCGACAAAGACGGACAAGATTGCGTCCCGGGCGTTAAATTTGAAGACGATCCGAAAAGATCTTGCGGCAAACCGGAGGAAGGCGGTACTTGCCTAAAGCTAAAACGGCAAGATGATGTCATCGGCTGGAGCGGTTATTGCTTGGAGCGCGATCCGGCAACGCCAATCAATGGCGATAAAAATCAAAAGGCCTGTCTTACCTGGCTTCCGCAAGACATTGTGCCGGGCACGCGCGATATTTATAATCAATTCCGCACCGCGGGCTATGTCCCGCCATTGGGAGGAGGAAAATATTATTGTTTGCAGGCCAAGGGTGGCTATGTAAACCAGGCGGTGGTAAATCCGCAAAATTATTACTTGGGATTTTTAACCACATTTAGTCAGGAAAAATCGCGATTTCCCTACTACTCTCCGGGTATTATGACAAACCCTGATTGGATGAAAGGATGTTTTGGAACAAGTATTTGCGGAACCGGTGAAAGCGCTTGTAGTGGTGCCGGCGCCGGCAATACATTTAATAGGCCGAATGAATGCACGGAAGGGCCTTTTATAGAAATAGCTCCTTTTCCGGTGTCAGCAGGCGGTAATTACGATCCTAACGGTTGGCCAAATTTTCCTTCAATTACTAAAGTCGGTAATAATTGGGAAGGTAATATTGCGGAAACAAGAAGAATTTTTAAAGTAGGCGATGCAATTGGCGGGACGCCCGTAAATTTAATAAAAGTTGGTGAAGGAGCTACGGGTATGTTTTCTGGCGAACCAATAAATAAAGACGATATAGACGCCATGGAGATAAAATTTTTGGACAGCAGCTATGGTGAGAATTTTCCAAAAGGAACGTCGTTTTTCATTCAAAATGGCAGACCGGAGAAAAATTATATTGCCGGTAGCGCGCTTTGCGATGGCGTAAAAGTTACAGACAATTGCGCCGGAGAGGCGGTTGGTTCAAACAGAATCGTAAAAACCGCGAGAGCGCGATCTACAATAGAAAAAGACGCCAATGGCGAATATTGGTATTGGCGTTATGATGATGGCGAGACCCCGGGAAAAGATTTCAAAATAATCGACCTTTTTGCGGGTGATAAAGCGGCCTTTAAGGCGGTATGCTATAGCGGTGTCGCAACTGACGGCCAAAGCGCCTTTCAAATCAGATTTCATTTTAATAAAACTGGACAATTGGACGAAGTGGCATCGGCGCACTGCGAGGTAAAAGGCAGTCAAAATAGTTGGTTTAAAATACAACTTCTCGTCCACTCCCGTGAGAAATGCGAGGCGATTGTTGATGTTGCCGCTTCCAAAAATGCCGCTCTGACGAATAACCTTTGGTCTAAAAATCTAAAAAATAAAAATAAAGACGCGACCGTTACCGCCACTTCTTTTGAACCGGCAGGACTTTATCATTACGATTACGAAATTCAGCCGTTTGGCAGCGCGGCCGCTGATGTTTCGCCGGTCGGTAAACTGGCCTGGTATTCATTTTATACGATGGGCGCACATAATTTTGCAGGCGTGCCATGGAGTTGCAGAGGGAAGTGCGGTACTCCGGGCGTTCTAAAAGACGGAAAATATGGCTCTGATGGCGATAACACGACTGTTGATTTTGATGTTGTCGCGTCAAGCGATAAAATCTCACTCAAGCCACAGGATAAGGCCATCAGTTTCTTGAGGAATCTTTTTGCCAAAGTTTTCTACTCCTTTTCTTATGAGTCTTCCGGCGCGGAATTTACCTATAAAGAAACTAAGTGCCCAGTTGATACTTTTGGAAGCGGCGGATGTTACGACTGGAGAAAAAATGCCGCTGTTTATCCAAACCTTAAAAATCCGCAGATTTATTCTTACAACCCGAATAGGAAAGTAAGTAATGACCGATTTGCTTTGGGCCAGCCAAACGCGCTGGTAGTTAATGGAGATGTCGGTCCGGTTGTGAATATTTCCGGCAATCAGTATTTGGCGGTTGTAAGATTTTACGCTTGGGCCGACAGCAACAGAATGCCGATAGTGGGAATAAAGGCTGATTGGGGTGATGGCTCGGTTATTGAGACAGTGGGCGGGATGTATCAAAATCATAAGCCGCTGTGCGCGAAAAGCGATACGGA
This sequence comes from uncultured Gammaproteobacteria bacterium, assembly GCA_964522845.1. Lineage (GTDB taxonomy): Bacteria > Patescibacteriota > Patescibacteriia > CAZFZQ01. Next base: position 16,058 of record CAZFZQ010000008.1, on the reverse strand, counting down.
AGAAGCCAGTGTTTGTTTGAATAATCCTGAAATAGTTTGCGAGATAGAGGCGGATTGCCCGGGATCCGCCTGTACGATAAAAAATCAGATGTTCGGCAATTCGCCCGATGCTTGCGAAGAAGCATATTTTGAACTTCAGCATACCTATACTTGCGATAAGCCGGCCGGACAATCTTGCGAATATACTCCCAAGGTAGTTGTGGTGGATAATTGGGGAATAAATAGTTTACCGGCCGCAGGAAGCAAGATAATTTTACAGCCATAAGTTATTTATAAAAAAAGGCAGCGCGTTTGGGCGCTGCCGAAGGGGGCAGAGAGCTATGGGTTGAAAGTCGTATCCTTTTTTGCCGTGATGACGACTTGTGTCTTGTTGCAAGACGAACCGGTGATAGTGCACGTGACCGGAAGCGTGGCGGGAAAGTTCGCGACAGATGTTTCGACGAAGACGCAGAAGTCGCCCGGTCTGCCCCCCACCATGTTGATGGTTGAATCGGCAGACACGGCGGTCTCCGTGTTGGAGAAGATCTTGCCGGAAAGCGTGAATGCAGCTACGACCTTGTTGGAAGGATTCGTTTGTCCGCAGATGAGGACATGTGTCCACTTCCATTGTTGTCCCACGCTTGGCGCCGGCTTGAAGATCGTGCCGTCGATCCCCTCCGCTTTGCAGGCATCGGGATCGTCCGGGATGGACGAATCCTTCGCGGGGGTTGGCAGGCCATCGGTCGTGGGCGGGTTGGGGTCGGTGTCGTCTCCGCCGCAGGCCGTGAAGCCGAAGGCGAAGATGGCGATGAGGGTGAAAAGAACGTTCGCGGTCTTCATTGTCCTTCTCCTTT
>CAZFZQ010000008.1:0-15125 GCA_964522845.1 uncultured Gammaproteobacteria bacterium | reverse complement strand
TTTGCAGGTATTATAGCACACTTTAACGTTTTTGTCAACCCAGTAAGACAACTTTGGCTGTTTTTTCTCTAAATTAAGCTAAAATTAAAATTTAAGTTTGTAGAAATTGGCCAACCTTTGCCAAAATTTAAACTTTACAGAAGACTCAATTTCCAAAGTTGGTCTTACTGGGTCAAGTATTTTGTCCTCTTTTTCGCTAATTTAAGCTAAATTTATTTAATAATAAGCCAATTGTGGTATAATAAGTACAGATGATAAATTTTATCAAAAAAAATAGGAAGATGCTGGGGATGGCGTTGATGATAGCCGCCGGTTTTTTGATTGCGCCGGTAGTAATGGCCCAAGAAAAGATAGTTATGGATATGATGAAAAATGGCGCGGTAACTGCCATTGGCTGGATTGTGCAGTTGTGGGTTTCGTTGATAGGAAAGCTTTGTTTGATGTTGGTCGCCATTATAATTGATCTCGCGCAATATAATGAGTTTGTTACATCCGCTGCAGTTACAAATGGCTGGGTGATTATCCGCGACGTGGTAAACATGTTTTTCATTTTGATTCTTTTAGTTATCGCTTTCGCCACCATCTTTAATGTAAAAGAATACAAATACCAGGCCATGCTGCCGCGGCTTCTCATCATGGCCGTGGTTATAAATTTTTCCCGTACCATTTGCGGAATTTTTATTGATTTGGGGCAGGTGGTGATGCTTACTTTTGTCAATGGTTTTCAAGCCGCGGCCGGCGGAAACTTTGTTAAGGCGTTAAAAATTGAAGAGCTTTTGAAATTTGATACAACTCAGGCCCCGCCAAATCTTTTGAACGTTGTCGGCTCTTTTATTTTGGCGGCCATAATGGTAACGGTAACGGCCGTGGTTTTGGGCGCTTTTGCCATTATGCTCGTGATGCGGGTCGTGACGTTGTGGTTTTTGGTTGTTTTATCCCCCCTGGCTTTTATGTCTTCTGTTTGGCCGTCGGGGCGCCTGAAAGCGAATTATGGAAAATGGTGGGATATGTTTTTAGACAATATCATGGTCGGTCCGATCATGGCGTTTTTCCTGTGGCTTTCACTTTTAGTTTTAGGCAATGGAGATATAGCCACGGCTGATAACATATCAAAATCATCAGTTGCGGCAACATACGGACAAGAGTCCGCGGGAGGTCCCAATTTGAATGTCGCCAACACCCAAGTTGGCACGCTGGATAACATGATTTCTTATTTGATGGGCATTGGCATGTTGCTCGGATCTTTATATATGGCGCAATCAATGCGCGCGGCCGGCGCGGGCATTGCCGGAAAAGCATTGGGCTCAATTCAGGGATATGCCAAAGCGGCGGTAACAAAAACCGCCATGGCGCCGGTACGAGCGACGAAATGGGCGGGCAAAAAAGCCGCGGGCGCAGTATACGAAAAAACCGGCACCAGAGCATTTTTAGCCGCGGCAAAAATTCAAGTTCAAAATCAGCCCTGGGCGCAAAAAATTGGCCTTGGCTCAAAGGAGCACAAGCAAACGGAAAATTTAAAGAGGGATGAAAAGATGGCGAAAGCGATGGGCCAAGAGGGCAGAGCGAGCGCTATTAGATATAAAATAATTGCGGAAGAGAGAAAGAAAATAGCTGAAAAAGATATGACGCCTATGGAATTGCGCAAGAAGTCTGATGAATTATTAAAAGGCAAGCAGGATACGCATGAATATGAGGCATACGTAAGAGAGATGGCGGAAAAGGGAGGTATTAAAAATAATGATGACTTTAAAAAATATGCCGGCGACAATGAGCGCTTAGAGGAACAATTGCGCACCGCTTCTTATAAAGCAGGAAATAAGATGGCCTTTGTTGATTTTAAGGAACCGGATAAAAGAAAAGCAGCGCAGCATGTTTTGGGTGCGGAGAATCTTGGCGGTCAGCAAAAGATTCTTGGCGGCATAAAGGACGCCGCATCTAAGGGAGTTGATGGCAAACCGCAGAATAGCATCGCGACCGATATGTTAATGGCTGTTGATGAAAAAGATTTTGCAAAATATGGAGCCGCCATGCAAAAAGAAATCAACGACGCCCTTCTTTTGGCTTTTGAAAATACTGATGATGTTAATTTGAAAGCGGAATTGCAAGGGAAGTATGATACGTTGAATAATAGCGGTCTGGCGGGCGCTCCGGGCGGGACTTTCGCCGGCGCGACCGCAAGAAGACAAGAGCTCGTGGAAGAACAGAATGTAAAATTAGGCACGGCTCAATTAGCCTCGTATCGCGCCGGAACTTTAGAAAAGAGCGATGTTGACACGGGAGTGGAAAAAATGATTACAGATGTCGGTAAGACGCCGGCTTTGGGTGGAGAGCAGTGGCAAAAAGATTTTATGACAGACGCCTATAAAGTATTAAATGCGGTGGCAACTACAAAAAATGAAGCAGAAGCGAGAAGAAATGCTCAAGCAATAGCTGATTTAGTTTCGCGCTTAGATGATAAAGCTCAGGATGTAGATACTACCGTTGGTACGCATAGTGGCCAATTTAATGAGCAGGGTCAAGAATTGAATCATCAACAATTAGTTCAAGAAAGCCAGATTTATAAGAGTTTGGAGGGTGCTTATAATATGATGGTTGGTACGGCTCAGCAGGCAGCGACAACTGGACAGATCGATGGAAAGAAGAAAGAAGCTGCCGCAAGTTATGCCAATGTTGCCGCGCGGTATACGGAAGACGCGACCGGCAAGGGAACGGAAATAAAAAAAGATAAGGTACGGACGGTGAGAGATAGATTTGATCCCCTGCAAGGCGTAAAAACATATAAAACTTTGGTCAAGGAATATACCACCGCTAGCGTCGGCGCGAGTAAAAAACTTGATTCAGCTAGCGGTACGACTGACGCTTCCAAGAGAATTCAGCAGTTGGGCGGAGCGTTAAACCAATTAGAAAATGCCATTAAATTAATGCAACGGAATCAGGAAAGATTTTCGCCGGCTTTTATTACTAATATGACTTCGTTGAGAAGAGAGATAGGCACCTTGAGAAATATGGGGGCATCGGTTGGAAAAGCCGAAATAGATAGTTTAAAACAAATGCTGGAATTGGCTAAGTTAGAATAATTTTTTATGATTACCTCGCTTTTTAAGGATGAAAAAGAATTGGAGCGTTTGCCAAAATCTCTGCAAAAAGCCGTAAAGAACCCGGCAACTTTGGAATTATTGAAAAACATTTCCGCCGACCTATCTTTAAATCAGGGACAGGAGGAAAATTTCACGGACATTGTTTTTAGCATTATAAAGGGAGAAGTGGAATTGTATGACTGCGCTTCATTGATATCCGGCGTATTAAAAATAGATTTTGATCGTGCGCTGGAAATAAATGATAGATTGTATGAAAATTTATTTTTTAGCATAGAATCGGATATAAATAATCAATTTATTCTTTATCAAAAAATAAAAGCGCCGGTAAAAGAAGCCGCGGTTAAAGATGAAGATGTAAAAGAAATACGAAAAGAAAAAGAAAGCCATTCTCCATTGGTTGAAAAAGCCGTAAAGAAATTTAATTTGTTTGCCGCTCCTTCTTCTGTCGTTCCCATTTCTCCTTCTGTCATTCCCGCGAAGGCAGGAATCCAGGAAAAAGAAAACTGGATTCCGGGTCAAGCCCGGAATGACACAAAGGAAGTAGTGTGGGATGACGCAAAAGAGAATGAAAATTTGAAGAAAAAATTTGCCGAGATGGCGGAAACATTTTTGTCCAACGTCCGCACCAAGGCGCAATTTAAAAGTACTTTGATTAAGCCGGTCTCTGACGGGGGATTGGGCATGGAGAAACAAATGGCTGATGACGTGGCGGAGTTTTTTGCGTCGTATTCCCGCCTCCAGCCTGTCATCGCGCGTGCCCCGCGAAGCCTTGCCGTGCCGCTCCGTAGCCTTGTGCGAAGGGCGGGCGAAGTGGGGAAGAGCGAAGAGAAAAGGAAAACCGATTCATCTGTCATTGCGAGAAGTCCGCGACGAAGCAATCTCGTTAATAGCGATGGGATTGCCACGCCCTCGGAAGGGCTCGCAATGACACAAAAGGCAAGTCTCGTTCCGCCGAATACAAAAATAGAAGTCGGTTTTGAAAAATCCTCCTTCGCCGAGGCTTCGGAGGACAGGGAAGTAAAAAGAATGGAAAAGAAAGTTGAAAAAATAAAAACTCAGGCGCCGAAACTTTTGTCCCCGTCGTTCGTAGCCTTGGCGAAGAATGATGTCACCGAGGGCGTACAAAGCGCGCTTGCGGAATTAAATTATACTTTTCCATCAAGCGAATTGCAGGAACGTTTAAAATCCGTGATTGACGCGCGCGTGCGCAATGTCCGGAATTCAATTCAAACGTTTGATAAATTAACTCAGCCGATTTCCGATGGGGGAATGGGTTTTTCAAAATTGGAAGCGGACAAAGTTTCCTTGGTTTTGAACAAATATTTGGAAGACAAAAATAAAGATATTTATGGCGGCAAGCTTGCGGAAATAAAAAAAGCGGAAGATGAGGAAAAAAATAAAAATGCCGAACGGGCGCGCGTGGCAGAAATTGCGGAAAAAAATAATTTGGATGAAAGATTTACAAAAATGACGGGGAAGGCGTCCACGCCTTTGCCTGTCATTGCGAGCCCTTCCGCTAGCCCCGCGAAGCCTTGGCGAAGTGGGGAGGGCGCGACAATCTCGTCAAAAATGGGATCGCCACGCCCTTCGGCGGCCTCAGGGCTCGCGATGACGCCGAAGGAAAGGCCTACCCTTGAAGACATAAAATTTACCCCAAAACTTGCTGGTCCGCTGGAGGAAATTGCCCAGCTTACAATGGACGACTTCCGCAAATTATCCCACGATCCCAAAGAAGCGGTTTTGAAAATAAAAGACAAGCTTCAGCTTCTCCGCGGGGAATCGTACAAAAAATATCAGGCCGGCATTGATGCTTGGCGCAATTCGCCTTTATATGGCGAGTATTTGAAGATTATCAACAAATCGCTTTTTGAAGGCGTTCCGCTTGATAGCGCCATTTCCTCCGCCAAAACTTTAACCAAAGATGAGTTTGATGCTATAATAGAAAGCAAGATAGGTGATTAGGTCGTTAGGTTGATAGGGGGGAAGAAATATGGAAAATGATTTAAGGATAAAATCTTATAAAGACTTGATAGTTTGGCAACGTTCAATAGAATTAGTGGTAGCGGTCTACGCGTTAACGGATGGATATCCAAAAACGGAAATTTTTGGTTTAATTTCACAAATGCGGAGAGCTGCCGTTTCCATTCCGTCGAACATTGCTGAAGGAAAAAGCAGAGGAACGCAGAAAGATTATAGAAATTTTATAATAACAGCTTTTGCATCCGGTTCAGAATTGGAAACGCAAATTATTATCAGCAAAAGATTATTTTTTGGCAAAAATTTAGATTTTACAAAAGCTGATAGTCTGTTGAATGAGGTCATGAGGATGTTGTGCGTTCTTATCAGAAACCTAACAACCTAATCACCTAAAACCTATTAACCTATTTTATGCAACAATTCGTCGTGCCACAATTTATTGACGTGGAAGACAAGATTTTCGGGCCGATTACCCCGCGGCAATTTATAATTATGCTCGCGGCTCTGCTCACGGATTTTGTCGCTTACAAATTGGCCACTTTTATTTTTTTCGTGCTGTTATTTTTAATAATTACCGGTGCCGGAATAATTATCGCTTTTGCCAAAATAAACGGCCAGCCATTCCATTATTTTTTGTTGAATTTGTTTCAAACTATGCGCCGTCCGCGCCTTCGGGTCTGGTACATACCGCTTATAAATTCCGATATCAAAATATCATCGCAAAGCGCGCCGCCTCCCGCGCCCAAAGTAGTAATTAACAAAGAACGGCCGGAAGCGTCGCATTTATCGGATTTGGCGCTGTTAGTTAATACCGGCGGAGTGTATAAACCAGAGTAGCAGGTTGATAGGTGAATAGGTGTTTAGGTGGATAGGTTCCGCCTAACAACCTAACAACCGAACAACCTAACAACCCATATGGCTTCCAAGCCCGGACCTTCAACCAAACAATATCTTGACATCGCGGAGATACGCGAGGATGTTGTAATAATGAAAGACGGCACGTTGCGCGTCGTACTTTTGGCGTCTTCCATCAACTTCGCGTTGAAATCCGAGGAAGAACAGAATGCCATTGTTTCCGGTTACGTCCAATTTTTAAATAGCATTGATTTTCCTTTGCAGGTGGTGATTCAGTCGCGGCGGCTGAATATTGAAAAGTATATGGCCAAGCTTAAGGAGCGAGAGAAGACTCATACTAACGAATTGCTAAAGATGCAAATTGCCGACTACCGCCAATTTGTTGGGGAGCTGATACAGCTGGGAGACATTATGAGCAAAAAGTTTTACGTCACCGTTCCTTACAGTCCGTTTAATAATAAGCGAAAAAGTTTTTTTGATCGTTTCAAAGAAGTTCTTTCCGCGGTTTCGTCCGTGCGGCTGGACCAGAAAAAATTTTTGGAAAGAAAAAGAGAATTGATGATGCGCGTACAAAATGTAGAAACCGGATTGCAGAGCATGGGCGTGCAAACCGCGGTTTTGGATACCCAAAGCTTAATAGAATTGTTTTATAACGCGTACAATCCGGAACTGGCCGAAACGGAAAAAATGGTTCCGGTGGAAAATTTACGCGTGGACGCGTAGCTTTTTAGGTAGTAGCTTTTTAGCTTTTTAGGTTTTTACTAATAAGCTAAGAAGCTAATAAGCTAAGAAGCTAAAGTATGGCTTTTCAAGCAACACAAGGTGCGGTTCCGGGGGCGCCAAGAGAGCTGACGGAAGCGGAGAAAAAGCGGCAAGAGGAAGCGCGGCAAATTTCCGAACAAAAAATCGCCCTGGAAGAAGAGAAGTCCTACCGCAAAGGCGTGGTTTCTGTTTTGGATTTAATATCTCCGGCGGCTTTTGAAGTGAAACCATCATCTTTGAAGCTGGGCAATGTTTATGTTTCCACCACTTTTGTCATCACCTACCCGCGGTATGTTTCTGTGGGCTGGTCCGCGCCGATTATCAATATGAATACCACGCTGGATATTTCCATGTTTTTTTATCCGGTGAAATCGGACATTATTTTGAAGCAATTGCAAAAAAAAGTCGGCGCCTTGGAAGCGCAGATTATCGCGGATTCGGAAAAAGGCATGCCGCGCGATCCAATTCGCGAAACAGCATTACGAGATATTGAAGGTTTGCGCGACAGTTTGACGCAAGGAACAGAACATTTTTTTCAATTCGCTTTTTACGTCACGGTTTATGCCAAAAACGAAGATGAACTTGGAAAAATAAATCAGGAAATGGAATCGCTTTTTGGTTCCAAGCTGATTTTTTCCAAACGGGTTTATTATCAATCCGAGCAGGGGTTCAATTCCACCCTGCCATTGGGAAATGATGAACTGATGATCACTTTTAATATGAATTCGTCGCCCATCGCGTCATCTTTTCCGTTTATTTCCTCGGAACTGACGTCGGATGACGGCGTGCTTTACGGCATCAACCGCCACAACAACAGTTTGATTATTTTTGACAGATTTTCTTTGCAGAACGCCAACGCCGTGGTCTTTGCCACTTCCGGCGCGGGAAAAAGCTATGCCGTGAAATTGGAAGTTTTGCGATCTCTCATGATGGGCACGGACGTGATTATTATTGATCCGGAAATGGAGTATAAACATTTGTCGGATGCCGTGGGCGGCACGTACATCAATGTTTCGCTGGCATCCGAGAGCAAAATAAATCCTTTTGAACTGCCGCGCGCCGTGGGCGGAGAAACCACGTCCGAAGATATTATCAGAAGCGCGGTTATTACTTTGAAGGGCTTGCTTCGCATCATGTTGGGCAAGCCGGGCGAGGGCGGACAGAAAATTATCAGTTCGGAGGAAGATTCCATCTTGGATCGCGCCCTCCTGGAAGCTTACGCGAAGAAAGATATTGTCCCGGGTGTTGATTTAACCAAGGTTGAACCGCCGATTATGCAAGACTTGGCTGAGGTTTTGGAAGGGATGGAAGGAGCGGAGGATTTGGTTATACGGCTCAAAAAATATACGGAAGGGACTTTTTCCGGACTTGCCAATTCACCCACAACCGTTGACATCAATAATCAGCTGGTGGTTTTTTCCGTGCGCGATTTGGAAGACGAGCTCCGGCCGATTGCTATTTATACCATCGTCAATTTTATTTGGAATGTGGTGCGGTCGGAAACCAAAAAACGGATTTTGATTATTGATGAGGCATGGTGGCTGATGCAACACGAGGATTCCGCGAAATTTATTTTCGCGCTGGTAAAACGCTGCCGCAAATATTATTTGGGCATTACCACTATTTCGCAGGACGTGAACGACTTTTTATTATCGCCATACGGGCAGGCGATTGTTACCAATTCGTCAATGCAATTGCTTTTGAAGCAGTCGCCGGCCTCGATTGATTTGGTGCAAAAAACTTTTATGCTGACGCAAGGTGAAAAATATCTGCTCTTGGAATCCGGCGTGGGCGAGGGAATTTTCTTTGCCGGCAACAAGCACGCAGCCATTAAAATTGTCGCCTCTTATACCGAAGACCAGCTGATTACTACCGACCCAAAACAATTATTGCAAATACAAGAAGAAAAAGAAGAATTTCAAAGAAGCAGAGAAGGAGAGGAATAGGTGATTAGGTTGATAGGTTTATAGGTTTTATGCCTAATGACCTATTAACCTAAAAACCTAATAACCTGTATTATTATGCTTGACAGATTAAAAGAATTTTTACAGAAATATAAAAAGTTATTGCTAATTTTGTTAGCGGTAATTTTAATTTTAATAATTGTATTTTTTTCCATTCCGCGCGGTGGTAAAAAAACGCCCGTGACCGCGCCAACAGCTTCTATTCCGGGCAATGAGCTGGTGCAAACTGCGCCTGCCGCTCCGACTGAAGCCACACCGGAACAAAAATCAGAATCAAGCGTATTAGCTTCGGCCTCAAGTTTTGCGGAAATTTATGGTACGTATTCCAATCAGAGCAACTACGCGAATATAGAAAATGTTTTGCCGCTCGCGTCATCGCAGCATAGACAAGAATTATCTGCGACATTACGCGGTTTGCGCGCGTCTTATAAGCCGGGCGCGGCCTATGAAGGGACGACTACGGTTGTTATTAATAAAACAATGGAAGTGTTGAATGATGCCGCGGGTACGGCAACCGTTTTGGTTAAAACGCAAAGAAAAATTTCCAGCGGAACGCAAGCGAGCTTCACTGTTAAATATCAAGATATTCGTTTGAATTTGGTCAAAGAAGGCGACAGCTGGCTCGTGGATAGCGCGAAGTGGATACAGTAAGGGTGTCCGACCTCCTATAGTTCATTTCTTTCCGCCGAGGTCGGATACCCGTGGAAATTCAGTTATGAATCAAACTACATCGTTATTAAGGAGGATATCTGGCGACTTGCGGGATTATTTTTTTCCGAAAAATTGCCTGAATTGCCATGCCGAGGGCGGATGGCTCTGTGAAAGCTGCCGCGACAGCTTATTTTTTATAGACAGCCGGTTCTGTCCGTTTTGCGGGCAAGTCGGCGATCTATTTCGCGTCTGCCAAAAATGCGAAAATAAAACGGGTGTGAATAAAGTTTTTTCGCTTGTAAAATACAGCGATCCCTTGGCGCGTAGGATTATAAAAATTTTTAAATATCGCTATGTAAAAGATATGGCTGAAGAGCTCGCGCCATTTTTTAGAAAATTTCTATTTAAATATAAAAATTTGCTGGACGTCAAAGGCGCCACTTTGGTTCCGGTGCCGCTTTATTGGTATAGAGAATGCGACCGCGGCTTTAATCAGGCGGAAGAATTGGCAAAAGTGATTGGAAAAATCTTAGAGCTTTCAATTAAAAATAAATTGGTTTTCAAGAAAAAGTCAAAAAATCAGGCGGAGCTGGAAAGGGCGGAGCGTCACTCCAATCTCTTGGGCCATTTTTCCGTCCGCGGCCGCGCGCCCTACTTCGCCGAGGCTACGCAGGACAAGCCAAAAAATATAATAATAGTAGATGATGTTTTCACCACCGGCTCCACCGTAAAAGAACTCGCTGGCGTCTTGCGTTCCGCGGGCGCGCAAAACATCCAAGTGATAACCTTGGCGAGAGGATAAGGGAAATTTTCAATTTTCAATGGCCAATTTTCAATGAATTTTGAATTAAATAATTTAGAAATTAATTGATAATTGTAAAATGATAATTGATAATCTTACTCCAGATGTATTTTCTTCAGCTTTTCTTCCAAATATTCTCGCAGATGGGGATATTTTTTTAGTTCGGGGTCGGATTGGATTAGGTTGTTGGCCGCGTCGCGCGTTTGTTTAATGAGGGCGACATTAGTGATATCCGCGAGCTGGAATTCCAGTTTTCCCGACTGCTCGGTGCTATAAATTTTTCCCGGACCGCGGAGTTGCAGGTCAATTTCCGCGAGACGAAAACCGTCATTAATGGTTTCCATGGCTTTGAGCCGTTGCGTGAAAGATCCGTCCGTGGGAAATAGCAGGCAATACGATTGGTGAACGCTTCGTCCGACGCGTCCGCGGAATTGGTGCAGCTGTGCCAGCCCAAAACGCTCCGAGCCCTCAATCATCATAATTGTGGCATTCGGAATATCCACGCCCACTTCCACCACGGAAGTAGAAACTAAAATTTTTATTTCATTATTTTTAAATTTTTGCATTATTTCATCTTTTTCCGCGGATTTTAATTTTCCATGGAGCATGCCCATCTGAAATTCGGGAAAAATTTGTTCATTCAATTTTTTGTATTCTTGCGCCACGGATTTCACGCCCAATTTATCCGATTCGTCTATCAAGGGACAAATGACGAAGGCCTGTCTGCCGGCTTGAATCTGTTTGCGGATAAAGTCATAAGAGCTGGCGCGTTTTTCTTGCGCCACCGCATAAGTTTTTATTTCTTTCCGGCCTTGCGGCATTTGGTCCAAGATTGATAAATCTAAATCGCCATAAGATATAAGAGATAGCGTGCGGGGAATGGGCGTGGCTGTCATAGAGAGTAAGTGAGGAAAAATTGTATTGCCATTTGTCAGCTTTGCCCGCCTCGACTCGCTCACCCGCTTCGCCGAATCGAGGCGAGTCGACGCGAGGCGGGCCCGTTGTTCTACGCCAAAACGATGCTGTTCATCCACTACAGCCAAGGCGAGATTATTAAATTTTATATCATTCTGTATCAATGCATGTGTGCCGATAATAATGTCCGCACTTAAAGTTATTTCTTCTGGTTTTTTATTTGAAATTTGCCCGCCTGCAACGCTATGCGTAGCATTGCGGGCAGGTAATTTGAAATTTGAAATTTTTTTATTGTGCGTCACCAACCCGATTTTTATATTCAGGCCGTTAAATAACTTACAAAACGTTTCGTAATGTTGTGTGGCCAGTATTTCTGTGGGCGCCAAAATAGCGGATTGCGCACCAGAGAGCGCAGTGTTATATACCGCGAGCGCGGCCACCAATGTTTTTCCCGATCCCACGTCACCATCCAGGAGGCGATTCATGGGATGTGAATTTTGAATATCTTTTAATATTTCCCACGAGGCCTTTCGTTGCGCTTCGGTCAATTTGAATGGCAGGTTGTCTACAAATTTTGCAGTTGCTTCTTTATGAAAAGAAATTGGCGCGGCCGCTCGTTTTTCCAAATCATGTTTTAACCAGAAATTTTTTAATTGCGCAAAAAACAATTCGTCAAACGAAAGCCGCCGCACCGCTTCTTGCCGCAATTCTTCCGAAGAGGGGAAGTGGATATTCAAAATCGCGCTTTTTAAATCCGTTAAATTATTATTTTGTTTTATTTCTTCAGGCAGATAGTCGGCGAGGTCGTCCAAAAATGGTAAAGCGGATTTTACGGCCGAGCGGATATGTTTTTGCGTCAGGCCTGCTGTGAGGGGATATATGGGCACGATGCGGCCGGTGTGCGTGGCGCGATCACTCACTTTTTCATATCCCGGGCTTATAATATCCCCGTCGTCATTCATTTTGGCGGCTAAATAAATATCATCGCCCGGGGCGAGCGACGTTCCGATATACCATTGGTTAAACCACAAAACTTTAATTTTTCCCGTTTCATCGCGCACAATGGCTTCGGTGATTTTTTTGTGCATCCGCGGACTGCGGAAATTTTTTATTTGTTCAATTTTTACTTTAACCGTGGCTGGTTCGTTGGGTAAAAGCTCGCTGATTTTTTTAATTTTGCTCCAATCTTCATAACGAAAAGGGTAATAAAAGAGCAGGTCGCGCGCGGTTTTTAAATCTAAATTCTTCAGCCGCTTGGCGATTTTTTTGCAATAGAAATTGATATCAGCAATGGGGGTCTCTAATAATGGCATAATATCCTGTCGTTGCGAGGAGTCGGCGACGAAGCAATCTCGTCGATAAATTAATGAGATTGCCACGCCCTCCCCACTTCGCCCTTCGGGCTTCGCGGGGCAGGCGGAAGGGCTCGCAATGACACTTGCGCAAAGTTCTTTTTATCTTATCCGTTTTTTCATTATTTTTCAAATTAAAAACCCAACCTAAGTTGGGTTTTTAATGCTCCCGACAGGAATCGAACCTGTATTACAAGATCCGCAATCTTGCGTTCTATCCGTTGAACTACGAGAGCATAAAATTAAAAAGGGGATTGTTCCCCTTAATATAACACAAAATCGTCTTCTTGTCAATCAGATCTTAAACTTTCTCCCCAAGAAATACGATATCGGTTCTTCTTTGCGGTCGGGATTTTTTTTTAAGTATTGCGACAAAAATTTTTCCACGTCTTCCAAAGTATGGCCTTTTATAGGCATATAAAGATCGTTTCGGAGCCAATTTTTCAGATCTAATCCCAGATTATCACCATGCTCATTTTTTACCACCCAATATGACTGAAATTTTTCCCACGGATAATACATGTCGTCCAATTTTACGCCTTCTTCATAAAGCCGCAGTTCCACCATTTTCGGCGGGTGCCAAGAAGAAATAACGCTGATAACTACGCCAAAAATGACAATCAAAGCAAATAGAAAATTGCCCGTAACTACGGCGTAAATTAAGAGCGCCACGCCAATCACAGCCGCTCCGGCATACCAAAATCGTCCCCGTTCATATTGAGGATATTCCGGCACCTGCCATTTGAGATCGTTTGTAGACATATATTTTATACTGTGTCATTGCGAGCCCTTCCGCCTGCCCCGCGAAGCCCGAAGGGCGAAGTGGGGAGGGCGTGGCAATCTCATCAATGACGGGATTGCCACGTCGAGGACTCCTCGCAATGACAATCTGTAATTAAATTATACCATAATCAAAAGCCAATAAAAAGTTCAATTTCCCAAACTGTCTATATCGCTTTGATACTGCGCCGCCAGAGCCACGACGTTGTCTCCGTAAAATCGATATTTTGTATTGGTTGAGCCGGAAAAATATCTCATGGCCGCGGCCCATTCTCCGCTTTGAGTGCCCGCGCCGCCAGCTTTAAGTTTGATGGCCGAAGCCAAGAAAGCGTCGCGAATGTCCCAAGGGTCGGCAGTTTTTCCCGTAATTGCCGCTACTTTATCTTTGTATCCCATCCAAGTTGAGGGGATAAATTGCGCCGGACCCATGGCACCGCCCCAGCCGATGCGGTTGCCTTTGCTGTCGCGCATTGGACAAGAAACCGGCGTGGTGTTGGTGGGAAGCCCCAGATCTTTTGTAATTTGTATAAACGGCTGTTGGTCGCGATCGGGTTTCATGATCACTCGCCAGCTTTTTGCGGGCGGATCGCCTTCGCGGTTGCAGGTGCCGACATTTTTTCCAAGATTAGATTCTTGCGTCAAGATCGCCAAAAGAAACGCGGCCCGCACTCCGCTTTGCCCTGATGCCCAATTGGCGATCTTTACCGCCTCGCCGAAAGTTATTTGCGTGCCAACTTCAAGCAGTTGATAAAGCCGGTTTTTTAGTTCCGCGGCTTTTTTTTGATTGGCCTTGAGCGCGGCCTGATAGTCGCTTTCCCGGCCCTTGGTTTCTTTTAATAATATATTTTGCGCGCCTACGGAATCCGCCAATTGCTGTTGCTGTAAAACTTTGATGGATAAAAGATTTTGCGCGTCGTCTTGTTCTTGCGCCAAAAGCCCTAGCCGTTCATCAAGCCGCGTTTTTGTTTCTTTGGATTTTTTAAACAAAGTGTCCAGCCCCGCGGTCAGCTGGAGATGTTTTTCTATTTCGTCAAAAATTTCTGACCATTTATTTTTAGTGATGATGGAATAAAAAAGGGGATAATTGTCGTATCTTTCCACCGCGCGCAAAAGGTTCGCTATTTCGTCCTGGATTTGTTGGGCTTGGGAAATATTTTCGTTGATATCGGTTTTGGTTTGAGAAATTTTTCCGTCCAGATTTTTTATTTGCAGATTGGTGGACTTGATTTGCAAGTTGATGGACGCTTGCTGATTTTTCAATTGTTTTATTTTATTTTGCAAAGTATTTTTCTCTCCTTTGATGGAATTAAGTTCTGTTTGGTATCCGGCGATCTGGGCTTCAATGTCTTGCAATTGCTGTTCAAGCTGATTTTTTTCGTCTTCCGCCTGTTTTAGAGCAGTACTCGCGCCAAAAATCGGCAAAGCCGGTAAAACCAGCATTGCGCATAATACAAAAATAGCAATAAATGTATTTTTTATCCTCATCTTATGATTATACCAATTTCGCCCTCAAAAGCCGAATGCCGCGGGGCACTTGATAAATAGTCAAAAATATGATTAAATGATAGTATCGTAGGGAAGCGTGGCAGAGCGGACGATCGCACCAGTCTTGAAAACTGGAGTGCCTGCAAGGGCACCGGAGGTTCGAATCCTCCCGCTTCCGTTTAATGGAGAGATGGCTGAGCGGTCGAAAGCAGCACACTGCTAATGTGCTGACCCCTTAAAAGGTCCGTGGGTTCAAATCCCACTCTCTCCGTTTTTAAAAATCCGTCAATTGACGGATTTTTAAATTAGAGAACATTTAGTACATCTTGAAGTTTTTTATGGTTTTGCGGACTGATGATTTGCGAGAGGCCGAGGCGCTTGGTTTCTTCCATGCGTTTCGCAAGCTGGCTCACTTGCCGCACTTCGCCGCCCAAGCCCAGTTCGCCGATGGCCGCCAAATTTTTCGGCAGAATTTTATTTTTTA
>CAZFZQ010000007.1:17882-25917 GCA_964522845.1 uncultured Gammaproteobacteria bacterium | reverse complement strand
GGGGTATGAAATTTCTATTTGGCTCTACTATGAAATTATCATTTGGCTACGACACTAAATTCGGGGGTATTGCGCCCTTCATTATTATATGATAAAATTTTAATGTATTTGACGACTATTATTAGCCTGGATTCCCGCCTCCGCGGGAATGACGCAAGAAAATATGATTCTCAACATCTTGTATCACGGCCTATCCTGCTTTGAAATAGAGGCAAAATCAGCCGGCGGCGGCACCATCACTTTGGTTGCCGACCCTTATAATACCAAGGGCACGGGGCTTCGCTTGCCGCGCACTTTGTCAGCCAATATTTTGACCATTTCCCGCGACAATGATCTGCACAACAACGCGGAAGCCGTGGCCAAACCGGAACTTGTTATTGATGAACCGGGCGAATATGAAAAAGGCGGTGTTTTTGTTTATGGCATACCGTCAAAAGCCGACGGAGAAAAAAAAGACCCCTCTTCGCATGAAGCTTCCCACTCCGCTAAAGCTTCGCGGGACGAGTCGAAGGGGCACGCCAAGCCGAGCGTGATTTGCCGTTATGAATTTGAAGATATCGTGGTCGCGCATTTGGGAGATTTGACTCATTCGCTGACGGATGAAGAATTTTCCGCGCTGGAAAATGTTGATATTTTGCTTTTGCCCGTGGGCGGGGGAGAGGGGCTGGATTACAAAAAAGCCGTGGAAATTGCCAACCAAATTGAACCGAGAATTATCATTCCCATGCACTACGCCATGCCCGGCCTGGAAGTAAAACTTGATCCGGTGGAAAAATTTTTGAAAGAATACGGCGCCAAATCCGAAACCATGAACAAGTTGAAAATCGCGAAAAAAGATCTGCCGGAAGAAGATACGAAGGTGATAGTGCTTGAGAAAGCATAGAAACATAGAAACAAAAAAGCATAGAAACAAAGGATAGCTCCGTTTTATGCTTCCATGTTTTTTTGCTTTCTTGCTTCTATATCTTATGTCTCCTGACAAAAAAAAGTTGTATATGTGGCTTTGCGCCGGCGGGACGCTCGCGGTTATCGCGATTATTTGGGCGGCTTCAATAAAATTCAGCATTGGCGCGGCCGCGATTGAATTGGGAGATTCAAAGAAAAAAGGCGCGGAGGCGTTTGGCGAATTACAAAAAAATTTCACAAAACAAATGGAAGATTTGCAAAATAAATTCAACACGCCGGCGGAAATTTCCACATCAACGGCGACCTCCACGGAAAAATAAATTTTATGGCGAAAGACAAAGACCAACAACCAAAACTTATTGACCCCAATCCGAATAATATCGGCCAGGTGAAAGAAGTGAACATCGTTTCTGAAATGCAGGAATCGTATTTGGATTACGCCATGTCGGTTATCATTTCTCGCGCCTTGCCTGACGTGCGCGATGGATTGAAGCCCGTGCACCGCAAAATTTTGTATGCCACTTGGGCCATGGGCCTCAAAGCCTCGGCTAAATTCCGCAAATCTGCCACCATCGTTGGCGAGGTTTTAGGCAAATATCATCCGCACGGCGACATCGCGGTTTATGAATCTATGGTAAGAATGGCGCAAGATTTTTCGCTTCGCTACCCATTGATACATGGCCAAGGGAATTTTGGCTCAATTGATGGTGATAATGCCGCGGCGCATAGATACACGGAGGCAAAATTATCATCTATTGCGGAAGAGCTTTTGTATGATATTGATCGCGAAACCGTGGATTTTCAGCCCAACTATGACGGCTCGCAAAAAGAGCCAAAAGTGATGCCGGCCAAGCTCCCCAATCTTTTGTTAAACGGTTCCATGGGTATCGCCGTGGGTATGGCCACCAACATTCCGCCGCACAATCTCACGGAAATTTGCGACGCGGTCGTGCACATTATAGAAAATCCGGATTGTACGATTGATGACCTTTTGCAATTTGTCAAAGGCCCGGACTTTCCAACGGGCGGAATAATTTTTGATAAAAACGAAATCAAACAAGCGTACGCCACGGGCCGCGGCGGCATCGTGATGCAGGCCAAAACCGACATCGTGGAAGAAAAAGGAAAATTTTCAATCATCATTACAGAAATTCCATATCAAGTTAACAAATCAACGCTTATAGAAAAAATCGCGGATTTGGTGACGGAGAAAAAACTGGAAGGCATCCGCGACATCCGCGACGAATCGTCAAAAGAAGGGATACGGATTGTGATTGAATTAAAAAAAGACGCGTATCCGAAAAAAGTTTTGAATCGTCTTTTCGTTCTGACGCAATTGCAAGAAAAATTTCACGTGAATATGCTGGCCTTGGTGGACGGATTGCAACCCAAAGTTTTGACATTGAAAAATATTTTGGAAGAATATATCCGCCACCGTTTGGAAGTGGTGCGCCGCCGCGCGGAATATGATTTGGCGCGGGCAAAAGAGCGGGCGCATATTTTGGACGGTTTGAAGATTGCCATCATGTATATAGACAAGGTGATTGCCGTGATTAAAAAGAGCGCGGACAAAGACGTCGCGCGCGTCAATTTGATGGACAAATTCAAGCTGTCGGAGTTTCAGGCCGTGGCCATTTTGGAAATGCGCTTGCAACAGCTCGCCAACTTGGAGACCTTGCGCGTGGAACAAGAATTGAAAGAGAAAAAACAATTGATTAAAGATTTGGAAGAATTTTTGGCGTCAAAAAAGAAAATGCAAAATTTGGTAAAAGATGAAGTGAAAGAAATTAAAGACAAATACGGCGACGAACGCCGCACCCAAGTTATCGCGCATGGCGTCAAAGAATTCAAGCCCGAGGATTTGGTGCCGAACGAGCCGACCATCGTCGTGATCACGGCTGACGGATACATCAAACGGCTTCCGCCCGATACTTTCAAATCGCAGTCGCGAGGCGGAAAGGGCGTGATGGGGCTTGCGACCAAAGAAGAGGATATTGTGCAGGAACTTTTTACCACCATGACGCACAGCGACTTGTATTTTTTCACCACGCGAGGCCGCGTGTTTGAATTAAAAACTTATGACGTGCCCGCGGCATCCCGGATAGCCAAGGGACAAGCGCTGCAAAACTTTTTGCAATTGGGCCCGAACGAAAAAGTCTCGGCCGTGCTTTCATCCGACGAAATGGACGAGGATAAATTTTTGGTTATGGTAACGAGGAACGGCCTAATCAAAAAAACCGAAATTGATGTTTTTAAGAATGTTCGCCGCTCGGGACTAATCGCCATCGGCCTAAAAGAAGATGATTATTTGGAATGGGTCAAGCCGTCAACCGGAAATGATGATATAATAATAGTAACGGCTAATGGACAATCAATCCGATTTAAAGAAAAAGACGCGCGCGCAATGGGTCGCGGCGCCTCCGGCGTTCATGCCATCCGCTTGAAGAAAAATGATACCGTGGTGGGCATTGGCGTGGTGGATTCAAAACTCGTGGCCAAAAATATGCTGGAACTTTTCGTGGTTTCGGAAAACGGTTGCGGCAAAAAAACCAATTTGAGAAATTATAAAATTCAGCATCGCGGCGGCTCCGGTATCAAGACCATGAGCGTCACGGCAAAAACCGGAAAGATTACGAACGCTTACATTTCCAACACCGAAGACGACCGCGATATGATAATTATTTCCGAACATGGACAGGTGATCCGCATGGCGTTCAAAAGCGTGCCGTCCCTTGGCCGCGCCACCCAAGGCGTCCGGCTCATGAGATTCAAAGATGAAAAAGATAAAATCGCGTCCGTTACTTTTATATAATTTAAAAATATGGCCAATCCAAAAAAGAGAATGTCCAGCACACGGAAAGGCAACCGCCGTTCGCATGATGCGTTAAAGGCGTCCGCCCTTACCAAGTGTAAAAAATGCAACGCCGCAAAGCGTCCGCATTTCGCCTGCCCGGAATGCAAATAAGAAGCAAGATAGTTTCGTTAGCTTCTTAGCTTATTAGGTTCGAACTAAAAAGCTAAAAAGCTAAAAAGCTAAAAAGCTAATTTATGTCTTCAAGACATCTTGCACGCGCGCTCGCTATGCAATCCCTCTATGAGTGGGATTTTCGGCATGCAATGGGAGAAGAAGGAGGTGTGGAAGTGACCATGGATTACAACAAGCAAGAATTTGGCGCCGGATTGGAAGACAAGGGTTTTATTGAAGAATTGGTGGATGGCGTAAAAAAACATCTTGATGAATTGAATGACACCATCGTCAAATACGCGCCCGAGTGGCCCTTGGATCAAATCACCATTGTTGATAGAAATATTTTGCGCTTGGGGATTTATGAATTGAAATATTCTGACAATATTCCGGCTAAAGTCGCCATTAACGAGTCCATAGAACTGGCAAAAAATTATGGCGGAGAATCGTCCGGCAAATTTGTCAATGGCGTTCTGGGCGCGATTTACAAAGATATGCTGGAGAGAGGTGAGATGAAGGAAGTGGATAGGCAAAAATCAGAAGAGAAAAAAGAATAATTACGAATTTATGAAAGATGTTGCAGAACTCGCGAAAAAACTCGGAGTAAAATTTAAAAATTTGGATTTTTTACTTAATGCCGTTACGCACCGTTCGTATTTGAACGAGCACCCGAGCTTTGCTTTGGGGCATAATGAACGGCTGGAATTTTTGGGCGACGCGGTGATTGAACTCGCGGTCACGGAATTTTTATACGAAAATTATCCCAATCCCGAAGGTGACCTCACCAATTGGCGCGCCTCGCTCGTGAACGCCGACATGCTGGGCGAACTGGCCAAAGAAATCGGCATTGAAGAATATATGCTTTTGTCGCGCGGGGAAACAAAAGACAAACAAAGCAAGGCGCGGCTTTATATTTTGGCCAACGCTTTTGAATCGGTCGTGGGCGCGATTTATCTGGACCGCGGCATGCGCGAATCGGAAAAATTTATAAAAAATTTTTTATTGGTGAAACTCCCGGAAATTTTGGAGAAAAAATTATATCTTGACCCCAAGAGTCGTTTTCAAGAAATCGCGCAAGAAAGATTTACAATCACTCCGTCTTACAGAGTGCTGTCGGAGGCCGGCCCGGATCACGCGAAAAAATTTGTTATCGGCGTCTATATCGGCAATGAAATGGTGGCCGAGGGCGAGGGGTCGTCAAAACACGAAGCCCAAGTTGACGCCGCGAGAAATGGGATGAAAGAGAAGGGGTGGGAATAATTAGTTTTTAGGAGAGTAGCTTCTTAGCTTATTAGAAAGAAAAAGCCGCATTACGCGGTTTTTTGTTTGTGATATAATATAGATAACTAATTTGAAATAAATTTTTTATTGGTTTTTTGCTAAGAAGCTAAAAAGCTAATAAACTAACAAGCTAATTCTATGACAATAAATGAACTGTTCAAGGCCGTGGTAAAAAGCGGGGCGTCGGACTTGCATTTGGTGGCGGGGCTTCCGCCGATTATGCGCGTGTCTGGTGATTTACAAAGATTAAAAACTAAAGAGCTTTCGGCAAAAGAAGTGGAAACGATGGCTTTTTCCATGCTGGACAAGTCCCAGCAGGACAAATTTTTGCGTGAAAGAGAATTGGATGCTTCGTATTCACTGCCTTCGGGCGAACGCTTCCGCATCAACCTGCATTTTGAAATGGACGCTATCGGTGTTTCCGCCCGCGCCATTCCCAAAGAAATCCCGACCATGGAAGAGGTGAGTTTGCCGGAAGTGGGCAAAAAATTTACAGAATTGCCCCACGGCTTGGTGCTTGTTACCGGCCCAACCGGTTCGGGCAAATCAACCACGCTCGCGGCCATGGTCAATGAAATAAATAAAACCCGCGCGGAAAATATTTTCACATTGGAAGATCCGGTGGAATTTTTGTTTGAACCGGTAAAATCCGTCATTCGCCAGCGCCAGCTTGGCACGGATATGCTGACTTTTGCCGAAGGATTGAAACATGTTTTGCGCCAAGATCCGGACGTGGTAATGGTGGGCGAAATGCGCGATTTGGAAACCATTGCCACCACGCTGACGCTCGCGGAAACCGGGCACTTGGTTTTTGCCACGCTCCACACTTACAGCGCGGCGCAGACCATAGACCGCATTATTGATGTTTTTCCTCCGCACCAGCAACCGCAAATAAAAATGCAGTTGGCGCTCACGCTCCGCGGCGTGCTTTCACAGCAATTGGTGCCGAAAAAAGGCGGGGGACGGGCGGCGGTGCGCGAAATTTTGGTGAACACGCCGGCCGTGGCCAATCTGATTCGCGAAGGAAAGGTCCAGCAAATTAATACCGTAATCCAGACCAGCGCGAGATTGGGGATGGTGACTCTGGAGCAGGATTTAAAACGGCTGATAAAAGAAAAAATTATAGACGAGTCCACGGCGGAAGAGTATTTGGTGATATAAGTTTTTAAATCATTAGAATTAAAAAACCCGAAAAAATCGGGTTTTTTGGTGCGTCGGCTGGGGATCGAACCCAGGACCTTATCCTTAAGAGGGATCTGCTCTACCAGCTGAGCTACCGACGCGCAATGCTCCCGGAGGGACTCGAACCCCCAATAACAGGTTCGAAGCCTGTCGTGATATCCATTTCACTACGAGAGCGTATTCATATTTTATATCATAATTTCAAAGATAAATCAAGGGGTTGAGTTTATGCGGGTTTTCTGATAATATTTGATTATTATGAACTTAAAAGATTTCATTAAAGATGTGCCGGATTATCCGAAGCCGGGAATAATTTTTAAAGACATCACTCCGCTTTTGGGAGATAAGGATGCATTTGTTTTTGTTATAAATAATTTTGCGGAAAGGTTTGCGGACAAAAAAATTGACGCCGTGGTTGGCATTGACGCGAGAGGATTTTTATTAGCCGCGCCCGTGGCGTACAAGCTCGGCGCGGGGCTCGCCATCGTGCGAAAACCGGGTAAGTTGCCGCGGAAAACCATTTGTGAAGACTATACTTTGGAGTATGCCGCGAACACTTTGGAAATGCACGAAGACGCGATTAGCCCCGGGCAAAACGTTTTAATTGTTGATGATGTTTTAGCGACCGGAGGCACAATGGAGGCAACGGTAAAAATGGTGCGGAAGCTTGGCGGCAATATTGTGGGCATTGGATTTTTGATGGAGCTGGGTTTTTTGAATGGCAGGGATAAATTAAAAGATTTTGAAATATTTTCGTTGATTTCGTATTAAATACCTAATCACCTAACTACCTAACAACCTATTTTATGCTTGGAATTTTTGGCGGCTCGGGTTTTTACGAGCTTTTACAAAATTCGGAAGAACTGGATATTGATACGCCGTATGGCAAGCCTTCGGATAA
This sequence comes from uncultured Gammaproteobacteria bacterium, assembly GCA_964522845.1. Lineage (GTDB taxonomy): Bacteria > Patescibacteriota > Patescibacteriia > CAZFZQ01. The sequence goes on along the minus strand of CAZFZQ010000007.1, from coordinate 18,682 downwards.
ATTGATGAAGGGCGAATTTGAAAATAAAGAAGTTGTATTTTTGCCGCGCCATGGGCGGGGACACAAAATTCCTCCGCACATGATAAATTATCGCGCCAATCTGTGGGCTATGAAAGAGGCCGGCGTGACAAAAATTTTGGCGCCAAGCGCCATGGGAAGTTTGCAACGCGAAATTGCGCCCGGAACTTTTGTTATTTGTGATTCGTATATTGATAGAACCAAGGGGAGGGAAGATACTTTTTTTCACGGGCCCGAAGTGCGCCATATGACATCGGTTGATCCGTATTGCGAATGTTTGCGGAAGAAGGTTTTGTCCGCGTGCGAAAAAACCGGCGTGCCGACGGTCGCGGGCGGAACGCTGGTCGTCATCAATGGTCCGCGATTTTCCACAATTTCAGAGAGCAAATGGTTTTCTTCGCTCGGTGCGTCTGTCATCGGAATGACGGGTTATCCGGAAGCTGTCTTGGCGAATGAACTTGGGATCTGTTATGCAACCATCGGTTTGGTGACGGATTACGACGCTTGTTTTCATAATGACGCCGGCCTCGTTGCTTCTTCGGCGCAAGAAATTTTGGCGACTTTTCAAAAGAATATGGAAAATGTGAAAAAAGTCGTATTGGAGACGATAAAGAGTTATAATGAAGACAGCTGCGCCCGTTGCCGGGAGAAAGTGGCGCAGTCAAAATTCAATTGACGCGCAAGGATTTTTTTAAAATTTTAAAAAGCATCCGCAATAGGTTGCTTTAATTTTTTTAATGCGGTTTTTTACCATATTAAATTAAACCTTTGGTTGAAGGTAG
>CAZFZQ010000007.1:0-17872 GCA_964522845.1 uncultured Gammaproteobacteria bacterium | reverse complement strand
GCGCAGTCAAAATTCAATTAAAAATATGTTTTACTCACAACTTTTCCCCAGGGCTTCAAAGCAAGCGCCGAAAGATACGGAATCGGCCAATGCCAGATTTTTAACGCAGGGCGGATTTGTTCATCAGGAAATGGCGGGCGTTTATACTTGGTTGCCGCTGGGTCTCCGCGTTTTGCGGAATGTGGAACGGATTGTGCGCGAAGAAATAAACGCGCTGGGAGCGCAGGAACTTTTGATGCCCGCATTGCAGCCAAAAGAAAATTGGGAAAAAACTAAACGCTGGATGGGCTTGGATATTTTGTTCAAATTAAAAAGCCAGCTTGGCGGCGAGGTGGCGCTGGGCGCCACGGCGGAAGAAATTATTACGCCCCTGGTCAAGGCTTACATTAATTCATATCAAGATTTGCCCCTTGCGCTTTATCAAATACAAAATAAATTTCGCGACGAGCTTCGCGCCAAAGCCGGCGTGCTCCGCGGCCGCGAATTTGGAATGAAGGATCTTTACAGTTTTCACAAAGACGAAGCGGATTTGGAAAAATATTATGAAAAAGCCGCCAAAGCGTATGAGAAAATTTTCAAACGTTGCGGACTGCAAGCGGTGCGCGTGCGCGCGTCAGGCGGAACATTTTCAAAATTTTCCGACGAGTACCAGGCCAAAACCTCGGCAGGCGAAGATATAATTTATTATTGTTCCAAGTGCCAAGCATATTATAATAAGGAGTTGGTGGTGGATGGAAAATGCGTTGAGGGGCACGCGTTGGAAGATGGTGAAAAAGCCATTGAAGTTGGAAATATTTTCAAACTAAAAACAAAATATTCCGATGCTTTTGATTTGAAATATTTGGACAAAGACGGCGAACAAAAACCAATTATTATGGGTACCTATGGCATCGGCACGACCCGGCTTGTAGGCGCGATTGTGGAGGCAAACCACGATGAAAAGGGGATTGTTTGGCCCAAGGAAGTGGCGCCGTTTGCCACGCATCTGGTTGCGCTGTTTGGAAAGGACGCCAAAATAAATAAAAAGATCGCCGCCGCTTGTTTGTCTGTCATTGCGAGGAGCGAAGCAGAGCGGAGCGACGTGGCAATCTCATCCGATGTCGTTCTCTTTGACGACCGCACTGATGTTTCCGCCGGAGAAAAATTTGCCGTCTCCGACCTCTTGGGTGTTCCCGAACGCATCATCATTTCCGAAAAAACTTTGGCGCAAAATTCCATGGAAATAAAAGACCGAAAAACCGGCAAGATTAGAATGGAGAAAATATAAATTTATGGAAAAACCAAAAAATCAATCGGAAAAAATACTGAAAGGCCTGGATATGTATTTTAATCGCGAGGTCGCGGAAAATTTTGCCGAACGTGAACAGAATGAAAAAAATTTTCGCGTGGCCGCTATCGCCGACAGAATTATAGAGTTGGAATTAAAAGAGTTCTCCGGTCCTTTGCAAGCTGCGGAATTGGGTGGCGGCGCGCATCCGGACAGGTATGACAAATTTTTTGAACGACTCTTAGAAGATGGTGGACGCATTGATTGGGTGGATGTTTCGCCGTATATGTTGAAGCTGTCCAAGAAATATATTGATACGCCGGAATATAAAAATCGCCAAAAGATTATTGATTTTATACAAGCTGATATTATAAGTTATTTGGAAAAATTGCCGAACAATGCTCTTGATCTGAGCATTATGAAATATACAATTGACCACATAGACGATTTAGATGAGCTTTTTGAATTGCTAGCGCAAAAATTAAAATCTCCGGGCCGTTTGGTCGCCACAATCGGCGTGCTTTCGCCGGAATTAAAAAGCATTTCCACTAATGCGCGATTTTTATACAATGGTCAAGAATTTCCGGAAAATGAAACAAGAATTTTGAAAGACGGCGACACCTTTACAGTGAAATTTTTGAAAGAATCTGGTAATCCGGCGGCCGGATATTTGGAAGGCGCGGAAACTACCAAGTATTATCATTCGCCGGAAAAAATAAAACAATTGGCGGAAAAATACGGTTTTGAAATATTTTTAGGCGATTGGAAGGACCTCGTGCCGGAGGATTTGAGCGAAGGCGAAAAAATGGATCAAGATATTTTGGTTTTGAGAAAGAAATAATATGGAAATCTCTGATGATAAGTTTGAAAAGATAAAAAAGGAGGCGGAAAATTTTTATGGCGCGATAGTTAAAGTAAAATGTCCTTATTTGACTGGCGACGTCCATTTCAACACGGAGGGGTTTCAGCATCTTTTATTTAAAGATTGGAATACGACGCGTACAAGATTTGAACAATACACGCGTCTGCGACTCATAAAATTAGCGCCGGAAATAATTAAAATATCGCATACATTGCAAGAATATGATGAGCGCCAACTTTTTGTCAGGCAAAAAATAAATTCTCGATGGGAGAAGCGATTAAAGACAGTCAGATATTATGTCTTTGTTGCCATTATAGATTTTGTGAGATTGAAAATTGTAATAAAGGAAATAGAAGGAGGAGTTAAATTTTTTTATAGTTTATATCCATCTTGGAGAGTTGAGAAAGATAGTAATGGAAATAATAAAAAAATATTTTTTTCCGGTAATTTGGAAATAGATTAAATAAAAAAAGCACCCGTCTGCGGTTTATGTATTGACCGCGAGAGGGCCAAAGCCCTCACAAGTGCTTTTTTTATCACTTGAGATGGTTAAGATATCTTCAAGTGTCTATCTATATTAAAACACATATTTGGATTTTTGTCAAGTACTTTAATAGTAATTTTGGCTAAATTTAGATAAATATATTTTAAGAATAAATGATATTGTGGATAATATGCAATTATCCGAAGCCGCGAAAAATTTGAAACCCGGGATATATGAGCATTTTAAGGGCGGACGATATAAAGTGATTGGCGTGGCGCGTCATAGCGAGACACTCCAAGAAATGGTTTTGTATAAACATTTGGACGGCCCTTCGACCCCACTTCGCCCCTTGGGCTTCGCGGGACAGGCAAGCTCGGGGAATATAAATAATTTGTGGGTTAGGCCACTCGCCATGTTTTTAGAAACCGTGGAGCGCGACGGAAAGACAATGTCAAGATTTAAATTCATAAAATAAAAATTTGCCACCTGGACAGATTTTTATTTTTATGCTAAAAATTGATTAGAGGAGGAAAACCAATGAGTGGGGCAAAAAAGAACCCCGAAGAGGGTGATGAAGATGGCGAGGGCTATCCTTATGTCGTACAGCTTGATGAGTGGCTATCGGCAGTAGCACGCATGGCCATACGGTTGCACAGGCCGGAAATATTTCTTCAGGAGGATTTAGTGCTTCACGGGTATCAGCCGCTTTGCGGTTTGGCGTTTCAGAAAATGCACGATATTTATTCGGCCGACCCGGATCTTGTGGGCATTTATCATAATCTGAAAAGCAGAATAGAAAAAAAAGATTTTGAAGACGAGGCGCATGAATACGCCTGCAAAGCTCTTTATGAAGTTGCCAAGGAGTACATTGAAAAGGCGGAGCGCGAAGCTCGCCGCTAAAATAAAAAAAATCCCCCTCGTCCTTCGTAGCTTTAGCGAAGAACGGATGACGGGGATTTTGTTTTTCTAAGGGCCAGCAATCCTGCGGCGACGTGTTCTGTGGTGGTTAATGTCGGATAAATAATATCCGGCCAATGTTTTTGCCAGCGTGCGATTACCGTGCCGGTGTTAAATGTATGCGCCAGCGCCCACAGAAACCACGGCAGCGGTCTTTCATTTTTGTTGTCTTTCAATTCATTTCTATATATAGGAATCATCGAAATGAGATAACAAAATTGTAAAAGAAGATTGGCATAAGAGGCGTTTTGATATCGCCACCAAACAAAAATTACCAAAAGGCCGATGACGAAAGTAAGTTTGTCATAGGTGTCTATTTTGACAAAATTTCCTTTTCGCCACAACATAAAGATGGTAAAGATGTGGAACAAGGTGCTTTCGGCGGGAAGAATGGTCTTTATAAAGTCCCCGGTCATTAGAAAATAGCTTATGGCATTCAGTATTGAGACGAAAGACCCTAAGAGCCAGCCGGTAATTGACGGGCGGCAGTTTTGCCGCGCAATATTTCTGTTGTATAAAATGTACGCGATAATATGAGAGGACACGGCGCATCCGCTGAAAATCAGGCCAACCTCCATTTTATATTCTCCTCTGTCCTTAAGATTTTTTTATCATACTTATCACAGATTGTCAATTTAAAAAAATCCCCGTTTGGGGATTTTTAGTTTATGCTTGCTGTATCGGCTCAGACGTAGCAACCGGAGCTGGCGGCGGAGTTGCAACATGGTCGGATTTCTTGAGAGAATCTTTGAGATTTTTTCCGGGTTTAAATTTTGCAACTTTGACTGACGGAATCTGGATGGATTGTTTAGTATTGCGGGGATTGACGCCCGTGCGGCCCTTTCTTTTCTTTGAGGAGAAAGCGCCGAAGCCCGCGAAAACAACTTCTTCGCCCGTGATTAATTTTTGCGTGATGGTTTTGGTCATTTCATCCAAAAAACGTTCCGCCTGGGCGCGCGAGACGCCGGCCACCTTTCCGCTTAAAATTTCAGCCAACTGTGCTTTGTTCATATCTTTAAAAATTATTTATTTATACTTTTATTATAACTTATTGCCTAAATTTAGCAAATCCATACCTTGTCATCCCCGACAAGCGCATCGCGACTATTCGGGGATCCAGTAAATAAGGGCCTGGATTCCCGCCTTCGCGGGAATGACAGAAGGAAAAAAATCTTATTTTATCTCCACTTCTTCCGCAATTTGTTCAATTTTTTTAGTTTTTTTGCCGTCAATTTCCGCGTAAATGCCTTGGATTTTTGCCCAGCCATGATCCGGAATATTGTGTTTTAATTTTGCGTCCTTGCGTTTTAATGATTCTATCACCGCTTCCTTATCTTCGCCAATGACTGAATCCCTGGCGCCGCACATTCCGAGGTCGGTAATAAATCCCGTGCCATGCTCTTGAATTTGGAGGTCGGCGGTTGGCGTGTGCGTATGCGTGCCCCACATCAAACTTATTTTTCCGTCGGCAAAATAACCAAGCCCGCGTTTTTCCGAAGTGGCTTCGGCGTGAAAATCAACCAGCACCGCGCTGACTTTTTTCTTTTTATTTTTTTCCAAAATATCTTCCAGCGCTACGAGGGGGGAATGGACTTTTAGCCCGTCGGCTTTCATAAATACTCGGCCGGAGAGATTGATAATTAAAATTTTATCATTTCCTACGGTTATAATTTTATATCCTTCGCCAAGTTTTCTATAAATTTTTTTATAGTTTGCGGGGCGGACTAATTTGTCTTTCAGTTGTTTGTCTTTCAAAATTATTTTTAACTCTTTTTTTTTGTCCCAAACATGATTTCCGGAAGTGCAAAAATCAACGCCCGCGGCGAATATCTCGCGCAATGTTTTTGATGTGACGCCCATGCCGTGCGCCAGATTTTCGCAATTGGCGATAACCAAATCCGCGCCGTATTTTTTGCGGAGCTCGGGAAGTTTTTTGGTCAGGGCTTTTCTGCCGATAGAACCCATGATGTCCCCAAGGACAATTACCCTAAGCATAAAATTAGTAATTCGTAATTATTAATTAGTAATTACTTCGCGTATTCTATGACTCTCTTTTCTCGTATTACCGTCACTTTGATTTCGCCGGGATATTGCAATTCGGATTCAATTTGCGTGGCGATATTTTTTGCCAATTCGTGGCAGGCATAGTCATCAATGGCTTCGGGTTTGACAAAAACCCTAACCTCGCGCCCGGCCTGAATGGCATAGCATTTTTCCACGCCGCCAAATGAAGTGGCGATTTTTTCCAACTCTTCCAAACGCTTGATATATTGCTCGTAAGAGTCCTTTCTGGCACCGGGTCTTGCCCCCGAAATGGCGTCGGCAACTTTAACTATAACAGCTTCCAGTGTTTTTGGCTTGTCTTCATGATGCCCCAAAGCGATGTAAGCGATTTCTTCCGGGATGTTGAATTTTTTCAAAATGTTATAGCCGATTTCCGGATGCCCGCCTTGAATATCCTGATCCATAGCTTTGCCGATGTCGTGCAAGAGACCGCCTTTTTTGGCGATGGTTACATCGGCGCCCAATTCTTCGGCAAGCATGGCGGACAAGCTCGCGACCTCAATAGAATGGAGCAAAATATTTTGCCCGTAGCTCGTGCGGAACTTTAACCGGCCGATAATTTGCACCAATTTTTGGTCTAATCCGGTTAAGCCCAGTTTATACAAAGCTTCTTCGCCGGCTTTGGTGATTTCTATGGCCAGCTCTTTTCTTACAGCCTCAACCGTTTCTTCAATTCTCGCCGACTGGATTCTGCCGTCAGAAATAAGTTTGTCCAAAACGCGTTTGGCCAATTGGCGCCTGACCGGAGAAAAACATGAGACCGTGATTGTTTCCGGCGTTTCGTCAATCAAAATTTCCGTGCCGGTCAGCTGTTCAATTACTTTAATGTTGCGTCCTTCCTTGCCGATGATGCGGCCCTTCATTTCGTCGTTGGGCAATGACACGGAGGTGGTGGTTGATTCCGCCACCACGCCCGAGGCCATTCTTTCAATAACGGGCAATAAAATTTCGCGCGCTTCTTTTTCCAGCTCTTCGTGGCTCTGTTCTTGCAATTTCTTTTTGCGCGACACCAATTCTTCATTCGCGTCTTTTGCCACCAATTCTAAAAGTTCATTTTTGGCCGCGTCGCGCGTGAGCCCCGCCACTTGCTGGAGCTTTTCCATTTCCTGGTCGCGGAGCCCCTGGATTTCTTTTTTTATTTCCTCAAGCTTAGTGGCTTTTTCAAAAAGTTTTTGTTGTTTGTCCTGAAAATCCAAAAGTTTTTGGTCATAAACGCCCTCGCGTTTCTCTAAACGCTTCTGAAGTTCTTGAATGTCTTTTCTACGCAAAACTTCCTCGCGCTTTGATTCATCAATAATGGCGAGGCCTTTTTCTTTGACTTTGACGAGATATTCCTGCCCTCTGTTTTTTGCTTCGGCCAGGATTTTTTCCGCCTTGGATTCGGCGGAATCAACTTGCCCGCGGGAAATGATTTTACGAAGAGAGTAACCTGCTAAAATGCCGGCGATCGCGCCTATCGCGGAGGCGGCTATGAGTAAGAGAATTGTTGTTTCCATAAAAATTGTTCCAACCCGAAAAAGAATCCATTAAAACGGTTTCCGTTGATTCGTTTAATTTGTGTGAAATCAAGGCTAAATTCATAGATTTAGAAGAATCCTTGGACGGTTTGGTAAATTTATCTTATTATCTTAATTTAAAACTATCATTATTATATCACGAAACGCTTTTTTTGGCAATAATGGGTAAATTAGGCGGAATAATGGGATAGTAATTGACCTCTAACGCAAAAGTGTATGGACAAAAAAAATAACTCCGAGCGTTCGGAGTTTTTTATTTCTCAAGTTTTTTTAACATTCTCTTGAAGTTTTTATTGACAATCATGTTGTAAAGAATCCGCGGCAGGAGATTTCGACTTACAGCCATGGCTGTTTCATCGGGGATTATTCCGGTCAAAGCGACTTGCCGTCCCGCCTCTCGGGCTGCGGCAAAAACATTATGAGCGCGGTAGGAAAGAAGTTTTGATTCCATGAGTTCTGGCAGCGCCGGTCCGTGCGGACGCAAGAGCGCGCCGGCAAAATATCGGCTCGCATGTTCGCATACTTCTTTAATATGCGCCACCATAGGGTCAAAGTTTTCCATTCCCCAAAGTCCGCAACTGGAAACCAGAACGATACCGCCGTGTTTTCCACCGCTTCGGAGCGGATGGCGGTCACGGCCATTCCTTCTTGTGATAAATGGAAGAACGAGCGGAAGAAACCTGTCCAAAAACATTTTTATGGGTCCGGAAACGCCGCCGATGTAGAGCGGGCTGGCTAAAACCCAAATATCCGCTTCTCGCAGTTTTGGATAAAGCGCTCGCATGTCGTCTTTTTGCGAACATTGTCCCGGAGTAACAAACCAGCAATTAAGGCATCCGAGACAAGGATTGATTTTTAACTTTTTGATATGAATGAGCTCGGTTTCCGCGCCCGCCTCTCGCGCGCCTTCCAAGAAAGGATTAACGAGTGACATGGTAACGCCGTGCAAATTTGGACTGCCATTGATTGCCAAAATTTTCATGACCGCCCTCCTGTTCTGTTGTGATCTTAAATGTTTTTTTATTTTATGTCAACAATAAAATTATTCCAATTTTCTTTGGTAAGATTTTTTGTTTCCACCGCGTTTTTCAATTTATATCCTCCAATTTCCGTGCGTTGCAATTCTTCTAAATACGCGCCGCATCCGAGCGCTTGCCCAATGTCGTTCGCGAGCGTGCGGATGTAAGTGCCGGAAGAAACGCGGGTTTCAATTTCCAGTTCCGGATATTTATAATTTAACAGCTTAATATAATGTATCTTTATCTCCGCCGGCTTTCTTTCAATTTCAACTCCTTTCCGCGCCAGCTCGTATAATTTTTTTCCGCCCACTTTTTTTGCCGAGTACATTGGTGGAATTTGTTTTTGTTCCCCGACAAATTTTTTTAGTATTTTTTCGATTTCTACCTTATGCAAAATGTCCAGCGGTCGCTGACCATTTTGTATAATGCCGGTGCGGTCGAAAGTGTTGGAGGTCGCGCCCAAATGCAGTTTGGCAATATAAGTTTTATCTTGCTTTATGAATTGGGCGATATTTCGGGTGGCTTCTCGCCCCACGGCCACAATCAAAAGTCCCGAGGCAAACGGGTCCAAAGTTCCGGCGTGGCCGATTTTCCGTTCGCCCGTAATCCGCCGCAATTCATCTATAATGTCGTGTGAGGTGGGGCCGGATGGTTTCTTTATCAGCAAAAATCCGCTTTTCATGTTCGTCTTGATTATTTTGTTATAATAATGTATACTCTTGAATATACTTTTAGCTTATTATGAATGTATCAGAGTTAGCCAGAAAATTAAAGGTAGACATCAATCGCCTACGGGAAATGCTCCCGGAGATGGGTTTTGACGTGGGCGGAAAGGCGGTTCAGGTTGATAACCGGACGGCGCAAAGAATCATTGATAATTGGCGCGATCTTTACAGAAAGTGGCGCTGGGAAAAAGATAAAAAAGAAGAAGAGGCCAAAACACAGGCTATTATCGCCGCGGGAAGCGAAGAGAAAAAAGAAGTGCGCGTGTCAAAGTTTATCACCGTGCGGGAATTGGCCGCCAAATTTAACACGCCGGTAAATAATCTGATGAAACTTTTAATGAAAAGCGGCGTGCTGGCGTCATTAAATGATAATATTGATTTTGAAACCGCGTCCATCATCGGCGATGATTTGGGCTGGAAAGTTTTGCCCGAGGAAGAAAAATTGGATATGAATACCGGAGCCGGAGAGACAGTAAAAGACGCGCGCGCGTCCAGCGCCAATTTGGCGGGCCGTCCGCCGGTTGTGGTCGTGATGGGGCATGTTGACCACGGCAAAACAAAAATTTTGGATACGATCCGCTCCGCCAATGTTATGGCAGGAGAAGCCGGCGGCATTACCCAGCACATCGGCGCGTACGAAGCGGAGAAAAACGGCCGGAAAATAACTTTTATTGATACTCCTGGCCACGAGGCCTTCACGGCCATGCGTTCGCGCGGCGCGAAAATCGCGGACATCGCCATCTTGGTAGTGGCGGCCGACGATGGCGTCCAGCCGCAAACGCGCGAAGTGGTGGATATTATTGCCGCGTCAAAATTGCCGTTCGTGGTGGCGATAAATAAAATGGACAAATCCGATGCCGACCCGGAAAAAGTAAAACGCGAACTTGCCGACCTGAATTTTATTCCAGAGGATTGGGGCGGAAAAACTATTTGCGTGCCGGTTTCCGCAAAGTCCGGCGACGGCATTGATAAACTGCTTGAAACAATTCTTTTGGTTTCCGACATGGAAGCGGCCAATATTCAAGCTGACAAAAATGGCGAGACCGTGGCTTCGGTCATTGAATCGCACGTTGATAAAGGCGAGGGCGTGGTGGCGACGCTCCTCGTGCAAAACGGCACTTTGCGCGTGAATGATTATTTGAAAGTCGGAAATGTTTTGTTTGGCCGCGTGCGCGCCATGAAAAATTGGAAAGGCGAAGATCTGAAATCCGCTTTGCCGTCTCAGCCGGTTAAAGTTTTGGGGTTGAAAGTCGCGCCGGAAGTGGGCGATGTGCTGGCGGCCGTATCTGACACCAAAGGACTGGATAAAAATGTTAAAAAAACCGAATCAAAACGGCCGGCGATTTTGGCATATGATAAAAAACAAGAGGATTCAAAGGACAAAATAATTTTGAATGTTATTTTAAAAACCGATGTGCTGGGTTCGGCTGAAGCGCTTATCGGCTCTTTGGAGCAATTCAGCCATCCGCGCGTGGGCGTAAAAGTTTTGAATTACGGATTGGGAAACATTACCGAAGCGGATATTGACCGGGCCGCCACATCATCTGCCGCGGTGTACGGATTTAACGTCCAGCTTCCCGTGGAAATGGAAAAAGCCGCGCGCGAAAAATCCGTAACCGTGGAAATTTACCAGATTATTTATGAACTTTTGGATTCCGTAGAAGAAAAATTGCAGGATCTATTGCAAGAAGAAGTGGTACGCGCTGAATTAGGAAAACTTAAAGTGCTCGCGATTTTCCGGCAGGCCAAAGATACGCAAATTATCGGCGGTCAAATAACGCATGGTAAGGTTATGAATAACGCAAAATTTGATATTCTTCGCGCGAATGTTAAAATGGGCGAAGGAACGATAACGCGCCTCCAATCAGCAAAACAAAATGTGTCCGAGGCCGCCGCGCCGTCCGAATGCGGTTTGCAAATAACCAGTAGACAGAAGATTGAAGAAGGCGATATACTTTTAGTATATAAAGAGGATAAAAAAGAGGAGAAGATAAAGTTATAATTTTATGGCCAAACAACTTACGTCAAAAAATTTTAAGGGCGAAGTTTTGGACAGCAAAGATCCGGTGATGGTGGATTTTTTTGCGAGCTGGTGCGGGCCATGCAAAATGATGTCGCCGATTGTTGATGAATTGAGTAAAGAGATGGAAAAAGTTATAAAAATTTTCAAAGTGAGCATTGAAGATGAGGAAGATTTGGCCTCCGAGTACGGCGTCATGTCCATTCCGACTTTTTTATTTTTCAAAAACGGAAAAGTCGTGGATCAGGCGGGCGGCGCCATGACTAAAGACGCGCTGGTGAAAGTGATAAAGAAGAATATAAAATAAAAGCTATTTAGCTACTTAGCTAATTATGCCTCATAAACTTATAATTATTGGTTCCGGCCCGGCGGCTTTGACCGCCGCTATTTACGCGGCGCGGGCGGAGCTATCTCCGCTTGTTTTAGAAGGCGCAATCCCCGGCGGTCCGCTTGTTTTGGGCGACTACAGAATTGAAAATTATCCGGGTTTTGCCAATGGTGTTTTGGGGGGAGAACTGATTGAAGCGATGCGGACGCAAGCGAAAAATGCCGGCGCAAAATTTGAAAGCGTAGAGGCGACATCAGTGGATTTTAAAAACCGTCCGTTTACGGTTTTTGGCGGGGATGAAAAATATCAGGCCGAAGCTGTAATTATCGCCACCGGCAGCGAAGCCAGAAAATTAGGCATTGAATCCGAAGCGCGATTTGTCGGCCGCGGGATTTCTTATTGCGCCACTTGCGACGGCCCGCTTTTCAAAAAGAAAAAAGTTATTGTTTTGGGCGGCGGCAACAGCGCTTTTCATGAAGCGCAGCTTTTGTCTGAGATTGCCGCTGAAGTGATTATGCTGGACACGGCGGACTTTTCTTTCGCTTCGGAGGCGGTATTGAACCATGCCAAATCCAATCCAAAAATAAAATTATTGCTTCACACGGAAATAAAAGATTTTATCGGGGATAAGAAAGTAGAGAAAGTTAAAATTTATAACCATAAAACAAAAAAAGAAGGGGAGCTTGCGGCGGATGGAGTATTTATTTCCATCGGCCGGACGCCCGCCACAAAAATTTTTCAAGGGCAATTAAAAATTAAAGACGGATATATTGTTACGGAATGTGATAATACCAAAACTGATATCCCGGGCGTTTTTGCGGCCGGCGATGCGGTTGATGCGGTCTACCGGCAGGCGATTGTGGCCGCGGGCCGTGGTTCAATGGCCGCGATAGACGCGAAAAAATATCTGAGCGGAATAAAATGACATTCTTATGTCATTGCGAGCCCTTCTTGGGGCGTGGCAATCCCATAGTTATAATGACCCCACTTCGCATGAAGCTTCGCGGGGTTGTTTTTATAAGAATAAAAACAAAAAAAGACCATCCCGCGCACCAGGATGGTTTTTGTTATTCAATAGAGAGCGAGATTTGTCCGTAATAGACCGGGTTTTCAGCCGGCAGGACCGTGCCTTCAATATTCAGGTGGAAGCGCCTAAAGAGCTTGAACTTGACGCCCATCATGCCAAAGGGGCTGGCTTGGTTGATAAAGAGGCGGTCAGGCACAATATCGTTGTCGTATGTGCCGAGGGCTACGCGGATGACATCGGCCAGCTCGGGTTTCAACAAGAGCTTGATGTCGGCGTTAAGCCAGATGTATCCCACCGATGCCCACAGGGTAAACCACTTCAGGAATTGGTAAGAGAAAATTGCCCCGCAATCGTAACGCTCAAAAGTGTAAGTGATATCCACGAATTTTTGGATTTTTTCAAACAAATCGTACTGCGTGCCGTTGATGGACAGTATGGCGCCTTCAAGCGTGGCGGAGGAGATGGATGTGGATTGCGTTTGGGCGTAGCCAAACATGTTGAATTTCTTATAGCCGAAGATCAAAAGCTGGATGCCGCCGCCGAAAGCATGCTTGCCGCTGGTTTTCATGTTGGCGGTAAATGAAACATCAGTTGTCCCCATTTGGAAATGGGATAGTTCGTAATCAACCGTGGTGAAGTCGGTTGAAAATATTGTGTAGAGGGAAAGATATTTTCCGAGCAGAGACCACCGCAGTTTGACGAACGGCTCAAACCGGCGGAATTTCCATGTGTCGTAAGTAACCGCGTAAACCGAGAGTCCGGTTTCAAACTGGACTGTGGATTCGCCAAGATTTCTTAATTTGAAAAGTTGGAAAAAGTGCGACCAATTGCTCGGCCCTTTTGGAACTTGCAGGCCGGGTTCGTCAATAGTATTTTTATCTGTCGGAGGGCCGGTTGCGGTTTTTGCTTTTCCGTAAGCGGTTTGGTTGCACAAGAAAAAAATCGCAAATAAAACGACCATTTGTTTGTATTTCATCGCGCACCTCTGCGTGTTTGTTGTCAGAGAACTACCTTATTACCTTAACATGGAGACGGTTTTGTAGCAAGATGATTATTAATAAAAAAAGACCCCCGTTTTTGGGAGTCAGTCGTTGTTCTTTTTTCGCCAGCGTCGTTTGATTGCCTTCTTGGCGTCCATATTATTTACTTCGGCGCGGGATGTTTTTGCTGCGGCGGATAACGTCGAGCAATGCCTCCAGGCCATCAACTCTCATTCTCAGTTCGATTGTAAGCTGAGCCGCACGCTGTTCGTCCATATCCTTCAAAAGATCGTTGCGAATGGCGCGTTTGGCCGTCCGCGTGAGCGGAATGCGGTTTAGGGTGCGGTGCACTTCGTCGGCCAAGTAATGGTCGCCCTCCTTGATTCTTGCCATGTCCGGCCTCCATTCTTCGCATCGTGTAGATTAGCATACGGGCCGGTTCTTGTCAAGACCGCCAAAAAAGTTTAATATAGTAATGTATGTACGACTTCAAAAAAATAGAAAAAAAGTGGCAGGACAAGTGGGAAAAGCAGGGCTTATACAAAGCCGAAGATTTTTTAAAAAAACCTAAAAAATATCTTTTGGTGGAGTTTCCATATCCGTCCGGAGACGGTTTGCATGTTGGCCATTGCCGCAGCTATACCGCGCTGGATATTATCGCCAGAAAGTCGCGGATGGATGGCTTTAATGTTTTGTATCCCATGGGCTGGGATGCTTTTGGCCTGCCCACGGAAAATTATGCCATCAAAACCGGCAAGCATCCGAAGGAAATCACCAAACAAAATACGGACAATTTTCGCCGGCAAATGAAGTCCTTGGGATTTTCTTTTGACTGGTCGCGCGAAATCAACACGACCGACCCCGCGTATTTCAAATGGACGCAGTGGATTTTTTTGCAATTATGGAAAAAAGGGCTGGCGTACAAAACAAAGATGTCCATTAACTGGTGCCCGTCCTGCAAAATCGGCTTGGCAAACGAAGAGGTGATTGACGGAAAATGCGAACGTTGCGGCCATGAAGCGGAGAAAAAAGAAATGGAACAATGGATGTTGCGCATCACGGCTTATGCGGAAAAATTGCTTGAAGGATTAAAAGAAGTTGATTATCCGGAACGGGTAAAAGACAGCCAGATAAATTGGATTGGAAGAAGCGAGGGAGCAAATGTAAAATTTCAAATTTCAAATTTCAAATTTCAAATAGAGGTATTTACTACGAGGATTGATACCGTATTTGGAGTATCCGCCGTTGTATTGGCGCCGGAACATCCGTTAATTACGAATGACGAATTACGAATTACGAATAAAGCAGAAGTGAAAAAATACATTGCCAAAGTTAAAAAAATAACCGAACTGGATAGGACTTCGGAAAACAGCGAAAAAACGGGAGTGGAGCTCGAAGGCGTGCAAGCGATAAATCCTTTTACCGGCGAAAAAGTTCCGGTTTGGATTGCCGATTATGTGCTTGCGGGTTATGGCACGGGCGCGGTGATGATGGTTCCGGCGCACGACACGCGCGATTTTGCATTTGCAAAAAAATACAAATTGCCGATAAAAGAAGTTGTAACGAAAGACGAAATTTTGGTTGATTCGGGAGAATTTTCCGGCCTCACGAGCGAAGAAGCGAGAAAAAAGATGGCTGTCTGGGCGGAAAAGAAAAAAATTGGGGCAGTAAAAGTAAATTACCATTTGCGCGATTGGGTTTTTTCGCGCCAGCATTATTGGGGCGAACCGATTCCGATTGTGTATTGCGAAAAATGCGGAATAGTGCCGGTAAAGGATGCAGATTTGCCCGTGGCATTGCCGGATGTAAAAAAATACGAACCCTCTGGAACAGGGGAGTCGCCGCTTGTAAAAATTTCTGATTGGGTAAATGTGAAATGCCCGAAATGCGATGGCAAGGCAAAGCGCGAAACTGACACCATGCCCAACTGGGCCGGTTCATCCTGGTATTATTTGCGCTATACCGATCCGAACAATGATAAAGTTTTTGCGGACAAAAAAATATTAAAATATTGGACGCCCGTTGATATTTACAACGGCGGGATGGAACACACCACGCTTCATCTTTTATATTCCAGGTTCTGGCATAAATTTTTATTTGACGAAGGCTTAGTGCCCACTTCCGAGCCGTATCAAAGAAGGACTTCGCATGGAATGGTTTTGGGCGAAGGCGGAATAAAAATGTCCAAATCAAAAGGTAATGTTATAAATCCTGATGACGTGGTAAAAGAATATGGCGCCGACACTTTGCGCGTCTACGAAATGTTCATGGGCCCGTTTGCCGAATCTATTCCTTGGGAGCCGAAGTCAATTATCGGCGTCAAAAGATTTTTGGAGAAAATTTATAATCTATCCGCGTCCGTCATTGCGAGCCCTTCCGCCTGTCCCGCGAAGCTCTTGGTAATCCAAGAGCGAAGTGGGGAGGGCGCGGCAATCTCGTCGCCCATAGAAAAACTCCTCCACAAAACCATTAAAGGCGTAACTGAAGACATCGAGGGCTTTAAATTCAATACGGCAATATCAAAATTAATGATTCTGGTTAATGCGATGGCACAAGAAAAAGAGATCCTAACTACTAACTACTTACTGCTTACTACTCTTCTTGCCCCCTTCGCCCCGCACCTCGCAGAAGAGCTGTGGTCAAATCTCGGCAATAAAGAATCTATCTTCAAAGAAAAGTGGCCCAAATATAATGAGGCTTTGGCCAAAGACGACGAGTTTGAACTTGTTATTCAGGTTAATGGCAAGGTGCGCGACAAGATAATGGCTCCCGCCGGCATTTCCGAGTCCGACGCCACGGCTCTTGCGCTCGCGAGCGAAAAAATAAAACCCTGGCTCGCCGGCAAAAAACTGCGCAAAATAATTTTTACGGGAAAGCTGGTGAGTATAGTGGTATAATATATTGATTGAAATTTAATGTTATAAATATGGAAAAACCCGGATTCGAAACTCCTGCCGCGCCTGAGCAAGATAAGAAAGAGCAGGAGGAATATGAAAACAAACAAGAAATAACAGCTGAGAAAACTTACGAAAATGAAGAAGGGTTAAAAATAAAAGAATTTGAGTATTGCGACGAAGAGGGCAAAATTATTGGTAAGGCTATCATTAAATTGCAGGAACAATCAGCTGGAGAAAATGAAGGTGCGAATAAGTATTATCGCTTACTTGATTTTTGTCTTACGGGACAGAAAGACGGGAAAGATACCGAAATAGATGTATTAAATTTGGTTGATTTGAAAAATACCAAGGTACACACCCCACGGGAAGGAGCCGTATTTCATTATGATACTGAAAACGATATTGCTATAGTGCCACTGCCGGAAACACCGATACAGACAGCAATAATGTTGCATGAATTGGGTCACGCGAAGCAGTTGCAAAATGAAGCTTATACTTATCTAAGTGAGCTTGGAGTGCGGTTACCGACATTTCAAGATATGCCGGATGTGCCGGAAAAGATAAGAAAGATTAAGTTATTATTAGATAATTTAGATGAAAAAACGATAAAATTATTAAATGAATTGGAGCAGTTAGCGGAAAAAATTTTATCTGAAAAATTAGATCAATCATCGCCGGTTGTGCAGGAATATTTTAAATTGTGGATGGATTATCAAAAAGATTTTGTCCAAGCGTACCCGGACGAACAGATATTTGAACGGGATGCTACTAAAAGGGCGTTTCAATGGATGCGGCACATAAGAAATCAATCAGGCGTTGATCTTTTTAAAGATATGCCAAAAGCAGATGTGGCAGAAGTAATAGAAAAAAACTATCAGGGGAGAGAGGAAGAGTTAGAAACGGGAAAGGTTATGTATGAAAATTGCGGAAATGCCCAAGAATTTTTGCAGGCTGCTCTTAAATCATATCAAGCTGATACTAAACAAATGCGAGAACAACACGGAGGAAATATTCCGAAAGTTAAAAAAGAAATAAGCCAATCATAATTTTTTGGCGCTATAAAAATAAAAAAGATCCCACGTTGGGATTTTTTTTATTTTACACAATCAATATTTTTGGTAAGATATTTTTATATGTTGGAATGGGTTAAGGAGGTATTAAGGGGGATAGGGGAGAAGATTTTGGAACGGAAATCGTACAAAGTTTTGATTTGCTGTTTCGGTTTTTTGGCCGGAATTATTATCCATGGTTTTTTTGATGTCGGTATCGGATTTTTTTGGATTTATAATTTGCTTTTAGTTTTGGCGGTTTGTTTAATTTTATTTCAGAGTAAAAAAATGCGCCTGATTTTATTGGGCGTATTTTTTGTTGTGGCCGGATTCGCGCGGTTTGATGTGTCGGTTTTGCAAAACGAGTATAAGGATTTTTTCAATCGGGATATGGAAATCATTGGCGTGATTGCGGAAGAACCGATAAATAAAATAGACAAGCAACAGCTCGTAGTCGCGCCGGAGGAAATCGGTGGGAGTAAATTTTTTGGTCGGACACGAATACTTATTACTGCCGGATTGTATCCTAAATATTTTTACGGGCAGAAAATAAATTTTTCTTGCAAACTTTTGGAGCCCGTTGAATTTCCGGATTTTGATTATGCCAAATATTTATCAATTCAAAATATCGGCGCGCAATGTTTTAGGCCGGACATAGTGTCATTGCGAGGAGTCC
>CAZFZQ010000006.1:24683-25969 GCA_964522845.1 uncultured Gammaproteobacteria bacterium | reverse complement strand
ATTAGTATATTCGTACAAAATTCGTAATTTGCTTCCCATCAATTAACGCGGTTCCCATGCTACGCGAACTCGTTAACAAACGGATCATAAAAAAAACCACGATTGCGCTTTTTGCGTGCGTGGTTTTTTTTGTTGCTCGCGCCGCGCTGGCCCAGCCGAATTTGGGCATTAATTCTTTAGCCGAGGGTGGGGTGCAATTGGCGCAAACGGACATCAGAATAATTATCGCGCGGATTGTACAAGTATTTTTAGGGCTTTTGGGAACGGTGGCCGTGGTTTTGATAATTTACGGCGGGTGGCAATGGATGTCCGCGGCCGGGGACGCCACAAAAATCGGCGCGGCCAAAAAAACTTTGATTAACGCGATGATTGGTTTAGCTATAATTTTATCAGCCTTTGGCATTGCGCAATTTATCGTCGGCGTTTTGACCGGCACGGCAACGGGCGGAGGCGGGGGAGGAGGGACGGCGGTTTACGGCCAGCCGTTATCCGGATCGCTCGGCGCGGGCATTATTGCCGGCCATGTGCCGGATCGCGGCGCTTCCGCTCCGCGCAACACCAAGGTGGCTATAACTTTCAAAGAGGCGATTGATAATAACAGTTTGATTTTGGCTTCCGGCGAGGCTGATAAAAAAGTTTTCAAAATGGCAAAAACCGCGGCCCTAAGACAAGCTGGAAATAATTTTAAAAATTTAACCGATGCCGATCTTGTTACGGCCAGAGTTAATTTTACGCCGGATAAATTAAATTTTGTTTTTGCGCCCGTGGTGCTTTTGGGCAGTCCGTCCGAGCCCATGTCTTATACGGTTTTTTTCACGTCGGGATTGAAAAAAGCGGACGGCGCGAATGCGTTTGCCGGCGCGTTTTCGTCCGGTTATGAATGGGAATTCCAGGTTGATCCGATTGTGGATAATATCCCGCCGAAAATCGTGAGCATTATTCCGTCGCAAGGCATCAATCCGCGCAACACCATCGTGCAAATAAATTTTTCAGAGAGCGTGGATCCGACTTCGGCTTCGGGCGAGGTGGCATCCGGCGGAACGGGATATCAGAATATAACGCTTTCATCGGGTGCGACAATTTTGGCGGGTGGATATAAAATCGGCAACGGCTACAAGACTGTGGAATTTACCACCCGGGATGCTTGCGGGACAAATTCTTGCGGCGGGACGATTTATTGCTTGCCCGCGAACGCGACTTTAGCCGCGCTGGTGAAGGCCGCTTCACTGGGCGTCGAGCTGCCCCAGGCCGCGGGTTTTCCGTATGACGGTATTGTGGATTTGGCC
>CAZFZQ010000006.1:12466-24673 GCA_964522845.1 uncultured Gammaproteobacteria bacterium | reverse complement strand
CGGCAATTCAATGGATGGCAACGGCAACGGCAAGGCCGACGGGCCGAAAACAAATTTTGTTTGGAACAGCGCGAACGTAACTTTGGGCGACAATGTATCTTGGCAATTTAACACTAGCGACCAAATTGATTTGGTTCCGCCAAGAATTTCCGCTATTGATCCTGGGCTTTCGGCGCAAAATGTGGGCTTGAACACACCGGTTAAAATTACTTTTGATAAAGTGATGAGCGTCGCGACTTTGAACAACAGCAATATTTCCATTATTCATGATGTGCCGCCGCCATATGAAATGTTTTATGGCGTGGATTCCGACGCGCTGGACGCCTTGGATCAGCCGGTTCTTGCGGGCGCGAACCCTGTAAAAACGCGGGCGACTGTGAAACACGGGGCGTTCGCTCCGTCGATTTTTGGCGGCGTGCAATATAATTATTATCCGTCTGTAAAATCAAAAGTTCAGGATTTGCGGCAAAATTGCTATAACCCCTCCGCGGGACCGTCATGTACTCCGACCGCTCTTGCGCCGTATTGCTGTAATGGAATACCAAGCCCCGCAAAATGTAACTACATTCCATGATGTTGAAGAATAGAAACAAAAGTATCGGATTGTTAATCTGTCTCGGCATTTTCGCGGTGGCAGGTTTTGCGTTTGCCCAGCCGAATTTGGGGTTGAATGAATTTGGCGCGCAGACGAATCTCAGTACCACGCCCATCGGCGTAACTATCGCCGGCATCGTGCGGATATTTTTATCTGTTTTGGGAATTATCGCCGTGATTTTGCTTTTATACGCCGGTTTTTTATGGATGACCGCAGGCGGCGAGGCGGATAAAATCGCCACGGCCAAAAAACTTTTAATCAACGCCGTCATCGGCTTGGGAATAATTTTATCATCTTTAGCCATCACGCAATTTATTTTGGGCGCGCTTTCTTCGGCCACGGGTACGAATATTGAAGCGATTGGCGGAGGCGGCGGAGGAGGCGGGGGACTGCCTGCTGATGCTTTTGTTGTCAAAGGAATTTCGCCTTCGGGCAATCTTCCCATCAGAAATGTGGTGGTGCGCGTGGCGTTAAATCACTCGCCCGATCCCTCCACTATTAATGGCAATGTTCTTGTTACCAAGAAAAGCGACGCGAGCATCGCGTTTATGAATTTTGTGATCAATAATAATAGTATAGAATTAACGCCTTCGGCGAGTTGCCCGCCGCCCAATGCCTCGGTTAAATGTTTGGATGAAAATACGGCATATAAAGTGGAAGTAAAAACCGGCTTGAAGGATACGGGCGGAAAAAATTTGAATTGCGGAGGATTTGCTCCGAATTGCACTGCGGAATTTACCACCGGTTCCTTGATTGATACGGCGCCCCCGCAAGTGGCGGTTACATATCCCGACCCCGGACAATCGGTTCCGGAAAATGACGTGGTTGCGGTTTGGGCAAAAGCCACGGATGATTCCGCGATTTCGCAAATAGATTTTTTCGCGGACAGCGCGTATTTTGATAAAGCAGTTCCCGCGGGAGTTTCTCCTCCGGTTTTTGAAGGAAAGGTTTTTTGGAATACAACCGGAGTAACGAGAGGTAATCATAATCTATCAGCTAAGGCATATGATGTTGATTCCAATAATGCCATATCCGCGCCACTTTCCGTTACGGTGCGCGCGGCGCATTGTTTTAATAATGTAAAAGACGGCGATGAAACCGCGCTTGATTGCGGCGGCGCCGATTGTGCGGCTTGTTCCGGCAGCACTTGCACACAGGGGGCTGATTGCGCGTCCGGTTCTTGCCAAGGCGGCGTTTGCGTTGATACGCCGGTTATTTTGGGAGTAAGCCCTGCGGATGGCGCGCCCGGCGTTTACGTTACAATTTCAGGAAGATATTTTGGCGCTTCGGCCGGAACGGTGACGTTTTTGGGCGGTACGGGTCCGGCTGACGATAAAATCGCTCAGCTTGCCCCGTGCAACGGCGCTTGGAGCGATAAACAAATTATTGTGACGGCGCCGCAAGGCATTGTAAGCGGACCGATTGAAGTAAAAACAACTATAGGCGCGGATGCGACCAATGATGCGCGCGGACCGGCTCTGCCGAATTTTGTTGTGACTCCGACATTGCGGCCCGGGATTTGTTCTTTAACGCCCGGCGAAGGAAAGAGCGGAGTAACTTTTACTATTTCCGGAACGGAGTTTGGCGCCGCTCAGGGAACGAGTTTTATAAAATTTGGAAATACATATGCCACGCCGCAATCATGGTCCAGCGCTTCCGTTTCCGCGCTGGTTCCTGTGTTGTCGGAGGGTGTTAATTCTGTGCAAATAAACCGCGGAGGAATTGATTCTAACGCCGTGGCCTTCACTGTTTTATCTTTAACTTCCGGCACTAAGCCCACCATTAATTATGTAGATCCGGGAGCAGGTCCGGCTGGAGAGTATATTACAATTTTTGGAAATAATTTCGGCGATGCCGCGGGCGTGGTCCAATTTTTGCGCGCCGACGGCACGGTAGCGCTGGGGGATACCAATTTTCCGCAATCCTGCGCCGCGATAAATTATTGGCGCAACGGGTCCATTATAATAAAAGTCCCGGCCGCTTTTTCCGACGGCAGTTCAACGAAAAATACGGCCGCGAGTTTGCGTATTCGCCGCGCCGATGCCGCGCTTTCCAATTCGGTTTCTTTTGCTATAAATAGCGATACGCCCAAGCCCGGCATTTGCGGATTGAATCCGGACAACGGCCCCATCGGCACAAAGGTAAATATTTTAGGTGAGCGGTTCGGCGGCGGAGGCACAGCCACTTTCTATAATAATGTAGGGAGCGCGGTTACGGCTTGGGGAACGGAATTGGTGCAGACTGCGGTGCCCAATGGCGCGGTTTCCGGGCCGGTGAATGTTACGGTGGCAAGCAAAGGTTCCAACAGCGCCAATTTTTCCATAAGCGATTGCGGGAAGACGCCCGGTATTTGCGGGGTGGACCAGCAATGTTGTGCCGCATCGTGCATATCAAAAACGGCAGTTTGCCAGGCCGCGCCAAAAGAAGGCGCGTACGCTTGGCATATTTCCACGGGCATAATTCCGCGCGTACCGCATGTGGTTCTCGATTGTTCCACCGGTATTGGCGCGGCCAATCCTTCTCCTTCGCCATGGAATACGCGGCCGGGCGGAAATTCCGTCTGCATTAATGGCATCGTGAACGTTCGCTTGGATTCCAAATTGGATCCGGCAACCGTGATAATGACCGGCGTCGCGGCCGACACTATCGCTTTGTATAAATGCACGGGCCAAACTTCAACTTCAACGCCAAATCCTTGCGCCGCAAAAACCAAGGTGGCACTGGATCCGATTTATTCAGGGTTGTACTCGGTGAATGCCACGGATGATGGCGTGCAATTGTATCCGGCTGGCGGAAAATTGGAAAAAGACACTCAGTATTTGGTTGAACTTTCCGCGAAAATCCGCGGCGCGGGCGCGGGCGGGGGATACATGGAAGAAAAGGCGGAATGCGGCGCGGGCAACTCGTATTGTTTTAATTTTAAAACCGCAAATAGCGACGGCTTGTGTCGTGTCGGATCGCTCGTCACTTCGCCGCAAGATTACACTTCGGATAAAAAAGAATTTTTGGAATATGTTTCCTCGCCGCGCGCCAAAGATGATGTATGCTTGAATATCAACGCGTCGGTTTATACTTATACATGGAGTTCGTCGCAGCCGCCGTCTGCCGCCATAAATAGTATCGGATTTAATTTGGCGGGACAGCCAAAAGCAAATGCCGCGATAATCCAAACGATTTCTGAAACTTCGCCCGGCGCGCCCGCCGTCATTACTTCCGAGATCCCGGTGGAAAATGTTTCCGGAGCGACTAATTTGACGGTAAAATTTGCCGATCCGATCGTCGTGGAAAAATGGCCGTCTTGTACCACGGCGTGCGTGAACTCCACCATTGGCGCGAGTTTTAACGTTGATATGGATCCCGCGACAATCATTCCTGCGAATATTACGGTTTTTATCTGCGCAACGGAAAATTGCGATAGTTTTTCAGGAACGGTTACGGGCGCGGTTTCATATGACGTGGCGGGGAAAAAATTTGATTTTACGCCTTCGCAAAATTTGGCGGTCAACAGTTTTTATTTGGCGCGATTGGATGCGCAACAAATCAGAAGCACGTCCGGCGTGGCTTTAACCGGCGCCAATTCCGGCCGCTATTATGTTTGGCAATTTAGAACGCGCGCCGACGCCACCCCTTGCGTGGTTAATAAAGTTAACGTTAATCCGCAAAGCCAAATTTATAATTTTATTCCTCAAATCGCAGAGTTTAATTCCGAGGCCTTGGGCGCGCCGGATTCTTGCAATCCGCAAGGGCAAAGATTGAATTCTTATTCTTATAATTGGTCGTGGAATTCGGCAGCGCCTGCAATCGTCGCGTTGGCAAATAATGGCGCGTATAATATTTTGCCGCCGACAGGTGTCGGTTGCAACGACCGCTGTTTGCGCACGGGTTCAACTCCGAATGCCTCGGTTTGCGGAAATAGTGCGGTTGAAAAAGGCGAGTCGTGCGACTTGGGCGCGCAAAATGGAAAATCCGGCTCCACCTGTTCCGCCAATTGTTTGAGTGTGGGCACAAGCGCGCCGACTTGCGGTAATGGCATAACGAATCCGGGCGAGGATTGCGATCTTGGCGCGCAAAATGGCAAAGCGGGCAGTTATTGTTCTTCAAAATGTTTGCTATTGGGTTCGGCTTCCGCCAACTCCATATGCGGCAATGGCCCCTTGCCGCAGGCTATCGGCAAAGGCGAAAATTGCGATGATGGCAATACGGCCTCCGGCGATGGGTGCTCTTCGCAATGTTTGAATGAAGGAACGTTGTCTAGCATCGCTTCTTGCGGCAATAGTATTCCTGAAAAAAATCTAGGCGAGGATTGCGATTTGGGCGCGCAGAACGGCAAGCCTGGTTCCACCTGCTCTTCGGTTTGTTTGGTAACCGGCACTTTGGCGCCGACTTGCGGAAATAATAGTATTGATTCGGGAGAAACTTGCGACGATGGAAATTTAGTTTCCGGCGATGGGTGCTCTTCACAATGTTTGAATGAAGGTTCAAATTTGAATTACGGTTCGGTTTGTGGCAATAGCGCGGTAGAATATGGCGAGTCGTGCGACGCGGGAACATCCGACAGCAACATTGATCCGCGGCAATATGGCGTGGCCGTTGCGAAGGGTGTTACAAAAATAAATGCTTCCACGCAAAATGTTTCCGGCTCGTCGGACGTGGAAGTACTTTGCGTTTCCACGAGCGACGTTGATTGCCAAAAATATGCTCCGCCGGGCGAATTTTTGGGCGTGGGGGCTGATAATTGCTGTTATGTCAGGCCGCAGGCAACACCCCTCTATCCTGATATCGGCGAAACCAATGTTTGCCGCAATACGCTTATCTCCATGAACTTTAATCAAATCATGGACGGCGCGGCCGGTGAAATCTCCATTGATCAAAAGAGAAGTAGCGGTTACTGTCCGGGTGGCAGTACAACTTCAACTGATAGCCAGTGGTGCCTGGGCGCGATCAAGGCTACCCGTTCAATCATTGATGATGCGGCCACAAAAAAAACGGAATTTGATTGGAATATCAATAATCTTTTAGAATCGGGAAAAAATTATCGCGTAGTTTTAACAAATTTCAAAAATAAAGGCGGAGTTTTACAAGAGGTTAATCCTTACTCATGGACCTTCACCGCGGGCAATTACATTTGCAAAATTGATAAAGTGGAAGTGACGCCGAATCCGATAATTTTTAACAATATCAAACCCACGTCTCCCGATAATCTCAACGGCAGTCCGCAACAGGCCACGGCGCGGGCAATTTCTTTTCCTGATAAGCCATTAAGCAGTATCGCGGGAATTTACGCGTGGGATTTGAGCTGGGATACATCTCCTAAGAAATTCATTTCTTTAAATAATACCGCGCTAAACCCCGCGACTATTACCGCCTTGGGGCAGAACGGCGAGGAGACTCTTTCGGCTAAAATTACATTTACAGCTGATCAATTCAAAACCAGCACCGCCTCGCCGCCAGCCGACGGCACGGCGCGCGTGATTGTTTTTCTTTGCGAAAATCCATGGCCCGGAATCACAAGTTTTCCTTATGTGGTGGACACAACCGCCAATGCCAGCACGTATTATTGCATGGATAATAAGCCAAAGGATTTGCCTTATTTGAATATTGTTTCCGCGGGCGCGTCGGCGGATATTTTGAAAGAATATTTGTTCACGGATCCGGATTCGGGCGATGCCGTGGGTATGAGAATTTATCAAAACGCGAATCACCTGTCGCCGCTCGCGTGGTATAAATCAAAATTATTTGTTGGCAATCCGACTGCCGCGCAGGTGGACGGCTATGAGGCGATTGTTGATGGCCGTTCAACGTATATTAATGCGGCCAATCATACGGGCACGAGCAACTACACCAACATTTTTGTCATTTCTTACAGCCAGAGCGCTTCGCCCGAGATGCAAAATATTTTTAATCAGATGCTGAAAAATTGGAAATTCAACACCAATTTGACGGACGCGGCGGACAAAGAAAAAATTCGGTGCGATACTAAACGGGTGTAAGATTTTAATGATATCGTCGCCTCATTTGAAACATATAAACAAAAGAGCGCGACATATCCGCAACTTATTTCCGGTTCGTTTTTGCGCGGCCGGTCGGTGTCGGTTTGGCCGTCATGGCAAGCGGCGCTGGGAAATGATTTGGGCGCGGCCTTGCCCGTTGATCCGGTGAACAAGCACGCGGCATGTACCGCCACCGGATACGACTCTACAACTTGCTGGAACGGCGCTTCGGGACAATATATTTGCCCCGCCGGGTCGCATGTATATAGTTATGCAAATTTAACGCAAGATAGTTATAAGTTCGGCAGTGATTTTGAATATAATTCCGGCATCGGCTGGGCTAGCAATAGCATCAACGCTAATTTTTCCATAGCCGGCAATTGTTCGGCCGGCGCGGTTTTTGGCACCTCGGCTAAATGCGGTGATGGAATCGTGGGCGCGAATGAAGATTGCGAAAAGGGAGATGCAAGACTCAATTCTTGCTCCATGCCTGATGGTAAAACCGGTAATCAAAAGTTAACTTGCGGCACAAATTGTAAATGGGACACGAGCGCTCCTTGCCAAGCCGGACAATGCGGCGATGGCATAAAACAATCAAATGAAATTTGCGATGACGGACAAAATAATGGAAAATACGGATATTGCAAAACCGACTGTATCGGCACCGGGTCGCATTGCGGCGATTTAATTGTGAACGGTTCGGAGCAATGTGATTTGGGAAGGGATAATGGCGTTTACGGTTTAAGATGCTCTTGGGATTGCAAAAAGCCCGGTCCGGTTTGCGGCGATAATATTATTCAGGAAGGCGATGAAAAATGCGACGGAAATACGGAAACAAAGAAAACTGACGTAAGCGGCGTTGCCTGCCCCAATACAATTATCAATGGCGTAAGCTATCCTCAGCAAAATACCCGCAACTGCCATGCGGCCGACGGCTCTCTAGGCCAGTGCAAATGGGATAATTGGAGCGGTTGCCAGCCGGCCGGGATTTGCGGCAACGGCGCAAAAGAAGGAACGGAACAATGTGATACGGTAAGCGGCACCTCGGGTGCCTGCGTAATGAATTGTAGTACGTCTGGCAGTTGTGATTTATCTAAAACACCTGCGCCTTACGCTTGCAAAACCGCGGTTTGCGGCGACGGATATCTGTGGACGAATCACGAGGCCTGCGATGTCGGTGTAAATAATGGCAAAGAGTGCGTAGCCGGCTATGGCTTGACTTGCAATTATTGCGGGAATGCTTGCACGATTATAACTAAAACCGGCGGTTATTGCGGCGACAAAATTAAAAATGGCCCTGAAGATTGCGATGATAAAGATTTTGGAACTAACGGTTGCGCCACTTTTGGCGGTTCAAGCGGCAGTTTACAGTGTTTGTCGGATTGTAAAATTAAAACCGGCCTTTGCGTGTATACAATTGTGCTGCCTCCGCCGAGCGGACCGGTTTGCGGCGATGGTATTTGTCAGGGTGATGAAAATTGCGGTGGTTGCCCAAGCGATTGTAAATGTTCAAGCGGACAAACGTGTTTTAGCGGCCAGTGCCTGGATCCATATGTTCCCCCGCCACCTCCACCTCCTCCGCCAGGACCCACTGTAGTTGAGTGCTCCAGGCCCGCGCCTTGCGACGACAGAAATGACTGTACGGTAGAAACTTGTTTTAGTGATATGACATGTATAAATGGTCAAGCTGCCGAAGGTATTACATGCAATATGCCAAGCGGTAATGGCATAGGAACTTGTGAACTTGGGATATGTAGCTAATTTATTTATTTTATTTATAATAAAAATAATTTTAATATTAGAAAAATTAATTTAAATTAAAAAAACATATATGTTTGAAGATGATAAAGCACCAAACAATTTGCCAACAGGAGGAAAGAGTTTTGTAGGGGATAAAACTGTTCCGTCTCTGCCCGTAGCGCCACCGGCTCCTAAGCCGTCCGTTGCCGCGCCCGCGGTAAAAGAAATGGAGGATATTTTTTCCGACGTAAAAGAAGCGCCGCCCATGGCTGGCGCGCCAAAAGTTCCGGGAACGATTGCCTCGTCTAATATGAAAAGAGAAACCGCGTCCGTGGAAACGCCGCGGCAGGGATTTAAAAAGATTTTAATTATTGCGGTTTCGGTTATTATTTTCGCGGGTGTTTTGGGATTCGGCGGATACTGGGTTTATAATAATGTTTTAAAACCAAAGCCGCTTAGCCCGATGTTAAATATCAACGCCGTGCCGCTGCCACAAAGCGCCGCTCCGGTTCCCGCGCCGGAAGTAGTTGCGCCGCAACCGGTACAATCCGCGCCGCAATTGGTTGTTGATAGTGACAACGATGGATTGACTGACGCGGAAGAAAAAGCCTTAGGCACGGATCCGTTCAATCCTGATACGGACGGTGATGGGCTTTTTGACGGCGAAGAGGTAAAAGTTTATAAGACCGATCCGTTGAATCCCGATACAGATGGCGATGGATTCAAAGATGGCGCGGAAGTGAAAGCCGGTTACGATCCAAAAGGACCCGGTAAGTTGATTCGTATTCCTGCCGGACAGTAAAAAGCAGGCGGATAGGTCGTTAGGTAATTAGGTTTTTAGGTCAATCAACCTATCAACCTATCAACCTATCAACCTATCAACCTAACCACTATGCTAAATCCAGAGGAGGTTAAAAATAAAGAGCAGAAAATAGAACAGCAGTCATCGGCGGTGAAGTATATTGTCATGCCCGAGGAATTTCGGAAAAAAGCGGAGAAAAAATTTTTGAGCCGAAAAACAACAATAATAGGAAGCGCGGGCTTGGGCGCTCTAATTTTATCCGTTGGCGCTGTTCTTATTTATATGCAAATGACCGCGCCTGCCGTCCCGCCGCAAGTGGCTGCTAATGTTGCGCCTCCGCCACCGGAAGAAACTGCGTCTGCCGCGACAACAACTCCGGAAGAAGCGCCTCCGTCGCTTTCAACGCCGCTCGCGACTTCCACGCCGGAAGGCCCTTCCGTCCCCGTTATCCCGCCGGTCACCAATCTGCAAGCCGGCACCGATACGGACGCTGACGGCCAAAGTGACAGGGAGGAAATAATGTATCAAACCGATCCTACCAAGCCTGATACGGATGGCGATGGATATTTGGATGGCAACGAGACTTTTACTCTTCATAGTCCCATCGCGCCGCCGCCTACTTCGCTTCTGGAATCAGGGATTGTTAAGGCATATCGCAACGCGGCCATGGGTTATATTATTTGGTATCCCACGGTTTGGTCATCGTCTTCAACGATTGACGGAAGCCGAGTGAGTTTTCGTCCGGCCGACCCGGCTGATCCGGCGAGCGTCAACGTTGCGGTGGTGGAAGCGGCCGCGGATTTGGGGCTGCGAAGCTGGTATCAGTCGCAATATCCGGAAGCGGACATTAATAATTTGCAATCATATACTACTAAGGGAGGATACCAAGGCTTGCAAGACAAAGAAAAACTGAATACCTTTATTAAACAAGACAAAAAGATTTTTATTATTTCTTACGACTTGGGCGGCGAAGATTCGGTTTGGTACAGAACCGCTTATGGAATGATGTTAAATAGTTTGAAAATTGAATAAAAAAGATCGTTGCATTGTTATATGATAAAGTTTGAATTAAATAAAGGCGGAAGCAAAATAGAGATTGAAAAGATTTTGAAGAGATTGGAAAAAGGAATTTCATCCGAGTTTAAAAAAAGCGGGGTAATTTCTATAGCGATTGTTTCAAGCAGTGCTGTCAAAAAATTAAATAAACAATATCGGAAAAAAGATAAAGCAACGGATATCTTGACCTTTGTTTTGAATGAAAACGATTGTCTGGGAGAAATTATTTTATCGCCCAAGGATATTGCGCGCCGCGCCAAGGCCATGGGTAAAACATTACAAGAGACGGCCGCGTTCTTGATAGTTCACGGGATTCTGCATATAATGGGATATACTCATAAAAAAAATCATGATACCGCGAAAATGGAAAGTAAAGAAAAAAAATTGCTTAAGAAATTGAATTTATGAAAGATAATGGAATCATAAAAAGTTTTGGCAATGCTTTTCGGGGGATGCGCGTGGCGTTTTCCGAACGGAGTTTCCGGCTGCAGATATTGGCGGCTATCGCGGTTTTGGCCATGATGTTTCTTTTCAATATTTCTTTGGTGGAAAAAAGCATTTTGATTTTGTTGATTAGCATTGTTTTGATTTTGGAAATATTGAACAGCATTTTGGAACGGATAGTTGACGTGTTAAAGCCGCGGCTTCATACTTATGTAAAAGATGTTAAAGATATGGCCGCAGGCGCGGTTTTTGTGGCATCGGCCGGCGCCGCTGTCGTTGGCATCGTCATATTTTGGCCGCATCTGCAAGATTTGATAAAATGAAAATAAATTTATGTCTCAAGATATAATCGTCGGCCTGGATATCGGTTCAAGATATATCAGAATGGCCGCCGGACAACTTGTTTTAAAAGGCGACAAAGAGCAGTTGCATATTTTGGGCGCGTGCGAAGTTCCGTCCGGAGGGATGAGCAATCGCGGAACTATCGCCAATCCGGAAGATGTGGTTTCCGCCATTTCCACTTGCCGCGAACGTTTGGAGCGGCTTATTAAATTACCCGTGGAAAAGGTATGGGCTTCTATTAACAGCAGCCAGCTTTTATGCCAAGAGAGCCGCGGTTTGGTTGGCGTCTCAAGATCTAATGGAGAAATAATAGCGGAGGATGTGGAACGTTCTATTGAGCAGGCGCGTACCATTGCCACGCCGTCAAACTATGAAATTTTGCACGTGATACCGCGAGGCTACTCGGTGGACGGACAGCTCTCGGTGCGGGATCCGGTGGGCATGACCGGCATCCGTTTGGAAGTGAACACATTACTTGTTCAGGTGCCGTCCGTGCATATGAAAAATTTAACCAAGTGCGTGCACCGGACGGGATTGAATATTGAGGATTTGGTTTTAAGTATTTTAGCCAACGCCGAAGTGGTCTTGAGTCCCCGGCAAAAGGAAGTGGGCGTGGCGGTTGTGAACATCGGCGCGGCTATGACCAGCTTGGCGGTGTTTGAAGAAGGCGACTTGATGCACGTGGCCGTGCTTCCCATCGGTTCCGACCACATCACCCGCGATATCAATCTTTGTTTTAAGACATCGCTGGAGGTGGCTGAACGGTTAAAATTAAAATACGGTTCCGCCAGTTCTAAAAATATTTCCAAAAAAGATGAAATAAATTTGACCGAAGAAGAATTGTCCGAAGAAGAGGCGATTTCCCGCAAGGCCTTGGCGGAAATTATTGAAGCGCGGGTGGAAGAAATTTTTTCAAAAGTGAATGGAGAGTTGAAAAAAATAGGCCGGCTGGGGCTCTTGCCCGCGGGCGCGGTTCTTTGCGGCGGCGGAGCAAAATTGGAAGGCATCATGGAGGTCGCAAAAAAAGAATTGCGTTTGCCGGTTTCCATCGGCTGTCCCGCGGATATCACGAGCATTTCAGAAAAAATAAATGATCCGGCATTCGGCACGGCCATCGGATTGGTCAAGCTGGGCAGCGAGGCGCAGGGCGTCAGCATTGAAGGAATCGGCGCGACAATCAAATCTTTTTTTGCAAAAACGTATGGTTCAATAATGAAAGGCGTGAAGAGCGTTTGGAA
>CAZFZQ010000006.1:0-12366 GCA_964522845.1 uncultured Gammaproteobacteria bacterium | reverse complement strand
TTGGATAAAAAATGTGTTCAATGTTCTATTGACGCAATTTTCTTGCGTGCTAAGATAATTACATGCAAGGAGGTAATAATTAATAAATAATTTTATGCCAGAAGTAAAACCGGCTGTAGAAACCTTTGCAAAAATAAAAGTTGTGGGCGTTGGCGGAAGCGGCGGCTCGGCCGTTAACCGGATGATCGCGGGTAAGATAAAAGGGGTGGAATTTTTGGTGGTGAATACCGACGTGCAGGCGCTGCATTTTTCCAAAGCGAACAAAAAAATAAATATCGGCAAGCAAGTGACGCGCGGCTTGGGCGCGGGCATGGATCCGGAACTGGGCAGAAAGGCGGCCGAAGAAAGCCAGAATGAAATCCGCGATTCATTGAAGGACGCGGATATGGTCTTTGTCACTTGCGGTTTGGGCGGCGGAACGGGCACGGGCGCTTCGCCCATGGTCGCGCAAATCGCCAAAGAATCCGGCGCATTGACTGTGGCCGTGGTGACGCGCCCATTTAGTTTTGAAGGCGCGCAGAGACGCGACATTGCGGAAAAAGGCCACACTGAATTGGCGGGCGTAGTGGACACGATTATCACCATTCCCAACGATCGCATCTTGCAGATTATTGATAAAAAAACATCGCTTTTGGATGCTTTTGATATTGTTGATGATGTTCTGCGCCAAGGCGTGCAGGGAATTTCTGAACTTATCACCGTACCAGGCTTGATTAATGTGGACTTTGCTGATGTAAAAACCATCATGAAAGAAACCGGAACGGCTTTGATGGGCATCGGCCACGGAAGCGGAGAAAATAGGGCCACGGAAGCGGCCAAGGCGGCCATTCATTCGCCGCTGCTGGAGACCACGATTGATGGAGCCAAGGGCGTGCTTTTCAGCATCACCGGGGGCCTTGATTTGGGTATGAATGAGGTGGCTGAGGCCGCAAAAATAATTACGCAAAATGCGGATTCCAACGCCAAAGTTATTTTTGGCACGGTGATTGACGAGACCATGAAGGATGAAGTCCGAATTACGGTTATTGCCACGGGATTTGGCAATAATGCCAAGCTTCTCGGCGCGGCGCAAAAGAATAACGCTTTTGGATTTTATCCGCACAGCGATTTTTCCAAAAATAACGAGCCAAGGGCGGCGTCAAAAACAAAAGAAAAAGTTGAGGAAGGGCCGCTTGGCGCGAACGACGCCAATGAGCTGGACGTCCCGTCAATTTTGCGGAAAAAAATGAATGAGAATAAAGATGAGGATTTGGAAATCCCGACATTTTTGAGAAAGAAGATGTAAAACCACAGATTTTAAATTACAGATGATACAGATAAAATTACTCAATTTACCGAGTAATTTTTAATATGCTATAATAATATGTATAATCTTTAATTTTGAAACATATGAGAACCGACACATCGCTTGATATAAAAGAACTATTAGAAGAAAATATACGGCTGTCAAAAGCAATTTTGGTTTCTACGGAAAAAACCCGGAAATCAATGCGCTGGATGAAGGTGATGGGCATCTTGCGCGTGTTGATTATTGTTATACCTTTGGTTTTGGCTATTCTTTATCTTCCGCCTTTCTTAAGCAAATTATCTGATACTTTTGGAAACTTATATGGAGGCGAGCAATTTAATATTATCAATCAATTAAAAAATCCGAGCGGCGGCGGCGTGGGCGCCAGCTTGGATCAGATTAAAAAATTATTAGAAAATCAAAAATAACTATGTTTAAAAATTTGCGCAAAGAATATTACAATAACAAAAGTTCGCAGTTCGGCGCGATCGGCATAATATTGCTCGTGGTTTTCGCGGGTTTTGTTTTTGGCATCATCGGCGGCATGGTGGCGGTAAATTTTAATAATGATTTTTTAGGATGGATGAAGACATCGCTCACGCAGGGCGTGGTGAAAGAAAAAGTTATTACCTCATTTGTTGAAGAAGAAAATTTGACCATCAAGGCGGTAAATAAAGTTCGCGCCGCGACAGTAAATATTGTGATCAGCAAAGATGTGAGCCAGCTATACAATCAAACCGGGCCGTTCACTTTATTTTATGGCGGCGTGCCGTATCAGGCATCGGAGCCATCCGGCCCGCAAATTCAGGAAGTGGGCGGGGGCTCGGGATTTATAATTTCACCTGACGGCCTTATTGTCACCAATAAACACGTTATCGCCGATACATCAGCTCAATACACTGCGGTTTTGTCCGACGGCAGAAAATTTTCCGCCAAAATTGTGGCCAGCGATCCCTTTATTGATGTGGCATTTTTAAAAATTACGGCGCAAAATTTGCCCATTGTGACTCTTGGCGATTCGGATAAGATATCGGTGGGGCAAACCGTTATTGCTATCGGATACAGCTTGGGCGAGTATCAAAATACCGTGACCAAGGGCATCGTTTCCGGTATCAAACGGAGAATTACGGCCGAAGGAGAAACGCTTGATGAAACAATACAGACCGACGCTGCCATCAACCCGGGCAATTCCGGCGGTCCGCTGGTCAATTTGAAGGCCGAGGTTATTGGAATAAATACAGCCATAAATCAGCAAGGGCAATCCGTTGGTTTTGCCATTCCTATCAATAGCGTCAAACAAACAATCGCGAGCGTTAAACAATATGGAAAAATTGTACGTCCGTGGCTTGGCGTGCGTTATGTTTTATTAAACGACCAGATCCAAAAGGAGGGCAATTTGCCGGTAAATTACGGCGCTATTTTAGTTAAAGGGCAGTCGCCAACCGAAATGGCGGTCATCCCCGGCTCGCCGGCGGACAAAGCGGGGTTAAAAGAAAATGATATTGTTTTGTCAGTCAACGGCGAAAAAATTGCGGAAGACAATTCTTTATCCAAGCTGATGGGCAAATATCAGGTTGGCACAGTTATTAACATGAAAGTTTTGCGCCAGGGTAAGGAGACGATGATTAGTGTTACGCTGGAAGAATATACGCAAAAATAATTTTATGAATAAGCGCACCAGAATTATTTGCACAGTCGGGCCGGCTTCGGAAAAAGTGCCGGTGCTGGCGGAAATGATAAAAAATGGCATGAACATTGCGCGCCTTAATTTTTCGCACGGCACTTATGATAATCATAAGATGCTAATAAAAAATATCCGGGCCGCGGCGAAAAAAAATAAAAAAATTGTCGGCATCATGGCTGATTTGCAGGGGCCGAAAATCAGAGTGGGTGATTTGACTGCCTCTGGCGTGGAATTAAAAAATGGCGAGATTATTGTCTTGACAACCCATTCTTCGCCCTTTGGGCTACGAAGGGCAGGCGGGAAAAAATTGCCCGTGACTTATAGTGATTTGCATCGCGACGTGAAAGCGGGCGAGCGCCTGCTTTTGGATGATGGCTTGATGGAATTGAAGGCTTAAAAGATAAAAGGCATTTCTATTTTTTGTAAAGTTATAAACGGCGGGCATCTGACATCGCACAAAGGCATAAATTTGCCGGATTCAAAAATCCGCCTGTCGTCATTATCAAAAAAAGATAAAGAAGATTTGTTTTTCGCTATGGGGCAGGGGGTTGATTTTGTGGCGATTTCTTTTGTCCGCAGCGCCAAAGACATTAAAGAACTGATTGGGTTGATAAATAAAAATTTTAAAAAACTGAAGTCAAAAAAACCGCGAATCATTGCCAAGATTGAAAAAGGCGAGGCGTTAGAAAATTTTGTGGAAATTTTGGCGCTGGTTGACGCGGTCATGGTGGCGAGGGGCGACTTGGCTGTAGAAACGCCGGCTGAAGACGTGCCCTTGCGGCAAAAAGAAATTATCGCTTTGTGCCGGCAGAAGGCCGTACCCGTGATTGTGGCCACCCAAATGCTGGATTCCATGATTCGCAATCCGCGGCCTACGCGCGCCGAGGTTTCGGACGTGGCCAATGCCGTGATGGACCACGCGGACGCGGTTATGCTTTCCGGCGAATCGGCGCAGGGTTTGTATCCGGTCGCGGCGGTAAAAATGATGAATAAAATTATTTTGGAAACCGAAAAGTCTCCGTATGATGACGTGGATGCGCGGCAAAAATTAAATCCAAAAAATAAAGAATGGCTGGGAGCGCGCGCCGCGGCTTTGGCGCGGGAGAAAAATATAAAACAGATCGTTGATTTATCAGGCGGAGATACTTTTAGATATATCAGCAAGTGGCGCCCGGAAGCGGATATATTCGTCGCAACGGATGAACACAATTTGTATCCATATCTTTTTTGGGGGACCACGCCTTTTGTTTTAAAAAATAAAAATGCCAAAGCCGCCATTCAGTGGCTTAGAAAAAATGATTTTTTAAATAAAAATAAATTTGTATTGGTTAAAGATAAAGAAGTTGATTTGGCGTAGAATATGAGCGTTGGCAAGCCTCCTCGGGGGCTTGTTTTTTTATTGGATTTATGGTGAGATATGAACAGTTTGAAGACGCCCCTTGACAACGAGAGGATGAAACAATATGGAAAACAAGGAACCTAAAAAGAGCAGATGGTTTTTTTGGTTTATTGCGTTGATGCTTTTAGCTCTTGCGCTTTGGAGTTTTAGGCATTATGAACAATCGGAATTTGCGCGCAAGACTGTTACCAGTGTCGGCTCAAATAGCGTAATTATGAATGCGTTTTACATAGTTATCGCAATTGCCGGACTTGTTGTTCTTTTGCATTTTATGGGAAAATTTCAGCGCCGGTCGTTTGGCGGCAGTAATAATGTTAAGTCTTATGTTGCCAAAAAAAACGCGGAAAAAATAATTACTTTTGCCGATGTTGCCGGCATAGATGAGGCAAAAGAAGAATTGGCGGAAA
Organism: uncultured Gammaproteobacteria bacterium; assembly: GCA_964522845.1. Classification (GTDB taxonomy): domain Bacteria; phylum Patescibacteriota; class Patescibacteriia; genus CAZFZQ01. Next base: position 7,588 of record CAZFZQ010000006.1, on the reverse strand, counting down.
TTGTTGATTTTTTGCGGCATGGCAATAAGTATGGCAAGTTAGGCGGCCATATGCCCAAGGGCGTGCTTTTTATCGGGCCTCCGGGAACGGGAAAGACGTTATTGGCGAAGGCGCTTGCCGGAGAGGCGGGAGTCCCATTTCTTTGGATGAGCGGGTCGGAATTTGTAGAGATGTTTGTTGGCGTCGGCGCTTCGCGAGTACGGGATCTATTCCGGCAGGCAAGAAAAAAAGCGCCTTGCGTCATCTTTATTGATGAGCTGGATGCTATTGCCAAACAGCGCGGTGCGGGTCTTGGACAAAACCATAATGAGAATGAACAATCTTTAAATCAGATTTTGGTGGAAATGGATGGTTTTGGAAAAGACGATAATGTCGTAGTTGTCGCCGCCACTAACAGGCCGGACGTTTTAGATTCAGCTATTCTCCGTCCGGGCAGGTTTGACCGGCAAGTAACCGTGCCTCGTCCGGATCTGAAGGGACGATATGAGATTCTTAAGGTTCATGTTCGCGAAAAAAAAATTCATGAATCGGTTGATTTTATGGTTTTGGCCCGCGGAACCCCCGGCGCTTCGGGCGCTGATTTGGCGAATCTTGCCAATGAAGCCGCTCTTGTTGCCGAACGCAAGGACAAAAACGCAATTGAACAAGAAGATTTTGAAGAGGCGTTTGAGAAAATTTTGATGGGCAAAGAAAAGCCCATGATTATTTCTGAAAAAGAGCGTAGAATCGTGGCTTTCCATGAGGCGGGACACACTATCGTGCTTTTGAACCAGCCAAATGCCGATCCTCTTTACAAGGTTTCTATTGTTCCTCACGGAAAAGCCCTCGGCGTTACCCTCCCTTTGCCTACGGAAGACAGATTCACGTTAAGCAGAACGCAGATTGTGGAAAACGTCCATTCGCTTCTTGGCGGACGGGCTGCCGAGGAAGTGATATTGGGAGACGTTACGGATGGCGCGTCTAATGATCTTAAGCGCGCGACCGCTTTGTTTAAGCAGATGATTGAGTGTGGAATGGACGAAGAGATGGGCTTGGCTTCATTTGAAGCAGGTGGCGACAATCCTTTTTTGGGACGTGCGTTAGCACTGGGTTCGGGTGTTAGCCAAGAAACGCAATATAAAGTTGAGCAGAGAGTGATCGCGCTTTTGGCAAAACATTATCAAGAAGTAAAAAGGATGCTTGGGGAGAAAACACAAGAGCTCCGGATTTTGGCGGAAGCGCTTTTGGAGCGCGAGACCTTAACGGGTAAAGAGATTAAGCAATTGCTGGGTTATTAACAACACATCTCTCCTAAAATAGGAGAGATTTTTAATTTGAAAATAATTTCTTAAATTGATATACTAATTAAAGTATATGACGCAAAGACGACTGAAAATAAATGAAAATTTTTTTGATAAATGGAGTGGTGATATGGCCTATGTGTTAGGATTTTTTTGTGCCGACGGATCTATGTATAGGAATAAAAGAGGAGGATATTTTATCACTTTGGAGATAACTGATAAGGATTTGCTGGAGAGAATCAAAGAGCTATTAGGCGCAGGTCAAAAAATATCATTAAGAAAACGTTCTAATAAAAATTGGAGCACTGCTTGGAGGATTCAAATTGGCAGTAAAAGAATTTTTGAGCAATTACTGAATCTGGGCATCAGCCCAAAAAAAGCAAAGCGTATAAAAATTCCCATAGTCCCAAAAAAATACTTTGCAAGTTTTGTGCGCGGATATTTTGACGGCGACGGCAGTGTTCAGTTTGGAAAATATATTAAAAGCGGAAGAAAAAAGCCAACGCCGACTTTATGTGTGAGATTTGCCAGCGCCAGCAAAGGAATGCTTGATGAAATGGCTGATAAATTGCATAAATATGCAAGAATGAGGGAAAAGAATGTTTATAATAACTCAGGAGCGTGGAGACTTGACTTTAGTACCCGAGATGGTGTAAGATTCTATAAGTTCGCCTATAAAGGCCAAAAGGGCAAAATGGGCGTATTTCTTAAAAGGAAGAGAGATATTTTTGAAAAATATTTATCAATATATGGGCCGGTAGCTCAGCCCGGTTAAAGTGCTGCCTTGTCACGGCAGAGATCACGGGTTCGAATCCCGTCCGGCCCGCCATCAAAAAAACCAACTTCGTGTTGGCTTTTTTGATTTGTGAATTTTTATTTACTGGTGTAAAATATTGGAATAATTAAGATAAAAATATATATGAAATTTGAAATGATAAAATTGCCGTATTCTTTTGACGCTTTGGAACCGCATTTGGATGCGGAAACAATGGAAATACATTATTCCAAACATCATCAAACATATTTGGATAAATTAAATGAGGTGCTGGCCAAGTACCCGGATTTGTCCGGTTCGGCCGAGGAGTTGTTGAAAAATTTAAAAACCTTGCCCGTAGAAGAAGGGGACAGGAAAAAAATCCAAAATTTTGGCGGAGGGTTTGTGAATCACAATTTTTTCTGGTCTGTGATGGGGCCGGAAAAGAAAATTGATGAAGCGCTGGTTTCTGATATTGTTGCGGCTTTCGGAAGTGTGGAAGAATTTAAAAAAGTTTTTGGCGACGCGGCCAAGGCGCATTTTGGGAGCGGCTGGGCGTGGCTCGTACGTGATGAATCGGGCGCCTTAAAGGTTTATACCCTGCCAAATCAGGATTCTCCGCTCTCTTTGGGTCATACGCCTATTTTAACTTTGGATGTTTGGGAACATGCTTATTATCTCAAATACCGCAATAAACGGCCTGATTTTGTGGAAGCGTGGTGGAATGCGGTAAGATTGGTGTAATTTTATAGAATTGTTAACAAAAATTCGGCTAAATTTAGCTGAATTTTTGATTTTAGCTATTGACAAAAGTATTAAAGTGTGCTATAATACCTTCAAACAATGTTCGTTAACCTGTTCCGTACGCGGGACAAGATCAAGGAGAGAATCGATGAGAACGACAGACACGATGAGTTTTTCTTTGAAGAAGATAGTCGCAGAGGGAAAGGCGCAGAGCGTGGGCAGGGAGGAATGGCTTCACGCCGTCGCCGAGATCTACGACGAGGACAAACTTCGATCCGTCGTGGCAACCAGCTCTCTGCTCGAGCATCTCGGCACGGTCGCTGTCCCGAAGACAAAGCAGTTTGTCGCCCGCAACCATTTCGCGGTGAACACGAAAGCCACCGCTCCGACGAAGATCTCCTATCTCGGCGACAACTTCAAAGCGTGGTTCCTGGGCGAAACCGAAGAGCCGTCCGATGAGACAACCTTGCGCTACCAAAACCTGCGCGAGGCGTCGGTGGACGGCCCCATCATTGCCGAATTGGGCGGAGAAGCCAAGGCAGAAACCACCCTCGCCCAAATCTATGCCCTGATGAAGGGGCAGAAGAACGGCGAAACGGGAGTGCCGCTTAACAACGGCTACGCGAACATTTTCTACGTTTGCGATGTCGGCTCGGTGCTCCGCGCGGTCAGCGTCGGCTGGGTCGGCGTCGGCTGGGGCGTGAGCGCCCGCTCGGTCGAGAATCCGGGCGGGTGGGGCGGTGGCGGCCGGGTGTTCTCCCGCGATTCTTGAGACCTCGGGTTCTTAAACCCTTAGTCAGTTAGCTCTTTGTCTCTTTGATCCCTTGACCCTTTGGTTTTTCCAAAGGGTCTTTTTTTATGGAAAAATTTTGCTATAATATTTTGCAGAGCCGTGCGTTACGCGGAGGTTACGGCTTCTGCGTCACGACTTCAAGAAATTTTTTGTGAGAGTTGCGCCGGGCACGCCTTGCGCAAGAGTATAGAAATTTTCTTTTTAAAAAAATACAAGAATTGGCGCAAGAAACTGGCGGACTTTAATGTCCCAAATAAGATTCAATCCCGAGAGTATTCAAGGGATGGTGATATGGATGGTTTCTTGTGTGAGAATCAGCTCGGTGCTCCGCGCGGTCAACGTCAACTGGAACGGCGACGGCTGGAACGTGAACGCCAACTCGGTCGAGAATCCGGACAGGTGGAACGATGGCAACCGGGTGTTCTCCCGCAACTGTTGTTTTTCTCCTGTCTATCCGGCGGGAGTTTTGCTTTGAAGTCCCTTTTTCCATCCGCCCAACATCCGGCCAATTTCTTGCATTTTTAGAGAAAGTTCGGCATATTTATCAGTTGGAATCAATTTATTTTCCCAGGCGATTTGAACAAAAAATTTTAAAATATCAAGCCGTGAAATAGTTTTCCCCAGCAAAATTATTTTTTGTTCCGGAGGCAAATAAGAAGCCGTAAAAGTGAATTCCAGAATGTCCAGAAAGGTTTGGCTGATTTTTTGTCCAATGCCGTAGCGTTCGGTTTTGGGAAAATTGCAGTAGAGCCCCAGCCAATAGCAGTAAGCTGATTTTTGTTTATCAATTACAACTGGCAGGGCGGGGGGGGGGGTGAACTAAAGGATGTATTATTATGAAAAAGATTTTGAGCCATAAATTTGAAGATATTATTTGTTTGGATAATTTATTTTTAGCGTGGAAGGAATTTGTCTCCGGCAAAAGATATAAAAAAGATGTTTTGGAATTCAGCCGTAATTTGTTTGATAATATTCTATCATTGCATAATGATTTGGCAAGCGGAAATTACCGTCATGGTGATTACGAAAGTTTTTTTGTGAACGACCCTAAGCGACGGCATATTCATAAAGCGTCCGTTCGCGATCGGCTTTTACATCACGCGGTTTACAGGATTTTATATCCGTTTTTTGATAGGAAGTTTATTGCCGATTCTTTTTCTTGCCGATTGGATAAAGGAACGCATAAAGCGATAAACCGTTTCAGGGTTATGGCGTACCAAGTCAGTAAAAATCATACTCGCACTTGTTGGGTGTTGAAATGCGATATTAAAAAGTTTTTCGCGAGCATTGATCATAAGATTTTGATTGGGATTTTGAAAGAACATATTGAGGATGAAAAGATTGTGGGGTTGTTGGAAAATATTATAGGGAGTTTTGAAACGGAACAACGGGCCTGGATTCCCGCCTTCGCGGGAATGACAGAGGGAACGGAGATTGCCACGTTGGCGAGTACGCCTCCTCCCCACTCCGCTGAAGCTTCGCGGGACAAGCGCAATGACAGTGGGGTTGGGCTTCCTTTGGGGAATTTAACTTCCCAGCTTTTCGCCAATGTTTCAAAGAATTGAGGAGTGCCCCGCGAAAGAAACTTTGCAATCATATTTGGGATTATTGGGGCATGGAAATGTGAAGAAAATAGCCGCAAGGATAGATATTGATTATTGATGGTTTTTGGTGTAATATCTTGTTATGCAAAAACTGTTATTACACATCTGTTGCGGGCCGTGTAGCGCGCATCCGGCCACGCTTTTATCCGCTGATTACGAGGTTATTGGCTATTTTTACAATCCCAATATCTGGCCTTACGAAGAATGGATAAAACGTTATGAGGCGTTTAAAAAATTTTGTGAAGAAAGCGGCGCGGTAAAAGATTTTTTTCCAAAAAATGTTTTCACGGAAGAAGAATATTTAATTGAATATAAAAAATATTTGGAAGCTGTCAGGGGCTTGGAAAAAGAGCCGGAGGGCGGAGCGAGATGCCCGGTTTGTTTCCGGTTTCGAATTGAGGAAACGGCGAGATTTGCCAAAGAAATTGGCTCGCCTCGCTACGCAGGCGAAGCGGGTGCGGATGTTTTTGCTACGACGCTTACCATTGGCAGAAATAAACGGCCGGAAATTATAAATCCGATTGGCGTGGCCGCGGCGGAAAAATATGGCGTTAGATTTTTTGAAGCTAATTTTAAAAAACAAGACGGTGCGCTGAAAGGAAAAAAGATTTCCGATGAGCATGGATTATATAGGCAACATTATTGCGGGTGCGAGTTTAGTTTATAGTAATACAAAATTTTCTCCCCGTGTCATCCCCGCGAAGGCGGGGATCCAGATAATGGAGAAAAAGCCTGGATTCCCGCCTTCGCGGGAATGACAGAAAATATGATATTAAAACAATTTGATTATACTTTACCAAAAGAAATGATCGCGACCGAGCCGGCAAAGCCGAGAGACGCGGCGCGACTTTTTGTTTACAATCGATTGAACACTAAAATTATTCATACGCATTTTTTTGATATTGGAAAGTTTTTGCAAAAAGGCGACGTGCTGGTTTTGAATAATACAAAAGTTATTCCGGCGCGGCTTACCGGTAGGCGAGTCATTGCGAGCCCCGTTCCGCCAGCCGGCGGACGGGCGCGGCAATCCCATCAATTAGGCAGAAAATTTAAAATTTTACTTTTGGAGAAGAAAACAACCCCACCCAACCTCCCCTTGGAAAGGGGAGGAAGGGGAGCGGTCTGGACGTGCCTGATTGATGGCAAAGGCAGGGAAGTCGGTTTAAGAATATATTTTTCCAAAGATTTGCAGGGCGAAATAATTAAGAGAATTGGCGGAGGAATTTGGGAAATAAAGTTTAATAAAAGTGGAAAAGCATTGGATGATTTGATTTTTAAATTAGGTGAAATGCCGCTGCCGCCCTATATAAAACAGGGCGAATATAAAAAAGAAAATAAAGATTGGTATCAGACCGTTTTTGCAAAATATTTTGGATCGGTGGCCGCGCCTACAGCCGGTTTGCATTTTACTAAAAAATTGATCGCTAAATTGAAAAAGCAGGGAATAAAAATAGAATATGTGACGCTTCATGTTGGAATGGGGACTTTTTTGCCGGTTAAGACGGAAAATATTCGCGAGCACAAAATGCATGAGGAACTGGCGATTATCTCGCCCAAGGCCGCCAAAGTATTAAATACGGCAAAAAAAGAGGGAAAAAGGATAATTGCTTGCGGTACGACAGCGGCAAGAACACTGGAGTCGTTCGCCGTTGCCGGAAAAATTAAATCCGGTAAAAAACGCACTAAAATTTTTATTTATCCGCCGTATGAACCAAAATTTGTTGACGCCCTGATTACCAATTTTCATTTGCCAAAATCAACGCTTGTGATGCTTACGGCGGCATTTTTGTCGCCGGGCAAAACAACAGGCATACAAAAGATTCAGAATATTTATGCGGAGGCCATAAAGAAAAAATACCGGTTTTATTCTTATGGTGACGCAATGCTGATTATATAAAAAGAGCGGGCCTCGCGGCTCGCTTTAATTATATTCGCATTATCCGTTTTTTATCCGTATTATTTGCATTTAGAATTTGCATTCGCAGGCGGTTTTACCGGAAAGCGAAACAATGCCGATTTTGTGATGTTCGATGGTGCCGTCGTGGCGGATAAACTTTACGCTGTAATGTTCTTTGTTGCAGAGATCTTTGCACATGGCCGCGCGCTGGTTTTTTTCCGCATCGGTCGCGCCGGCGGAAAAGTGCGCATGCGCATCGCAGCTGCACAGGATAAATAGCGAAAGACAAAGAACAAGCCGCCTCATTTTTGCCTCCCTCTGCTTTATTAAAATTTATCACAGCGCGAGGTTTTTTACAAGATAGCGATATGATATAATAATAAAGTATCTATGGCTGATAAGATTATTGTGATAAAAGTTGACGATAACCGCCCTTTGTCGCGGCATACTTTAGATTTGAAAAAACACGATTAACCTAAGAAGAAAAAATCTCACACTGAACTCTTTTTAAAAAGG
>CAZFZQ010000005.1:2126-27697 GCA_964522845.1 uncultured Gammaproteobacteria bacterium | reverse complement strand
CAAGATACTTTTCAGCCAATTCCAAAGTTCGCTCGTGCAAACGCCGTTCCGCGCGCCATTCATCGGAATATGGTGATAATTCTTTATAAATTTTTTTAATTAAGTCTTTCATAATACGGCAATAACTACGAGTTTATATAATTGGCCTGGATTCCCGCCCGCTTCGCCAAAGCTTCAGCGAGGCGAGCCTTCGCGGGAATGACAGATCATAAATAATTTCTTGCCCACACCTGGAAGGTCATCAAAGACCAAATAGTATTTAATGAATAATTTTTGTGTTCAATGTGTTCATTTAAAATTTTTCTTGTCGCGTCCCAATCAAACAATCCGGCGGTTTTATCCGTATATGCCGGCGATAATATTTCGTACGCCATATTTTTCAAATCACCTCGAAGCCATTTGGCGGCCGGAGAAAAAAATCCGCGCTTCTTCTGTTCAAGGATAAATTCCGGCAAAACGCCCGTTAACGCTTCTTTTAAAATCTTTTTTCCTTGATACCTATTATTCAATTTATATTTGGACGAAACGGTAAAAGCCAATTCAACAAAATCTTTATCCAAAAACGGAACACGCTCTTCAAGCCCGTGCGCCATCGTGAGCTTATCGGAGCGGATGAGGGATTCATCGGGAAGCCACGTTCCGATATCAGCGAGCATCATCCGGTTGGCCGCGTCAGCCGTACTATTTATAAAATATGGCGCATAGCTTTCTTTTGGCGCCAACGGATTATTGTACTCCTTTTTTAAGAATTTGGCCAGGGTTTCTTCCTTCTGCGCCATAAATGACAAAAAAAGCTCCAGGCCGGGCCGCAAAGATAATTTTTCAAAAACTTTTTGCTTGCCGGTTAATTGTCCGCATAATTTAGAAAAATTTTTGTTTCCGATTATGGGTAAAAAATGTTGCAGCTTGTCTATCCAATGAACATAATAATACCGGTCATATCCGCCCCACGTTTCGTCTCCTCCATCACCGCCCAAAACCACGGCCACTTGTTTTTTTGCCTCCCGGGCAAGAAAATAAGTCGGCACCTCTATGTGATTTGAAACTGGCTCATCCATAGCAATCACGCAATTTTCAAAATTATCAGCCACGTCACGCGCGGAAATAATTATCGGGTTGTGATCGGTTTTAAAATATTTCGCCGTGCGCGCGGCAATATTAAAATCGGCATTAAATTTTTCCGGTTCAATTTCCGTATCAAATCCTATGGAAAACGTTTTAATCGATCCCGACGCTTCGCGAGCCATCATTGCGCAAATAGCGCTGGAATCAAGCCCGCCGGATAAAAACAATCCAACCGGCCGGTCGGATACGAGCTGGCGTTTAACCGCCGCCTGCAATCCTTGCCTAACTGCATTTTTCAATTCTCCGGCGCCGTATTTTTTTTCTTTATATTCCAATGAAAAATATTTTTTTATTGTAAGCGCCCCACTTTTAAAAACAGCATAGTGCGCGGGCGGGAATTTTTTTATTCCACTCCACATAGTCTCCGGCCCCAAAACATATAAAAATCTAAAATAATTATTCAAAGCATGATAATTTAATTCGCGGCCTACAAAATTATGTTCAAAAATAGCCTTGGCTTCAGATGAAAAAATAAATTTTCCGCCCTCATAATAATAGTAGAGCGGTTTGACACCAAATTGATCACGCGCCAAAAATAATTCTTGTTTTTCTTTATCCCAAATGGCAAAAGCAAAAATTCCGTTGAATTTTTCCAGGCATTTCGCGCCCCATTTGATAAAAGCATATAGAATAACCTCCGTATCCGAATTGGAAATAAAATTATATTCGCCGAGCTCGGCTTTTATTTCTTTGAAATTATAAAGTTCGCCATTATAAACAATTGTATAGCGGCCGTCCTTTGAATGCATTGGCTGGTGCGCGGCCGGCGACAAATCGATTATTGAAAGCCGATTGTTGCCCAAAGAAATTCCTGGCGACAAAAACACGCCCGTATCATCCGGACCGCGATGAGCAATTTTTGTGTTCATCTTTTCTATCAAATTTTCATCCCGCCAATTGAATCCGTTTATGCCGCACATATTATAATTCTTTTAATCTTTCCAAAACTCTTTCCGCGTTCAAGATAAAATCAATAGCGCCGTTTATAAAAATTATCAACGCCGCGTAAAAAAACGCACGGCCCTTCCGCCACTTGCCGCCATTCGCCAAAAGATATCCGCAAAAAATCGCGAGAAAGGGATAAATTTGAAAACGGTATCTTGTTTCCACCACGGTAACAAAAAGGATCAGCGGCGTAATGGCGGCAAAAACCAAAAGATAATATAATTTTTCATTCTTCTCCTTGGATGCTTTAATAGCGCCGGCCAAACCAAAAATAAACAAAAAGACCGAGGCGGCGGCGGATGAAAAAATGAATAAAATTTTAGCCGCGCCGGCAAAATAATACCAAAATCCCATCGGACGAATAACGCTCCAGTATTTATTGATTCTTAAAATAGTTATTTTTAAGAACTCCAAAGGGTATGCGATTAAAAAACCTTTGAATTGTTTCATGGATTCATCATACACTTCCGTATTGCTGTGAGTATCAAAAAATTTTAATATTTCCGGCTCCGCGCCCTGCTCGCCGTCGCCGCCGTGATAATTGCCTATCCAAAAATTATAAGCTCCGCCCGGGCCGAATGGCCAAAATCTATTATATACTGAATAATTTCTCACGGTCCAAGGGATAAAAACCGCGGCCATAATAATAGAAAAGATAGCGATTTGGCGAATAGCCAGCCGCCGCGATTGATTTTTCTTCCAAAAATAATAAATTACAACCGGTGCCAAAAAAAGTACGGGCGGCCGCGCCATAACAGCCAAGCCAAAAACCAATCCCAACAAAGCCGTTTTTCCGGTATTAAATAAGTTAAAAAATCTAAAAAATAAATATAACGCCAGGCAAAACAAAAACAAATAAACCGTTTCCGTCATCAGCATAGCCGAATTCTCTATCAAATCCGGATAAAAAGCAAAAATCGCGGCCGCGATCAGCCCGATTTTTTTACCCTTGCCATTGTCCGGAAAGATGCGAAGACAAATCAAATAAAGCAGTAGAGCGCTTAAAACATGTAAAATATTTTGGATAACCCAGACCGCACCGTAATGATGGCCGAAAATTTTATAAATGGCGGCTAAAAAATATTCGTAAAGCGGCCCCACGCGCACAACTCCATGATCATCTTGAATTGAGACAGAAAGATTTTCTCTGTAACCGCGCCCCGCCGCTAAATTGGCCGCGATAGTATCGTATGCCCTGGCATCGACAACCGGCCTGATGGCAAAATGAAACGAATAAAACAAACCGAGGACGAAAGCGCCCAAAAGAATAAGAAGTAAAAGATTATTTTTAATTTTAGATAACATAGTTAAAATCATTCAAGAATCCCCCACCGGCCAAGAGGCCACCTCCCCTCTCCGAGCCGGTAAAATGGCAAGTGTTCGTTCTCTGACCGAGCCGGAGGCCTTTGATTACAAAGAGGGAGGATGTAAGATTTTACTCCTTGGCGTAGAAAAAATTAAACAAAGCCAGCCCGCCACGCGCTTCCTGCTTGAATTGTTCCCAGCTTCGCACGCGCATCAAACGGCGCCAAATAATTTTCGGCCGGAAATAAAATTTATGATGCGCTTCTTTATAATATTTTTCCAGCATTTCTTTGCTCACGCCCGGCATTTCAAAAACCACATTAGACATACTGTAATCATTCCAATTAAAACTTTTAATATACCCGTTCATTTTGGCCCAAGTGAACATTTCCGTGCCAGGATAAGGAGTGGCGATATTAAATTGCGCCTCATCCGGATCAAGCTCTAAAGAAAAATCGATGGTTTTTTTAATGGTTTCTTCAGTTTCGCCTTGATTGCCAAACATAAATGAAGCGCGGGTTTCAATGCCCACGCGGCGGGCAGTGGCCACCGCTTCCTTCACTTTGTCCAAAGAAATTCTTTTATTTATATTCTTCAAAACCTCTTCATCCGCCGACTCCACTCCGAAGAGAATCAAGTGGCAGCCCGCGTCTTTCATCATTTTCAAAAGCTCTTCGTTGATATGATCAACGCGCGTAAAACACGACCAGGTAAGGTCAATCTTTTCATTTTTTATGATCTCGCAAAATTCGCGCACCACATCTTTAAAAAGCGTAAAGGTATCATCATAAAAAGACACTTCGCGCACGCCGTAATTTTTTTGCAAAATTTTTATCTCGTCAATGATGTTTCTGGCCGAACGTTTGCGCACGATGCCATGAAAAGTGCGGTAGCAAAAAGTGCACCGGCCGGGACAGCCGCGAGTGGCAAAAAGAATCATAGCCGGCAGGCGCTTCACGCTGCCGATGGCCGGATAATATTTTTCTATGGGCATCAAATGATATGCCGGAGGCGGGATCGTATCCAAATCGCCAATTAACGGCCGCATGGGATTTTTAAAAATTTTACCGCCTTCTTTGTGGCAAAGGCCTAAAATTTCCGCGGGCGGTTTTCCCAAAACCAATTCAGACATAATCTCTTCGCCTTCATCAAGAGCCACAAAATCAACATTTTCATCAGCTAAAACCTCATCGGAAAAAATAGACGGATGGACGCCGCCAAAAATTACTTTTATATTGGAATTTTTTTTCTTTACCAAAACAGCAATTGCTAAACCATTATTTATAAGCGGGGTGGTGGCGGTAATTCCCACAAAATCCATATCTTTATAATTTTCCAAAACGCGATCCATGTCGCCAACGGTCAGTTCTTCGGCCGAACAATCTATATATTTTACTTCATGTCCGTCGCGCTCCAGCACGGCGGCAATGTAGCCCAAACCCAAAGAAGGCCAGGAGCTGGCCACGTGCTTCCATAAATTTTTATTTTCGCCGATTACCCAAGGCGGATTGATTAATAAAACCTTCGCCATATTAGTCCTTAAATTTATATTTAATAAGCGTCCAAATCGCCTCCACGGCATCGCGCCAATTTATTTTTTTCCCCTCATCCTTATGACGCGGAAAATATTCTATTGGGATTTCATGAATTTTTATTTTTCGCTTGGCAACCTTGGCCGTTGCTTCGGGACAAAATTCAAACCGCTCGCACTGCAAATTTAAATTCCGCAGCAAATCAGCTGTAAACATTTTATAGCAAGTTGGTTCATCCGTAATTCCAGTTCCGTAAAGCAAGTTAGTAAGCCACGTGAGAAAAATACCGCCCATGGCAAAAAAATGTCCGGACTTTCTTTCAGTCCAATAATTTTTATTCATGTGCCTTGAGCCATAGACGACTTCCACGCCCGGTTGCCGCATTTCTTCCAGCATTTTTTTCAAATCATTCGGATCGTATTCCAAATCCGCATCCTGCACCACGATCCAATCGCCCGTCGCCTCGCGAAATCCCGTGCGCAATGCCGCGCCCTTGCCGCGATTTTTTTCGTGATACATAATTTTATATTTACTCTCCAGCCCTTTCAAAATATCCCGCGTCCCGTCCGTGGAGCAGTCATCCACGATAATAATCTCTTTTTCCACATCATTAAAATTAACTTCATCAAGTTTTGATAAAATTTTTGAAATCGTATCCCGCTCGTTATAAACAGGTATAATTATGGATAATTTATTCATATTAAAAATCAGATTGCAAATAAAAAGAATCAACTTGCCGCTATATTTTTCTTTTCAAAATAATTATTTGTGAGTTTTCCCAGCTTATAAATTCCTTTTATCCCCATTCTTGTTGTTTTTAACGTCAGATAAACATAGCCGGCTTTAAAAATAAAATTATAAATTTTGTTGGGCGGCAATTTTATCAGCCATCTCACGACAAAATTCGGTATGTTGAATCGGACAGCCAGGGCGAAAAATTTCTGCAAATTAATAATTTCATTTTTGTTTTCAATCCTCATCTGCGTTGTTATAAAAAATGATGGATCCAAATTGTTCCAAAATTCTTTGTCTAAAATACCGTCCGCGACGGCCAATTCCGCCAAGTCCGTTTTTGGATACGGCTGATAGATTGAGCACCAAGCGTAATCGGCCTTTATTTTTTTATTGAAAGACAATGTTTCAAAAGCGTCTTCAAGCGTTTCCCTGGGCAGGCCGACCATATTGTACGTCTCCAAAAGAATCTTTTCCTGTTTTAACAAACGCGCCGCTTTTTCTATTTGTTCGTCTTGAAGATTTTTTTTCAAAACTTCATTTCTTATTTTATTAGACCCGCTTTCCAGGCCGATTCTTACGCAAATACAGCCGGCTTCTTTTAATTTTTCGCATATTTCTTCGTCCAACAAATTTGCCCTGGCTTCGCAGGCGAAAGGCACGTTGATTTTTTCTTTGTATTGTTTCAAGAAAGAAAACAGCCATTCCTTATTCAAAAACATTACTTCGTCAAAAATCATGGCGCTTCCCAGCCCCCATTTATTTTTAACATCAAGAAGCTCCTCCACAGCGCGATCCACGGTTTTATAACGGACATACTCGCCTTTGCCGGCGTACATCTTTTGCATTGAGTGATTGTAGCAAAATGAGCATCGGTACGGGCACCCTCGCATCAATATAAATTCCCTGCTGTTTTGATGCTCCAAAAAATCATATCTGCCGTAGTACAAAGACCTATCCGGAAACGGCAAGGCGTCAAGTTCTTGAATAAGCGGCCTTATCTCGTTTTTATAAATTACGCCGTCTTTCTTTACCCATAAATTTTTTATATTTGTGACATCTTCTTTATTTTTGAGTTTGTTAAATAATTCTAAAACAGCTCCTTCTCCTTCGCCCACGCAAACCATATCCACGTTTTTGTCTTCTATAATTTCCGGAAAATATGTCGCGTGCGGTCCGCCGAAAATAACCGCCAAGCCCAACTTTTCTTTTATTTCTTTCGCTCTTTGGAGCGCCCAAAGATGAGTTCCGGTGGTGGCTGAAAATCCAACAACATCGGGCTTTTCCGCGCTGATTGCTTCTATCAAATTCTTCTCCGCCGGTTCTATGAAAAGTTCGCACTCATGCCCCGCCTGTTTTAAAACGGCGGAGATGCTCATTTTCCCTATCCAAGCAAAAGGATCGGATTGTATGAATACTAATTTCATATTATTTATTGATAATTTTCTCTAATATCAAGAATCTATCCACCGTATCTTTAACCTTGTATAAATTAAAATATCTTCTATCCCTATTATAAAAGCTTTCACCGATAACCACAAAATCAGCTTTGCCGCCAGAAAGATAATCCAATTGGTCTTCGCCGATTTTTATATAATTTGTTGGTTCCAAAAACTGGTAATAATCTTTGGTGCGCAAGAAAATAACCGTTTCCGGCGCGTTATATACAAAAACATTTTCATAGTGATGGCCGGAAAAATAATCAGCGAGCGCTTGCGTGGCAGAACTCTGATAATTATCAGCCACCCAGGAACTGAAAATCAATTTATACGCATTCACGGCCACAAGAAGAAAAATAACGGCTGCGGCAAAGAATTTAGCCAGCGATTTTTTAAAAAAACACGTGTGCCCGGATACAAATTCAAAAATCGCATAAATTGACGCGGGAAAATAAAGAAGCGCGAGCATCATGGCCGGAAAAAAATTTTTATACCATCCGGGCGTGCGCAAATACGCCAGAAATATCAGCCCGGAAAAAAAGATAGCCGCGGTCTCCGCCAAAGACGCCTTTTTTTCTTTTCTGAAAAATTTTATTGAGAAAGCAGATAGCCAACAGATGAAAACCGCAAAAAAATAAGCCGGGCTCCATTCCCTGAAAAAACGCAAAAAATTGGTGACAATCGTTTGCCGAACGTCGCCCAGCGCGTGCGGAAAAACATAAAACCCCAGGACTCCTGATAAAAAATCACCCGGGCCGAACTGAAATTTCAACCATAGCGCGATTGGCGACAAAAATGCCAAAAACAACAGTGACGTTTCCTTAAAATTAATTTTTATTTTTCCGGCAAAGAACAGATATGCCGCGGCCGCGGCCGGCAACAAAACCAGAAAGGTCGGTTTTGTCGCGATGCAAAATCCGGCCGCAAGACCCGCAAAAATAAAATTGCGATCTTTGCGGCTGCCGCCCCCGCGTTCAATTTGATTTACAAAAAATAAAAACGCGAGCAGAAAAAACATTCCCGGAACTTCACCCAAAACATTTTTACCAATGCCGTATAACGGCGGAAAAGTCACTAAAAGCGCCAAGGCCCATAGCGCAACTTTTGGCACAAAAGAATTCTTAGCCAGCCGATAAAAAAACCAAACCGCGAGCAAAAGAAAAATTATAGCAACGATCCTCGCCTGCAAGATGCCGGCGCCAAAATATTTGAAAACTAAACTGATAGGATAAAGAGCGGGGTAGCCGCAAGTTATCGTCACCGACGGCAAAATAACGCCGGGCGCGGTTTGCAGAGCCATTTTTCCGCTATCAGCCAAATTCATAGCCGCTTGGATGAAAATGCCTTCATCTGTCCAGATTGGCGGGCTTTGCGTTAACTTGAAAACCGACAAAAAAACAGCGGCGGCAAATAGAATAATAATTGCTATTTTTTTTATCACGACTTCGGCCGAACCAAATCTTACTTTTAAAATGGAGGTGAATGCCTCACGGATTTCTTTCAAAGAAAAATTAGAAATGCCGCGATTGCGGTTGACAAAATGCGCCGGGCGTTCAATAAAGCGAACTCCTTTTTTAAATAATTGGTAAGCCACTTCAGATAAAACAACATAACCGGATGCCCTTATTTTTTCAAAATCCAATTTTGAAATGGCGGTTTTGTGGTAGGCGCGAAAACCGTTCGTATAGTCATGAAGGCCGATACCCAAAACAAAATCGGCATAAAAATTGGATATCCGGCTGAAAATACGGCGCCCCGCCGGCCAATTATCTATCCGACTGCCCTTAGCATATCTTGAGGCGATAACCGTACAATTTTCTTCCGCGGCCGCGACGAGCCCGGCCAATTCTTTGGTTTGGTGTGAAAAATCAGCATCCATCTCCACAAAAATTTCGTAGACGCCTTTATCCAAACCAAACTGCATTCCTTCCAAAACCGCGGACCCGCGGCCGCCCTTTCCCGCTCTTTTTATTAAAAATAAATTGGCGCGGCTCTTTTGTTTTTCTTTTATCAAATTGCCAGCGTTATCATTGCCATCGTCCACAACTAAAACGTCCGCTCCCAAATTCAAAGAAAAAATTTCATCTATCAGTCCGATAATATTTTCTTCTTCATTGTAAGTTGGAATGATTATGAGGATTTTATTCATAAAATATTTTCTTGAAAATATTTGATTGTTTTATCAAGCCCTCTTTCCAAATTATAGGCCGGCGCGGACAGATTATTGAAGACTGCAAGATTAGTGGCCTTATCGGGCATGGTCGCGTTAAATTCAAGGATTAGTTGCTTGCCAAATTTCTTAATGATTGTTTCCGCAATTTCCGAAACCGCGGCGGCTTCGTTGTTGCCGATATTATAAACCCCGTTGGAAGCGCCGCTTGCGGCTATTAAATTATCAATCAAATCTTCTATATAAATAAATTGCATTTTTCTTTTTCCGGTTCCCCAAACTTCAACCGCTTTTTCGCTTGCGGCGACTTTATTTATCATTGAAGGAATAAAATTCGCCGTCTTCGCGTCAAAATTATCGCCCGGGCCATAAATCGGAGCCGATCTTAGTACAACAGTTTCAATCTGCGGAAATTGCGCGGCAAATGTTTTTAACATCAGTTCGTTGGCATATTTTCCCAAAATATATCCATCTTTCTCTTCGGAATTAATATAATTGATAATTATTGAACTTAAATAAATAATTTTTTTGGCTTTTGAATTTTTTAACGCGTCAAGAAAAGTTGTGAGCGGCAAAACATTTTCCGTAAAAAAATAAAACGGTTCCGCCATATGGAAGGCGATATTTTTCTTGCATCCGGCCAGATAATAAACAATATCAATATCTTTTAAAATCCGTTCGCAAAAATTTTTATCTTTCAAATCGCCTTGTTCACCGCCGCCGTCTTTTGAAGCTAAAAACAAATTGTCCCCGGTTTCCTTCAACCGGCGGACAAGAGCGCGGCCAACGAAACCGCTGTGCCCCAAAATTAAAATATTCTTACCGGCCATATTAGTAATCAATTAAAATTCCGTTGCCGTTTATTTTCGCGTGCTCCAAGTCAAAATCACACATCATCTTCACTAATGTTTCAAAGGTGGTTTTCGGCTGCCAATTTAAAACGCTTTTCGCCTTGCTGATGTCGCCGCGCAAAATATCCACTTCCGCCGGCCGCAAATAGCGATTATCAAGCTCAATAATCACTTTGCCCGTCGCCCCGTTTACTCCTTTTTCCATTCGCCCTTCGCCATCCCAGACCAAGGGAATATCCAAATACTTGGCCGCCGCTTCCACAAATTCGCGCACCGTGTGCGTCTCGCCCGTGGCAATAACAAAATCATCCGGCTTATCATGCTGCAAGATGAGCCACATGGCTTCCGCGAATTCTTTAGCATAGCCCCAGTCGCGCCGGGCATTGAGATTTCCTAAAACCAGCTTGTCTTGATAACCCAATTTTATTTTGGCCAAAGCGCTGGTTATTTTTTTGCTGACAAAATTTTCGCCTCTTCTCGGCGACTCATGGTTGAACAAGATGCCGTTTGACCCGAAAAAATCATACGCCTCGCGATAATTTTTAACGATCCAAAAAGCATAAAGCTTGGCTACGCCGTACGGACTTCGGGGATAAAAAGGCGTCTCCTCATTTTGGGGCGTTTCCACCGCTTTGCCATAAAGTTCGCTGGTGGAAGCCTGATAAAATCTCGCCGACTTATCAATCCCCGCGGTTTTCATGGCCTCAATTAGGCGAAGCGCGCCCAAGGCATCACAGTTGGCGGTGTATTCCGGGGTCTCAAAAGAAACCTGGACATGCGATTGGGCGCCGAGATTATAGACCTCATCCGGCATAAATTTTTTCATGATACTCATCAAACTCAGGGGGTCGGTCAGATCGCCATATTCCAAACGAAAGTTTAAATTTCTGTCAAAAAAACATTTGTGCAAATGATGCAGGCGCCATCTGTTAAATGTTGAGGCGCGGCGCACAATGCCGCACACCTCATATCCTTTTTCCAATAAAAATTCAGCCAAATAAGAACCGTCTTGGCCCGTGATACCCGTAATTAAAGCTTTTTTAGGCATATTTTTTTAAATAATCATCAAACGCGCTGACAATATAATCCAAATCTTCCGTCCCGAGTTTTTGATGGCAGCCGATATAAAAACCATTATTATTTATCCACTTGGCAACCGGATACTTTTCTTCCAAATTTCCGAAAAGTTTTATGTACGCCGGCTGATTAATCAATGGCAGCATATCTCTGGTTTCAATTCCTTTCTCCTCAAGAAAAAGCACCAAATCTTTTTTATCAATTCTTGTATGTTTTATCATTATCGGGTACATCATAAAGGCATGTCCGGCATAAGTCGGATGCCACGGCAACTGCAAATAATTTTCATATTTTTGCAAATGAAGCGTAAGATACTCCGCGTTTTTCTGCCGTTTTGATAAAATTTCATCCTTTCTTTCCAGCTGCGCCAAGCCCAGCGCGCCTTCCATCTCCGTGGCCCTGAAGCTATATCCGTGGCGGATAAAATTAAAACGGCGATTAACAACCATCGCGAGTTTATCGCGATCCAAATTGTCGTCATCATCAATATTCATATATATATTGTCGCGCCCGTGATTGGCTAAACTTTTCATAATAACGGCCAGTTCATCATTATTGGTCAGAGCCAAACCGCCAACACCGGTCACTAAAAGATGCGCGACATAGGTTGAAAAACAAGAAATGTCGCCGAACGATCCGACCGGCTTTTCTTTATATTTCACAAACATTGTTTCGCACGAGTCCTCAATAATTTTTAAATTATGTTTTTTGGCGATAGCCATAATCGGCTCCATTTCCGCGGGCTGGCCGAAAAGATGGACAGCCATAATAGCCCGCGTTTTCGGCGTAATTTTTTCTTCTATTTTTGCGGCGTCAATATTATATGTCTTGGAATCAACATCAACAAAAACCGGCATCAGGCCGCGATCAAGAATAACATTGGAGGTGGCAACAAATGTAACGGCCGGCACTATCACTTCATCGCCGTCCTGCCAATTGCCAAATTCTTTTAGACAGGCAACCGCGATTCTAAGCGCGCTCGTACCGCTATTCACCATAATAGCATGGCGCACGCCGTGCGCTTTGGCAAATTCATTTTCAAAAGCCGCAATAAATTTGCCGTATGAAAGCCTCTCGGAATTTAACACCTCATTTACATAATCTTTTTCTTTCTGCCCGATGTCAGCGCATCCGACACCGATATTTCTTTTGTTTGTAGGGTTGTCCATATTTTAATATTCTCCGCAAACGTTGCATAACGGATAACGCCCTTCTTCCGCCGCTTTGCGCCGTTTTTTGACTTCTTCACTAAACCAAATTTCTTTTAAATTTTTCTCCAATAAATTGCCATAAACATATTCTCCTTTGATGTCATAGCAACACATTGCTAAACGTCCATCCACAAGAACCACAGCATGATCTCTGGCGAGGCGGCAATACCAATTTTTCTCCCTTTTCCTTCTCATACTAATGATTCCCTGATCGCTTTTATTATAGGTGACTTTTCCATATTTTTCCGTTGTGGGCAAGAATTTTTCTCCCATCGCACGTATTTCTTCTTTGCTATAAATATATTCCCCCAAAGCAAAAGATTTAATATGCAGACGGTCTACACCCCATTCGGCTGATAATCTTTGTATTTCCGGCACTTCATCTTGGTTCAGACGATTTAAAATAAATTGCAATTCTATAAACGGTTTTTTATACCCCTTCTCCTTTTTTTCGCGGCACAAATCCGCGATATTTTGTTTGACTGTTTCAAAATTCGCCCCGACGCGGAATGCCTCATACGATTCTTTAGTTGTACCGTCCAGGCAAACCAAAATTTCATCCAATCCGCTCTTAAAAATTTCATCCCTTCTCTTTGCGTCAAGTAAAGTAGCGTTGGTTGAAATCATAGTGTATAAATTTTTTCCGTTGGCATAGGCAATCATTTCCCCCAAATTCGGATTGAGCAGGGGTTCGTTGGTGTTATAAAGCAGGACAACGTGCACGTCGTCTTTTATATTATCAATTATTTTTTTAAGATTTTCGAGCGACATATTTTCTTTCGGCCGGCCGAGCCGTTCATGCGGCGTGGGACAAGTGGCGCAATGAATATTGCAAATATTTCCGGTCTCCACGATAGCCAGATAAGGATAACCAAAAAGTTTATTTTTTATTATGCTTTTTATCCAATGAAAAAATTTGCCCGGTTTTCCAGTTTCAATCTGAAGCAACACGTGCCTCTTCAAAAGATACTTTAAATGCCATAGTTTGTTCAACATAAAGTCATAATTATTTTATCTGTAAGTTTATCAAGATTATGATATTTTTCAACTTGGCCGCGCAAATACAAACCAATTTCACGCCCGTCGGAAGAATTTTTAAAATCCTTTATTTTTTCCGCCAAATCTTCCGCGTCATTTTCCTTGAAAAGAAAACGATTTTGATACGTACCAAGGAACTCTCTGAATCCGTTATTGGAAACCATAACCGGTACCGCTTCGGAGGCCGCTTCAAGAACGGCTTTATCCAGCCCGCCCGCGGGGCAAAGATTGACCAGTAAATCCGCATCGGATAAAGCAACCGGCATTTCATTATAAGGAACTGCGCCCCTGAACCTGATAATATTTTCCAAACCACTCTTTGATACTTCGTCTTTAAGCCGCGCCGAATATTCTTTATCGGCCTTATAGACCGGCGCGCCAAAAATATCCGCTTCAAATTTTTCAACTCCATTATTTTTTAAAATTTTTGCCGCACCAACAAGTATTTCATAATTTTTTATCGGACTGATGCGGCCGACGCTTACGATTTTTAAAAAATCGTCGTGCTCGCCTTTTTCCGCCGGCTTAAAAAAATCAACATCAATGCCGTGCCCCCAAATCTCTACTTTTTTACTTTCCAAACGACAGCTTTCTTTAGTGGTGGTGGCTATTTTATCGACAAATTTTTCCGCCATTTTCAGCTTCCAGTTCAAACTTCTATGGACATACCACAGCGCTGATTTTTTCCGCAAAATTTTTAATATCGGCCCGGCGATAAGTGCGTACTCGGGACACATATGTATGAAAGCGCCAGAAACTTTTGGCGTCAGGCTGAAGATGAAAAAAATAAATTTTAAATAGCGGGAAATCTTCCTGCGTCCATTTTCTTTGCCCAAAGAATAAACGGAAACGTTTGAAGGAAGACGATATTCGCCAACCTCATTCGCAATCACATAGACTTTATCGGTTTTTTGAGAAATCTTTTCCAGCCAGCGGTGAAAAAAACCCAAGACCGGATCGTTTTCATCAACTTTTTGCGTAATAATTAAAAGATCCTTCGAATTATTTTTTCTTTTTTTATAAAAGATATTGACTATGGCGATGCCAACAAAAGTATAAATATACGGCTCCACCGCGAAACGAAAACGCGTGTAGCTCACGGCGCCGGCCGCAAAGGTCAAATAAAATATTAAAAGCGCCATCCCAAAAAGAATAAACTGATTTTTTTTATTTTTAAATCCGAAATAAACGCCAGCCAAAAATAATGAAATAATGGCGGCTCTGACAATTTTCCCAAGCCAGAAAATCGCGGCTTCCGCGTCTTTGTGGCCCCAAAGATACTTATACATTTCGGGAAACGTCCGCGGCCAGTATGTTTGAAGCCGCTGATTTTCCAGACCCGGCCACAGCCGGTCAAAAACCAAAAGATAGCTGTCGCCTCCAAAAAACATCGTAAGTGACATGATATAAACTTTTCCAAAAACAAACGGATGCGAAGCGATATAATAAACAAGCGGGCCGGCAGCGGAAGGCCCTATCCAACCGTCGTTTTCTTTTAAATTACTGGCAATAGCCAACGAATATCTGCTTAAGGTTATTGAAGACGACGAAGCCATTTCATACCGGCCAAACTCTTTTTTATTGCGCGCGAGCCAAGGAAATATCGCCACGCCAAAACTCGCCGTGGAGAGCAAAATAATTAAAATAAATTTTTTCCAAGAAATTTTACGCGCCAGCACGGCCGCGAGATAGTATATGCCGAAAATTACCGGAAGATACTGCCCGATCGGCCGCAGATAAAGAGCCGCAGCAAGGCACAATCCGGAGATGGCGGCGAAATAACTGCGCTTATAAATAGCACCCAAAGAAAAAACAAAAGCCGCAAAAACCGCGATAGTAAATATATTTTCCGATAAAAGCTGATTATTCAAATAAATTATTGACGGCTCAAAAGATAAAAATGCCGCCATAATCAGTGCCGCTATCCGGCTAAAATTATTTTTAACAAAAAGATAAACCGCAAAAATAAATCCGACAAAAATGATATTCTGCCAAAAAATCACCCAAGCCACGGACGGAATAATTTTATAAAAAATAATTATGAACGCCGGATACCCTGGCGTTCTGAAATTTTCCAAAACAAATGGCGCGGCATCCGCGATAGAAAAAATTCCGCGTTCCAAAATATTTTTGGCGGCATTATAATACTCAGCCGAATCCCCGTTTTTTGTAATATAAAACCCCGCATCGCCGAAATTTTTTAAAATAATGCCAAAGTAGGCCAGCCGTAGAACAATCGCGAAAAATAAAATGCAAAAAATAATTTTGTTTTTACTGAAATAATTTTTCACATTTTTTTGCGGCTGTATAAAAATGTTTTCCCAAGCTTTTTTTATTTTATTTAAAAAATCTTCTTTTTTATCCAATCCGGATATTGCTTGTCTCGCGGCCTCGCCCAATCTTTTCCGCAGCGCTTCATCTTTTGCCAGCTTTAATATCGCATTTTTCAAAGCTTCTTTATTATTTACCGCCACAATCAATCCGGATTCATTATCTTTTATAATTTCACCAGCCAAACCAACGTCAGTCATTATGATCGGTAAGCCGTACGCAGCCGCTTCTACTACCGCCCTGCCCCAGCCTTCATAGAGCGACGGATGGACAAATATATCCGCGGATTGATAATATTTCGCCAAATTATTTTGATGTCCCGTCAGCTCCACATTGGTTTGTAGTGAGTAGTGAGCAGTGAGCAGTTCCAACGCTTTCCTCTCCGGGCCTTCACCAACAATAACCAATTTCGCCTCCGGCAATTCTTTTTTTATTTCCGCAAATACTTCAATCAATAATTTATGATTTTTTACCGGCACCTGATTGCCAACCGCAAGAAGCGTTAAAAATTCTGATGGTTTTTTATTTTTTTCCGCCAAAACCGTTTCCATAGTAGAAAAAATTGGCACTTCAAAAATATTTTTATCACGCACGAAAGATAAAGATTCCGCAATCCGCCGACTCACCACGCGAACGCTCGCCGCTCGGCGCAAGATAAATTTCCCCAAATAAAATCTGAAAAAATTCAAAATTCTTTCGCGTTTCCAATATTTGTTTCCGTAAAAATCTCCATGCAGCTGGATCTCAAACGGCGCGCCAATTTTTTTTGCCAGGCGCCAAGCAATAAATCCGGTTTCAAACGGATCTTGTGAAGTCACAATCCATTGTCCGCCTGCGGATAATATTTTTTTTCCCGCCCCTGTGGCGGAAAAAATCGCCGCGATTCTTGAGCTTCCGCAAGGATAGGCAAAAACATTTTCTGATATTTTTACGCGATCGCCCGCTCCTTTCAAAACTAAAATATGCAATTCATCGCAAATAGAACCATAATCTTTCATGCGGCCGGCGGAGTTTGAATTCGGCTCTAAAATCGATCCGTCCAAGCTAACCATCAAAATTTTCATCATATCTTATTCTTAAAATATTCAATCGTTTCTTTAAAGCCGTCAGCCAAATTAACTTCCGGGTGCCAGTTCAATTTCGTTGCCGCCAAACTTATGTCCGGTTTCCGCTGGCGAGGATCGTCCTGCGGCAGGGGCTTAAAAATTATTTTAGAACGCGACCCTGTCAGCTCAATAATTTTTTTCGCGATATCAACAATTTTTAATTCTACCGGATTGCCGATATTTACCGGCCCGGTAAAATTTTCCACGTTCATCAATTTATAAAGGCCGCGCACCGTGTCCGAGACATAACAAAACGAACGTGTTTGCTCGCCATTGCCATAAATCGTAATATCCGCGCCATTTAACGCCTGCATGATAAAATTGGAAACCACGCGCCCATCATTTTTCGCCATGCCCGGCCCGTAAGTGTTAAAAATACGCGCCACCCTTATTTCCACATTATTCTGGCGATGATAATCAAAAAATAAAGTTTCGGCCACTCTTTTTCCCTCGTCATAACACGCCCGGGGGCCGATCGGGTTGACGCTGCCCTTATAATTTTCCGTTTGCGGATGCTCCAGCGGATCTCCATAAACCTCCGATGTAGAGGCCTGAAGAATCCTGGCTTTATATTGATGCGCTAAATTTAATAAATTTATCGCGCCCAGCGTGTTAGTTTTTACCGTATGCACGGGATCGGTTTGATAATGCACGGGCGAAGCCGGACAAGCGAGGTTATAAATGCAATCAATTTTTTTATCAATTTGGAGCGGAATCGTAATATCGTGCTCCCAAAGTTCAAAATTTTCATTCTCCGAAAGATCGAAAATATTCGCTTTGCTACCGGTGGAAAAATTGTCAACGCAAATAATGCTGTAACCCTCTTTTAAAAGAAATCTGGAAAGATGCGCACCGATAAAACCGGCGCCCCCTGTAATTAAAGCGCTTTTCATAAATACCTTATTAATATACCATTATATTATACGATTTGCTCTAAAAAATCAAGCCCAGCATCGATTTGCTTTTTTCGCTAAAATAAGCCATAATTAAAATATGACTCTCTCAATCATTATCGTGAATTGGAATACAAGACAGCTTTTGGACGAATGTCTGGCCTCTATTTATCGCGAAACAAAAGATATTGATTTTGAAGTTTTTATCGTTGATAACAATTCGTCCGACCACAGCGCGAAAATGGTAAAAGAAAAATATCCGCAAACGCGCCTCATTGAAAATAAAGAAAATCGCGGTTTTGCCGCGGCCAATAATCAAGCGATAAAATTAGCGGGAGGAGAATATATTTTGATATTAAATCCGGATACGATTATCTTAAATAACGCCCTCACGAAAGCAGTTAAAATTTTGGAGGCAAAACCGGATGCCGGCATTTTGGGCGCGAGGACTTACAACAAAGACATGAGCCAGCAAAAAACCGTGCGCAAAAATCCCACCCTCGCCACTCAGCTCATTTTTCCCAGAAAAATGAAACAACTATTCCCAAACTGGAAAGCCTTGAAAAATTATTACCAAGATGATTTTAATTATACTGCGGAAGATTTTGTTGAACAGATTCAGGGTTCATTTATGCTCATAAAAAAAGAAGTGTTTGATAAAATTGGCTTATTAGATGAAAAATTTTTCGTCTGGTTTGAAGAAATTGATTTTTGCAAAAGAACCCGAACCGCGGGATATAAAATTTTATATTCTCCGGAAGTGGAAATTATTCATTATGGCGGAGAAAGTTTTTCCCAAGTTCCCACTATAAAAAAACAGCGCATGTACAGCCAATCCCTGCTTTATTATTTTTGGAAACACAAACCCAAGTGGCAGTATCTAATTTTGCTTATTTCCAAATTACCAATTATACTAATAAGTAAGATAATTAAATAACAAATATGCTATCACAAGCACCATTAGACCTGTCCAAAGTTGACCCAAAAAATATTGATCGCGAAATTTGCCGGCTCGGAATGATTGCCGAACTTGACGCCACTTCTCTTTATGAACAACTGGCGGCCATGGCAAAATCCGGCAAAATAAAAAATATTCTTTTGGATATCGCCAAAGAAGAAAAAACGCATACCGGAGAATTTCAAGCCCTGCTTTTAGAAATTGATAAAGAGCAGGCGGAAGAACTAAAGGCTGGGGCGGAAGAGGTTAAAGAAAAGGCTTAATTTAAAATTTTTTCTAATTCGTTTATCATCTTATCTTTGGAAAAGTTTCCGCCCCAGGCGGAGGCTTTTTTTGATTTTTCTTTCGCTTCTTCAGGATGTGAAATAATATAATTTATTTTTTCCCTAATCTGTTCTTTATGATTATAATCAAATAAATATCCCCGTTCTTCATTTTCGCCGACAAGTTCGGTGTTTCCCCCGGCACGCGAAACCGCCACAGGCAATCCTACGGCCATGGCTTCCAAAATCACGTGTGAGAGGCCTTCATAGGCACTATTCAAAACAAACAAATCACTTGAATACATTTTTTGCACAACTTCATCATGCGCTAACTTTCCCAACAATTTCACGTTAGCTTGTAGCTTGTAGCTTGTAGCTTGTAGCTCTAATTGCTCTTTTAATGGCCCGTCGCCAATAATTTCCAATTCCACATTCGGAGTATCTTTCATTATTTCAATTAAAGTATTAAACCCCTTCCATGGGACAAGGCGACCGACGGAGAGAATTTTAAATTTATCAACCCCCTCTAACTCCCCCTTATCTAAGGGGGAGAAAATATTTTGTATAGCAAAACTGTTATAAATTACTTTGATTTTTTTATCATCAATCCCCCACCCTTTAGTTAAAATATTTTTCAAATAGAAACTTGGGGTAATAATTTTATTTGCTCTTTTTGCAACCCAAGTTTGTATTTTTTGTAAAAGCTTAATTTTGAACGGATAATTTTCTTTTATAAATGGATAAAACTCATCTAAACTTTGAACTTTGAACTTTAAACTTTGAACTTGCTGGGCCGTCTCCCAGCTATAATCCCCCACTATTTTCAAAATTATTTTCTTGCGCAAAAATAAATTCGCCAGTGCCGTCGGCAACCCGACGGAAACCGGATCTTGAACATAAATAACATCAACATTTTTTCCGAGTTTCAAAACTTTCAAAAAATATAAAAAATATCTTATTAGTAATGAGTATTTTTTGTTCACGAACTGGATTCCCGCCCGCTTCGCCAAAGCTTCAGCGAGGCGAGCCTTCGCGGGAATGACCCCACTTCGCTCTTTGAGCTCCGCGGGGCAAGCAGAGGAAGAAGAATACGTTAAAACATCAACCCGATGTCCACGTTTTTTTAATTCTTCAAATATTAAATTAGAGTATGTTGCCGGACCGCCGATGTCGGGCGGATAAATGCCGGTACAAATTAAAATTCTCATGAGAGTTTATTATAAAGAGAATCAACTTCTTTAGCAATGTTGTCCCAATTAAATTTTTGTTCAGCGCTTTTTTTGGCTGCGGAAATCATTTTTTCTTTTTCCTCCGCGCCCATAGCAAAAACTTTTAGAATCGCGTCGCTTATCGCCTGGCTGGAATTTGGTTCGATCAAAAGGCCTGTTTTTCCATTTTCTATCACATCCGGTATGCCGCCGACTCTGGTGCCAATGGCCGGCACGCCCAAGGCCTGCGCTTCAATAAAAACAATGCCCAGGCCCTCGGCCAGCGACGGACAAATAAAAACGTCGGCTTTGGCCATCTCTTCCAATGCCGTCTTATGCGGCAACTTTCCTAATAGTTTTATCTTATCTTCTAATTTGAGATTTAAAATTTGAGATTTGATACTTTCGCAAAGCGGCCCATCGCCCGCTAAAACCAACTCCGCGTCCGGATATTTTTCTAAAATTTTCGGCATGGCGGCCACCAAATTTTTGTGGTCTTTTTCCCAAGACAATCGCGCGAGACACACGATGCGGTGATTAGCTGACCGGTTTTCTTTATTTACCAAAACATCCTTTACTTCCCCCAAATCCACGCCATTGGGAATAACCGAAATATTTTTCGCTCCCAAATTTCGCGCGCGATCCGCCAAAAAATTGCTAATAGCAGTCACATAATCGGGCGACGTATGAATCGTTTTCCAGAGCCACGGGATGTTTTGATAAATCTTTTTATCTAAATCGCCTGACTGTAAAGTTAAAATTCGAGGCACGCCGGGCAAAACTTTTTTCGCGCGCCACAGCGCTCCGGCCGCATACGATTCCATGACCGCGTGCAATAAAACCGGATTAAATTTTTTGGCTGCGAGCGGCGCCAAATAAATATAACGCAACTTATCTAATGCATCGCCGGTTCCTACGCGCACCACTTTATATCTGCCAAAATCTTCTTCATCTTTAAGATCTTTGCGCAGTTTGGCGGTAATGATAACAATATTATATTTATCAGCCAGCCGTTCCGTTACTTCTTTTACAAAACGTTCGGCGCCGGACATAAACGGTTCGTAAAAAGCGGAAAAAATAACAATATTTTTTTTGCCCGCTTCCGCAACAACAAATTCTTTTTTATAATTCAACCACCAATCTACGGCCTTTTTTATGCCCTGCTCCAAATTAGTTTGCGGATTGTAACCCAAAAGATTTTTCGCTTGCGTTAAATCCGCGATATACCTTGCCACTTCACCGACTTTTTTTGATTCTTCAATAATTGTTTGCGGAGTTTTGCCCAGCGCCTTGCCGATAAATTCTGTCATTTCTACCAAACTATGCCCCTCGCCGTACGCCAAATTAATGGTTTTATTTTTCACTTCGCCGGATGATAATTTTAAAATGCCGGAAATAATGCCGGACACGCAATCATCAACATAAGTAAAATCTAACATTTTGTCTTTGCCAAAAATAGTCACCGGCTCGCCCGCGTTTATTTTTTTGATAAAAAGAGGTATCACGCGTTCCATGCGTTCAATATCGGAATCATACCGGCCGTAGACATTGCTGAAACGAAAAACAATATATGGCAAATGGTAACATTTGGCGTAAGAATAAATCAGCGCTTCGCCGGAAATTTTGCTGGCTGAATACGGGCTTTCGGTAAAACGAAAATTACTTTGTTCTTCATCCGTGGTAAAACGATTGATATCGCCATAAACCTCGCGCGAACTGGAAAAAATTATAGGCAAGCTATTTTGCCGGCAAAACTCCACCACGTTAAAAGTGTCCGTGATATTATCCATGGCGCGGGATGGGTATTTTACCAGCTCATGCACCTTGGCATTGGCCGCAAGATGAACGACTAAATCTATATTCGTTGGATACGGCGTATAACCAATACCGCCCAAAAAATTGGTATATCTTACGGATAAATCCTGCAAAATCGTAGGAATTTTGTCGGTCCAAGTGTTCGGCCGTTTATCCACACCCGTCACCTTATGCCCCAATTCCTGTAATTTTAGCGATAAATTTGTTCCGATCTCCCCGCTGGAACCGGTTATTAAAATATGCATATCAGCTGTTAATCCTTGATTAATTCAATAAAATACCTTATCATTATATTATCAATCCGTCAATTTAGCAATTTATGCAAAATAAGCAAAAAATTCTCTATATTATAACCATCCCCGACTGGGGCGGCGCACAACGCTATGTGTTTGATTTGGCGAATAATCTAAAAGATACTCATGAAGCTGTCGTTGCTTCCGGAAAATCCGAAGGAACGTCAAAAATCAATCTATTGGAAAAATGCCGCGAGGCCGAAATAACTACGTATCAATTTAAAAATTTAGTGCGACCAATAAGTCCGATTAAAGATATTTTTGCTGTTTGGGAAATGAAAAATTATCTTGAAAAAGAAAAACCTGATACGATTCATCTCAATAGTTCTAAGGCCGGTATTATCGCCTCATTCGCAACCGTATTATCAAGCCACAAGCCGGAAGTTGTTTACACGGTGCATGGCTGGGTATTTACGGAACCGATGAATGCTTTGAAAAAAGGTCTTTATATTTTCTTGGAAAAAATAGCGAGTTATTGGCGCGATAAAATTATTGTTCTTGGAGAAAAAGAAAAACAAATTGCGCTGAATTATAAAATCTGTTCGCCGGAAAAATTGCAAATAGCGCATCACACTATCGCCAATATTGATTTTTTTACAAAACAAGATGCCCGCGAAAAATTAAATTTGCCGCAAGATAAAAAAATCATCGGCACGGTGGCTAATTTTTATCCGGCAAAAGGATTAAATTATTTAATAGAAGCCGCGGCAAAAATAAATAATCCGGATGTGATTTTTGCTATTATTGGAGAGGGGGCGCTCCGCAAAAATTTCAAATTTCAAATTTCAAATTTCAAATTAGAAAACAAATTTATATTATTGGGAGAAAAAAATAATGCGGCGCAATATTTGAAGGCGTTTGATGTTTTTGTCTTGCCGTCAGTCAAAGAAGGCGCGCCTTACGTGATATTGGAGGCCGTAGCCGCCGAATTGCCAATTGTTGCCACCGATGTGGGCAATGTAAGCGAAATGCTAAAAGATTACCAAAACAAAATTATTATCCCCTCCTCAAACGTTGAGGCATTGGTTGAGGCAATTAGCACCCCTTTGCCCGCAGGGCAGAGGGGGTGTCTTGTTTCCATAAACTAAATCAGCCCCGACTTCGGGGCTGATTTTTATGATTCAACTATTTTTACAATCCTTTGTCCATATTTATATCTGTGCTCGCCGCTTTTTCCGTTGCTGATACATAGTCGCTTGCTACACTCACCTTTTTACCTACGGTATAGTTCACAAAGAATGGATCCGGCACATCATCTATTTGTTTGTTCCAAGTAGCGCCAAACAAGGCTGTGGCCACCGCTTCACTGGCAATTTCTTTCAGCACACCTCCCTTAGATACCACATAAACCTTGGGATCGGTGGTAATTTTTACCATTCTGGTTCCCGGTTTATAGGTAATATTACCGCCAATCCTATATGAAGCAAGTTCTGTGGCGCTAATTTCCTTAACTCCGGAAAAGTCGCTATACCAGGTATAAAAAGTTTTCTCCGTGGGGAAGACATAGCGTTTTCCGTCGTTGCCTACATAATATACAGCCGTACAGACCGATTTATTGGTTGCATCACATTTCAATTTTACCAGTTGTCCGCCGGTAGCGCTATCTTCACCTAAAATGGCAAACAAAGTAAAATGATTGACCTTGGCTGTAACGGTTTTCGCAACTTTGTCAACAGTTCCGCCAACCTTTACCCATTTGCTCGTCGCCGTATCCCAATAATATACAGCCAAACTTCCTTCTGAAAGCCCCTTGATGTCGTCGGCTGTATATTTGAAAGTAAGGGTCAAATCTTTACTAAAAGTTTTTACAGCCGTACCCGCGGCATTCGCTTTAAAATCATATACTTGGCTGCCCGCCAATTTGGTATTTCCGGTCGGCGCCGTAAAAACGGCAGTGGCGGTAATGGTTACATCCGTATTTTTTGAAACCGCGCTGGCCGGAACATCAACGGCTACCAAATTATCCGACAATCCCACATGTCCGCCCGCGCTTGCTGTAATGCCCGCTACAGCCGGGGCTGGAAGAAGCATTATTTCATCACTTGCTAACGCAGATATGCCGCCGGAAGAACTCTTGAACTTGGCATAAACAACTTTTTTTCCTAATCCTGAAGCCAGTGTCCAATTTTTGCTCGTGGCATACGTTTCCCAAACTCCGCCCGAAAAACTATTGCTATTGGAAATCATCATTTGGTTAGCGCTGGTAGCTGAAAGGGCTAACACCACATCATGTAAGGTTGCCTCTGTTGCATTAGTATTAATAGAAACCGAGGGATTGCTGGGCGTAACTACCACCGGCGTTGGTGTTGGTGGGAGACCTCCGCCTCCCCCGCCGCCGCCTCCACTCGGGGTGCATGCGCCAGATGAAGGCGTTATGGTTCCGGTTTCGGAAGTTACGGTAGTGGTTATAGTAACATAAGAGGAGTCACCGGCGGGACAGTAAAACGTACTGCCGGTTAAAGTGCTTTCTAACGTTAGCTTATTTGATGATGTTACGGTTATCGTGCTTCCTGATTTTACAGTCAAGCTGACACTTCCCGTATTAACCGTCATTGATTCAACACTGGCGCCATTTGAAATTACCAGATCAATAAGATTTACAGTAACGGCACCATCGGTTTGAAAATCGTTATAAGCGGCTCTGACCAATCCCCCGGGCGCCCCCAATACCAGCACGGCAAGAAGAATTATTATTAATTTTTTCATAAGAAAAATAAATTATTATGGGGGGAAATTATCTGCAATCAACCGTGCTATAAAATAAATAACCCGGCGCCGCGGCTGAAGGAGTGCTTGTGGCGCTTATAAAATATAGAGTTCCATCACCGCCAGTAAGCACAATGCACGTACCTTTTCCTAAATTGCCAGAACCGGTTGTGCCAGCTGTTCCAAAATTAATAGTCGTTGTAGCATTCATACCGCCAACCGCTAACGAACTAGATGCATAAATGCTTCTTATGGCAAGCGTAGAAGATGTGGTACCAATATCAACGGCATTATTCACCGTCGGCTTTATTGCCGTAACAACGTTGACAGTTGTGAAACTACCTGCGGCCGCGGTTGATCCGCCAATGACAGTTCCGTTCAATGTTGAAGTTGAAATGCCGCCGGTCGGAGTAAAGACGCCGGTAGCTGAAAGAGTAGTGAAAGCGCCGGTTCCGGCAGTTGAAGCACCGATATTAACACCGTTCCACGTTGAAGTTGAAATGCCGCCGGTCGGGGTGAAGACGCCGGTAGCTGAAAGAGTAGTGAAAGCGCCGGTTCCGGCAGTTGAAGCAC
>CAZFZQ010000005.1:0-2026 GCA_964522845.1 uncultured Gammaproteobacteria bacterium | reverse complement strand
TAACACCGTTCCACGTTGAAGTTGAAATGCCGCCGGTCGGGGTGAAGACGCCGGTTGAAGTTAATGAAGTAAAACTACCCGCGGCTCTTGTAGTGCCACCGATGACTACGCTATCCAATGTAGATGTTACAACGCCGCCGGTAACCGTTAATGTGCCACCGGTGGAGATATTCGTACCTATTGTCGTTGCCGCGGACACTACTACCGCCACTAAAAAAACTGAACAAACAACAGACAAACCTACAGAGAGTGTTTTTCTGTGTTTTTGTATGAAATTTCCCATATAAAAACGAATATTTTTAGGTAATTGAAAATTACTTAAAATATCTAAGAGTTAATTTTTTAATTGTTATCTTTATAGTATAGCATCTTTTGGCTAATTTTTCAGATATTTTAAAAATCTTTCGCCCGCCATATTTAATACGTAAATTAAGCCAAAATTAAATAAATAAATTCCCGTAAACTCTTTTTTTAAGAATAATATAAAAACAAAAAATGGAGTACCTGTGGATAAGTATAAAAAATATCCACTATAAATAAGTGGATATCTTTCATAAAATACTTCGGGTACCCTTCGTCATTATTTCTTAAATAAATCCGGATTTATCTGCTTGGCTTTCGTATAGGCCTCTATGGCTTTTTCTCTATCTCCCAAACGGTTATAGACATTGCCCAGCCGGGCATAATTTTCCGCGGAGGGATCTTGCGCTATGGCCGCCGAATACAACGCCGGCAAATCCGTATCCTTCTTCAACTTTTCTCCCAAACCGATAGCAAAATTTATTTCTTGCAACGCCTTCCACGAATAATTTCTATTCACCGCTCCCTTTACATTATCCCAGGCCAGCGCGTCATTTCCCTGGTCATTGTAAAGCAGGGCCAAATACCAATAAGAATCGGACACCTGCGGATAAAACGACAATGCTTCCTGGACTAGTTTAATTGCTCCGAGAACATCGCCTCTCGCCGCCTTAACTCTCGCCCAAGAATAGTATATCTGCTGGCGCTTAGGAGAAAGATCGCGCGCCTTGGCTAAAAAATCTTCCGCCGAATCAAGATACTTGGGGTCGGTTGCGGCCAAAAGTTCATCAATCTGCCCCAAAACAATAAAATCATAAACATCAATAGCTCGCTCTTTCGTCTGTTTTAATATCTCTTCTCTGGCAAATAATATCGCTTCAGTGTAATCAGGATATGATTTTAATACGCCTGGACTTACCTGAGCTATCCTCTTTGCCATAGTCAGGCGCATATCGTCAATAAACGGCGTTTTTGTGGAAAAAATATTTTTGTACGCCACGAGCCCGTTTTTATAATTATTCACAAAAGTTCTTTCCGCATCAATAATGCCCACTGCCGCCTTAATGGTTCTGATCGAGGTGGAAAAAAATAAAATTAAAAATCCGATAAAAACAGCGGCCGCAATCGTGAAAAAACTCATGCCCGTGAGCGCATACTTCGGCTCCACCTCTTCCCTTTTTCCGGAAATTAATGCCAGAACAAGGCCAAGAGAAAAATAAAGCTCTAAATATGAACTGGGCTGATCAAAAACAAATAAAATCTGGATTAAATAAGTGAGAAAAATGACCGAAAAAAATACCAAAGCGTGCTTATCGAGAACCCCCTTGCGCCAAGCTTTAAATAATAAATACTCCGCCGCGGCGAATAAGCCGAAGTAAGAAACCGTGCCCACTGCCCCGCCGGACGACAACGTGTCAAAAATCACGCTATGGCTCCGGTCAAACCAGGTTTCATAATATGAATATTTCAGCGATTCCGGATTGTAATTCTTGTTAAAAGCATAATAAAAATTCTCCAGACCCCAGCCAAAAACCGGGCGCTCTTTGAACGCTTTCCAGGCAATTTCCCAAGCGATAAAACGCGTTCGGCCCGTGCCCTGTTTTAGGGCGACAATGGCTTTGCCCGCCACCGGAAAATTGCGCACAAAATTGGTGTTCCGAAAAATTAGCGCTCCGCCCCCAAGCAAAATGCCGGAAATAACAATTGACGCGACCGCAACCCGCAA
>CAZFZQ010000004.1:11215-35834 GCA_964522845.1 uncultured Gammaproteobacteria bacterium | reverse complement strand
ATGCAGCCGGCTCCGGCAAAAAGAAGAATCGCGGCGGCCGCGAACACAAGATGGATTTTTTTCATATGATTAAATTTTCCAACATTAATTTTATATTTATATTATTGGAAACGAGGCCGCGCATTTTTATCAGCTTGCCGCCCAAAACCGCGAGGTCGCTGGCGGTTTTTGCACGCGCTATTTTTTCCAAAGTCGCGGTTTGTTTGGAAAAAATAACATTGTCGTGCAAATTATATTTAAAAAAGCAGGCGTCGCGAATTATTTCCAGCCAAAAATCAATTTTCTTGCTGATTATTTCCCGATCCGCTTCGCTTTTTTTGCCAAGCATAGCGCTAGCAGCGGCAAAACGTTCAGACATGGCGCCAAAAAATAATTTATAAAATTCTTCCACTTTTGGCGCATAGTTTATTTCGTCGGGATTTGTAAGCGCGCTAATGGCGCGTCCCGGCCGTCCGCAAGAAAGATTCGCCACATTTTTAGCGTCAGCGCAATTATGCCGGTCTTTCAAAAATTGCCTGATGTCATCTTTTAGCACGGGCCGAAAATGTAAAATTGCGGCGCGTGAAATAATCGTAGGTAGGATTTTTCCCAATTCCGAAGTGATGAGGATAATCACGGTTTTTTGCGGCGGCTCTTCCAGAGTTTTTAAAAAAGCATTGGAAGATGAAAGATTCATGCTATGCGCGTCGCCTACCAAAACAACTTTGTACCCGCCGCCCCAAGAAGTGAGCTTTACTCTTTCTATCACGCTGTCAATTTGTTCTTTGCTGATGACCCCGTCCGGATGAATTTCAAAAAAATCCGGATGAATGGATAATTTTTCCGCCGGAGTTTTTAGAAGCTCTGAAGCGAACCAGCGGGCAACGGTATCTTTGCCGATATTTTTCGGCCCATGAAAAATGTAACTATGGTGCGGAGCGCCGTTTGCCATGGCTTTTTCCAAACATGAAATAATATTTTTATGCCCGACGATGTTCATAGTTTTGTGTCATTGCGAGGAGTCCACGACGTGGCAATCCCATAAATATACGAGATTGCTTCGCTTCGCTCGCAATGACAATAAACGCGAAGCTACAATATATAATATCATTTGCCATAAAATTAAAAAAGAGGTGCACCAACCATTGATTTTTTATAGAATTTAGCTTATGATAAAAAACAATATGATTGTAGCGATTGACGCCTCGCGCGCGAATAAAAAGGAAAGAACGGGAGTGGAGTGGTACTCCTATTTTTTAATCCAAGAATTTAAAAAACTCGTGCCGGCTGATGCGCAAAGCGAACCGCTTGCCGACCTTTTGTCGCTTCCATCAAACTGGGAAATAAAAATTTTGCGCTGGCCGTTCCGGTTTTGGACAATTTTTCGCCTTTCTTGGGAAATGCTGTGGCACAAGCCGGATATTTTTTTCTCGCCCGCAAATATACTTCCATTTTTTACGCCGGAAAAAACTTTTACCACAATTCATGACATTGGTTTCAAAAGATTTCCGGAATGTTACAGTGCAGGCGAACGATGGCTGCAAAACTTCGGCACTCGCCGCGCGCTAAAAAGATTGAACACCCCACTTCGCCCCTCCTCCGCGCAAGGCTCCGGCAGGGCACAGCAAGGCTTCGCGGGGCAGGCAATTTTTGTTCCATCGGAGTTTACAAAAAAAGAACTGGTTGAAATTTATGGCGTACCACCGAAAAAACTGTCCGCCATCCCTCTTGGTTGTCATGCAGAATCATCAGCGACCGCTGATAATTCTGCACAAGTGGTTTTCAATAAATATAGCATAAAAAAACCGTATTTTCTTTTCATCGGCCGGAAGGATGCAAAGAAAAATATCGCCGGCATCGTTGAAGCATTCAAAATTTTTCAAGAAAAAAATCCCGGCCATTCATTGGTGCTCGCGGGTCCTTCCAGCTTACTACTAACGGCTAACTACTTACTACAAAACGTAATTTTATTAGACTGGATAAATCCGCAAGAAAAACAAACTTTATTACAAAACTGCGAGGCATTTTTATTTCCTTCATTATATGAGGGTTTCGGCCTGCCGATTCTGGAAGCATTTGCCGCCGGCGCTCCGGTTATAACTTCAAATTGCGCTTCTATGCCTGAAGTGGCGGGCAATGCGGCGCTTTTGATTGACCCTAAAAATCCGCAAGAAATTGCCTCTGCTATGGAAAAAATAACAAAAGACGCCGACCTAAAAATAAAGCTTATTGAATTGGGGCTGGAACAATTAAAAAAATTCAACTGGGAAACATGCGCAAAACAAACTCTGGAACAAATTTTCATCTCTTGACATTTTTCAATATTTAAAGTATATTATTTATGCTTATCAACCTCGGGAATTGGAGAAAGAAATGAGATCAGTAGCCGTTCTTTTCATCTCTTGCGTTTGTTTCTTTGGCTGTGGCGGTTATGATGATGAGAGTTCTATCAACGAATCGAATTACGGTGAGAAAATCGCCAATCCTCTGTCCAAAGTTGACCGCCTGACTAATCCTCGCGAGCTCAGCATGAAGGAATTCAGAACCGACATGATTTGGCACATTAGTAGCGCTTACTGCGGCGGATGGGGCCCGTATGTTTCGTTCTTTGACATAGACAACGGCGATACGTGGGGCCCATTCTACCCGGGCGCTTACAGCGGATCCATGCACATCATGATTCCTTGCGTCGTCGGACATAAGATTTGTTACGGCGCATGGCTCATGCAAAAAGACTACTACGATTGCAGTGATGCTGAACTGACGCGAACCTGCGTCCATGTCGCGGCAAACCCCGAATATCGTTATTGGGGATGCGGGTTGGACTGCAAGCATACTCCGAGCCTAGTTCCTCCTACCTGTTACGAATGCGTGGAAGGAGCGGAAATAAACAAGTACCTGGGGTGCGGAAACTAAAAAGAGCCACGCGAGCTCTTTTTTTAATTTTCTATATTTTTATTTGGTGGCCAAAATTGACCGCTTGTATGCTTCGAGATTTTCCAGCGCGATGCCCGTGCCGCGGACAACGCATAGTACCGGTTCGTCAGCCACATAAGTCGGAACGCCGGTCGCTTCGGAAATCAGCTGGTCCAAATTGCGCAGCTGGCTCGTTCCGCCGGAGAGCATAATTCCTTTGTCCATTACATCCGCGGATAATTCCGGCGGAGTTCTCTGTAACACATCTTTAATGGTATCAACAATTCCGCGCAATTCATTTTGTATAGCTTCCGTCGTGTCGTCGGACGTAACTTCAATAATGCGGGGTAGGCCGTTTGCCATATCGCGCCCGCGCACCTCCATCACCATTTTATCATCCATAAACATTGCCGAACCGATGTTTATTTTTATTTCTTCCGCCGTTCTTTCGCCGATGGCCAAATTGTATTTCTTCTTTATAAATTCGGAAATTGACGCGTCCAATTTATTTCCGCCCACGCGCTCCGATGCCGACGACACGATACCGCCCAAAGCGATTACCGCCGCCTCGGTTGTGCCGCCGCCGATGTCAACAATCATGTGGCCGGACGCGCTGCCAATTGGGATTTCCGCTCCAATGGCCGCCACAATCGGCTCTTTAATAATGTAAGCGGCTCTGGCGCCGGCGGAAATCGCCGCGTCAATTACCGCGCGCCGCTCGGTAGAAGTAATTCCGCCGGGAACGGCAATCATGACTTCCGGCCGAAACAAACGGAAGCTTCCCAGCGCCTTATTTATAAAATAACGCAACATAGCTTCCGTGGTTTTGTAGTCGGCAATCACACCGTCTTTTAACGGCCGTTTTGCCACGATGGTGTC
The DNA here is from genome assembly GCA_964522845.1 of uncultured Gammaproteobacteria bacterium. Taxonomy (GTDB): domain Bacteria; phylum Patescibacteriota; class Patescibacteriia; genus CAZFZQ01. Next base: position 32,060 of record CAZFZQ010000004.1, on the reverse strand, counting down.
AGGCGTGCGTCCCAGCATATCTTTGGCTTCGCCGCCTACGGCCAGAATCTTGTTATCAATTTTGGAAATAGCCACAACCGAGGGTTCATTAATAACAATGCCCCGCTTATGCACGTGTACCAAAACGCTCGTTGTGCCCAAATCAATGGCTATTTTCTTGATAAACATATTACTATACTTTACTGTGCCGCGGTTTTTTCGTCAACGATTGAACACATTTTTTATTCAACCTTTTTTATATTTCCAAAAATATTTACACGCGCTCCAAATATGAGCTCTGGTTGTTTTATTGAATAACGCTTTAATCAAAGGCGTATCCGCGGATTCGCGGCGATGAAGATGCACCATTTTGGCCGATGGAAGATACACAACTCTGTATTTTTTTTCTTTAAGGCGGCGCGCCAAATCCGTATCTTCAAAATATAAAAAATATCGTTCATCCATAAATCCGATTTCTTTTAGGGCGCTTGCCCTGGCCATCAACGCTCCGCCCAAAAGCCAATCCACTTCCGAACTTTCATTATGGTCTGATTTTTTCATCAAGTACCTGTTCAGTTCTTTTTGTCCGAAGCCGGTTTGCCCCAAAAAACTTCGGCGTATAATCGGCGTATAAATTTTAGGGAAACGATAGCAAGAATATTGCAAGCTCCCGTCGGCATTAGCGAGCTTTGGCCCCACAAGCCCGGCATCTGGATTGTTGTCCAAGAAATTAACCATGACCTCCAAACTTCCGCGGGATATAAAAATATCGGGGTTGAATATGGCAATATATTTTCCTTTTGCCTCGGCAATGCCCAAATTGGCGCCTTTGGCGTAGCCATAGTTTTGCATTGATTCAATAATATGAACGTTGGGAAAATTTTTTCTTATTATTTGAACGCTTTTGTCCGCGGAATGGTTGTCCACGACAATAACTTCAAAATCCAGCGCCGGTTTCATCAAAAAAAGATGCTTTAACGACTGTTTAAGCAATTTCCCGGTATTATAATTTATATAAATAATAGAAAGAGTCATAAATTTACTTTATCCATTGCCGCATTTCGCCGGGTTGTATTTTGGCATTTTTTAAGTATGCCCTCTTTGCCAGTATTTTAGGCAAGCCGTAAAGAGCGGAAAAATATGCCCGAACAATTTTTGTATCCAACACCAAACAATATGCAAATTTTCCCAACTCGCTAAAAAATATAAACGGCCAATCCAATAAGTGATTAATGCCGAAATCATTTTTCGCGATGGCCCACAAATGATTTCTCGCGGACCAAAATTTTATCTTTTCCGGTTTCTGCCTCTGGCTTAGTATTTTTTCCCAAAAAGACAAGCCCGCACCCCCCCTCACATTGCGGTGATGATACGCAACCGCCTGCGGAACGATAATTGCCCTCCAATCCATATTCTTAAGCCGCCAGCTCAAATCAACATCCTCCTTGTAAGCAAAAAAATCTTCATCAAAATATTCTTTGTTCCAGCGCACGGATTCCAGCGCGGACGCCCGCAAGCACATCAACGCTCCGGAAACACCGAATACTTCTTGCGCGTCAAGCGGCCCGTCATATTTGAGCCCTGAAAATTTATCAACCGCGGCGCGCGATTTTAAAAGTTCCAGCCCCATAGTGTCAACGACATCAGTCATTTTTTTCTCGCGCATATTGTCTTTCTCTTCGATTTCCATGCGCAACAATCTCGGGCCGGCCAAACCAATATCTTCTTCGCGGCAAATGTTTTTCAGTGTTTCTTCCAAACAATTCTCCGCAAAAATAATATCCGGATTGCAAATAAAAACAAACCGATCGCGCAAATCTTTTCCTTCCCAAAATTTCATAGCCATTTCTATGCCCTTGTTGTGTGCCCGCGAAAATCCCAAATTAACACTGTTTCTAATAACTGTGACATTATCATATTGTTGCGCGATCTGAAGGGACAAGTCCCTTGAAGCGTTATCAACAACGATAATTGCAAAATCCTTGAATGTCTGTTTTTTTAGCGATTCAAAAAAATCAGCAAGATACTCCTCGCTGTTCCAAGTTACTATGTTTATTGTGACATGAAAATCTCTCTGTTCCGCCATATCTTTTCTTTATAATTCTATGTTTTTACGCTCCTTCGGCGTGACCCAGAAACCAAGACGTTTGCCGATCATGAGGCGCGTTTGGGCGTCAATCGCCGGCGCCGCGCCGAAAATAATAATCGTTACCGGCAAGATCAGCCATTGCAAGACCATGGTCAGATACACCCACCGGCTTGCCCCGCGGGGTTTGGGCGGTAAAAGAAAAAACGACAAAAGCGCGGAGATAAAAATACCGGTCATGGCCAAACGCATTATATCTTCCAAAATGAAGGGCGAATTTTGCACAAAAACAAGCTGTTTTACATCTTCACCCGCTATATAAAGAGGCAGGCGGCCGAATATAAAAATGAAAAGCGGCGCCAAGGCCCACGAAAACATGCCTTCCATCATATTGAATAAATGCCTAAGGCGCATGGTCCAAGGCGCCATCTTGTCTTTGGCAAAATTCGTAAACATATATGGGATATTTTCCACTCCCCACGCCCAGCGCCTCTGTTGTTTATAAAGATTTTTTAAGCTTTCCCAATAGTGCGAGGTCGCAACCGTGTTCATATATACCGGGATGTAAAGCGCTTCAATGTGATAATTGCCATGATATTTGGTCAAGCATTGCAGGAAAATTCTTGAATCCTCGGAAACTACATTCTTGTCCCAGAAACCCACGTCAACCAGCGCGGCAAATGACATGCTATGCGAAGAAAAAGTAATCAGCCGTTCAGGATGCGCCAATTCGTTCATCAGCCAAAATGTCGTGCCGAAAGAAACAACGCGGACAATGGCGCCTGAAGTCCAGATATTGTTCGCGTAAATGGCGATGGGCTGGAATGAATATTTGGTCGGATCGGGGCTCGTAATATATTTATAGGCAAGATACGCAAAATATTCTTTATGCGCGGCCGTGTCAATGTCAAAAGTGGAGACAATGACTTTTTTATAATCCAGTTTCAGTTCATCAATCAATTCTTTGGCCCGATGTCCGGCATAACAAACATTAGAACCCTTGCCCGGCCGCTCCATTGGTAAGTCCTTCGGATGAACCGTAACTAAAAATTTAAAGAACATTGAACCAAATTGTTGTTCAATCTTTTTCGCGATCACGGAAAAATTTTCCGCGTCTCTTTCTTCGCCGGCCAGAACGACAATCATTTTATCTTTCAGGTAAGTTGATCTGGCAATGGAAAGAAAGGTTTCTTTTATGATTTCATAGCTCTCTTTGTAGGTGGGCAAAAATATTAAATGATAATATTCTTCGTGGCCGGGCAAGGCGTTAACTTTTTCCAACCAATCCGTCTTTATGGTCTTTCTGCACTTTCTCCATGATAAAACAAGATAGAAGCTAAAATAAACAATCCTAAATAGCCAAAATAAATCATAAATTATAATAAAAATAATTACCCAGAGCGGTAAAACAAAGGACAATGCGAATAATCCGATTAAAACCGTCCAAAGCAGGGCACCGGGCAAAATTTCAAACAAACGATATTTTTGCTGCGTGCTTAACCCCATAATTATTTTTTTATTGTTATGTTTGGCGGATTTTCATAATAAACTTCTGCCACCGTTGTTTTTTTGGAACGTTTTAACCGGCCAAGATTGTCCCTTATCATTTCTTCTATGCTTGCCCCGTTGGGGCTTGTGCCGGAATCTTTAATTCCCAAAACCGGAATACCGTATAAAAAGTTAAACGCGTTTGCCAAAACAACGCCGGCGCGCGAGGCGGAAAATGACCCGGGGCCGGTCACAACCATCACGGCCTTGAATTCCTGCGGTTTAATTTTTTTGCTTTTCAAAAAGGCTGTAAGTTTTTTGTTCAACCGCTCCTGCTTATCTATAAACTCGCATAAATACAAAACGACTCCCCTGCTTTGGAAAATCGCGAAGGAGCCATAGTTAGAATCTACGGTATTTATGAAAAGATTCATAGGTTCTCACTTTCGGCGAATTCTCCATACTTGTCTATGGGAACCATTTTTTTGCTTTCTAGAACGCTGAATAAAAATTTGTCGGTCAGAGCCTTGCGCTGTTTATATTCTTCCGGTGTCAGGATAGCATAGGCGATCGGCTTATCAAGCTCCAGTTCAAATTTTTTAATAAGGCGCGAAAATTCTTCCCGCGCCACCTTTCCCACGAGCAAAATATCGCAAGGCGACTCCACGCCCAAAAGCGCGCCTGTCAAAATACACAAATCAACGGTACCCATTTCTTTTATGCTGCTGACGAGATTTCTTTCAGCCAAAAGCTCAGACTTGGTGATAAGGGAGCTCACCTCATTTATAAGAATAAAATTTGTGTTCAACCGATAAAATTTTTTCTTAGGATCGTCGGTTGCCGCCTCTTGTATGATTCCGACACTCTCCAAATTGGCTGTTTCGCGCCTCACGGAGTTTAATTGGTTGTTCAAAAGCCGCGCCAGCTCTCTTACAAAATATTCTTTTTCCGGATTGCGACAGAATAGCTTTAATAAAGTAAATCTGGTCTTTGAACCAAAAATTTGTTCAAGGCCGGAGAAGGTTTTGTTTTTTTCTTTTGCCGCTCTTTTTTTGGGCATATATCTGTTAATAATTGTAGTTATTTGCTAAAATTTAGTATATAATGAATATTAGAAAAAAACAATGGGCGCGAGCCCGCCAAATTTCGCTTTATGGATGAAACAAAAGTCATTATAGACCACGCGCTCGTTATCGGCAGTCCCGCCAAACGGAGGATGGTGAGGATTATTTCAAAGATGGATTATGAAAACCGCGACACCATAAAAATGGGGTGTATTTTCGGATTATTGGATGTTGATCTGGGACAGCAAAACACAAAATTTTTTGACATCATCAATGAGGGAATAGACAGATACTACAATAGCTCCGCGGAATACGACGCGGCTTTTGACGATCTGATAAATTTTTTGAACCGCGAGGTCTTGCGGGCTTTTGACGGAAAAAATCTCAAAGAGAAGTGCAGTATCGCGCTCGGCGTTCAAAAAAATTCCCATGTTCTCTTTTGCGCGGCCGGAGACATATCCGCCTATTTAGTCTACCTGCAAGATGTTAAAAAAATATTTCCCGAATCCAACGAAACGATAGACATCAATAATAAATTATTTTCATATTCATTGGGCGGCGAAGTGCTGAAAAATTACGCGCTGTATTTTTGCAATTCCGATTTTTCCTCCCTGGTAAATCCGTATTATTTTCAAAAAGCGGCGGCCGCAAACGGTTCACGCAAAACCGTGGGCGCGGTTAAAGACTATCTTCTGCAAACGGAAACGGACAAAAATTGCGGCGCCGTTTTTGTTTATTATGACTCTTTAGAAAAGGAGGGTGATCTGCCTGCCGCTTCAATCGCGGCTCTTTTCCGAAATGAACAGAAAGTGGCGGAAAATCTCTCCCCTTCTCTCATTAACAGCGTGAGTCGCGCTTTCAAAGAGAGGCCGCTTTTGGCGCAGGCGGTAAAATATATCGGCAAGGGCGTTAAAAAATTTTTTCACGCCATAAAAAAAATGATTTTTTTCTCCGCCTTCCTGCTTTTTAATTTTTTCTTCATCATCACCAACGCGCGCGGCAAACGGAAAGAAAAACAGACCGTGGTTAACACGCGCGTGAAAAGGATTGGTTTTAAAATTTTTGATTTTTACCGGGCGCTCACGGCTATTTCCAAAATTATTTTAGTTTCCCTTATCGTACTGACACTCATTTTATCCGGCGCCATTGCCTACAATATCAGAACTGAAAAATTAAAAAATCTGAAAATCGGATACAAAGAGAAATTTGACACGGCGGAAAAACTGTACAATGACGCCGACATGGATATCATCCTCCAGCAAAAAAATTCTGCGGCCAAAAAGTTGAAAGACGCCATGAAGGAACTCGCGGCAGTCCCCGATGCCATCCGCGACAATTCTTACAATACGCTTTTAAGCAATATAAAAAACTCGCTTTTTAAGGTGCAGAATATTTCCGAAATAAATTCACCCATGTTGATTGCCGATTTTTCCACGGAAAAAAACATTCAAACTTTTCCGCCGATTTATCTTTATAACGGCAATATCAATGTTTTGTCAGCCGACAGCCTCCTCATGGCGGACATAAAAAATCAAACCATCAAAAAAACCGCTTTAAACATCGGGGGCGCGGACACGGCACAGGTTTATTACTATCCATCCTCCGCCAAACCCATGCTTTTAAGCGTTAAAAACGGCAATATCGTGCAAGAAGTTGACCCCCAGGCCGCGAACAGCAATTTAAAAGAAATTATTTTGGGCCCGAATGAAACTATAAAAAAATTCAGCGTCTACAACGACTCTCTATACGCGCTCTCGCCCGTGGAAAAACATTTTTCCATTTGGAAACACAACCCGTCGCTCTCCGGTTTTGGCAAACCGACTCTTTGGGCGACGGATAATCCGCCCGAAGGCGCGGCACCCGTTTCTTTCGCCGTGGACAGCAATCTGTATTTATTATTTTCAAACAACAATATATTTAAATATTTTCAGGGCCGTAAAGTTGATTGGAAATACAATATGGACGGCATCGCGGGCGACGATATAAATTACTTCAAAATAATTACGGACGAAAATCACAAATACGCGTATCTGCTTGATAAAAAGAGGATTTCCGTTATCTCCAAGGACGGCGAATTTTTAGCGCATTTTATTTTGCCGGCAAATAGCGGCATCCGCGACGCCGCGATAGATGAAGTATCAAAAACAATTTATATTCTGGACGGACAAAAAATTTACGCGTTTTCATACAATCTGTAAAATATAAAAGGCCTCGCGAATTGAATCGGGGCCTTTTTTATTTCATGATTTATTTCTGCGTTTCCACCGCGGAGAAAATTTTATTTGCCGCACCGCCATTTTCAATCCACGCCGCGCCGACAATCAAACCATTTTTTGCCAAGCGCGGAGAGAAGGCCGTGGCGCCGGAATTGGAAATACTTTGAGCCTCGCCGGTAATATTTCCAGTGGTATCAATTTTCATTACCCGCACATCTGAAGCCGCGCCTAATAAATTTGGCTTGTAGTTAGTATAAGCCGCGTAAAATTCGACTCCATCCCACAAAACATCAGGTTCTGCCGCATCCCCCGCGCCTGACGTGAGGACAGCTTTATTTCCAACCGAATTTCCGGAGCTGTCCAGTTGGGCAAAATAAATATCTTGATTGCCGCCGGATGTGTCCGCCCAAACCGCGCCAAAGCCAAGACCGTTCCAAGCAAGCCGCGCGTCAGTCACTTGACTGGCTGTGGCAATATTTTTAATATCGCCAACAACTGCGCTATAATTATCAATCAGCGCCATTTTAATAACCTTGTCATCGCCCTGCCAGATAATGGCAAATTTGTTGCCCGCGGAAATAATTCTTGGTTTGAAACCAGACGACGGCGCGGAGGTAACTTTTAATTCGGGGCCGAATTTTGATCCATCAGAAAGCATGGCGGAAAAATACAAATCCCCGCTTGCGCCGGTCATGGTTGACTTGGTATCCCACCAGACCGCGCCATATTCGCCCAGCGCGCCGTTCCAGGCGATATCGGGATAACGCGAAGTGGCAAAAGTTGAAGACGCGAAAACCGATTTTTTGATTATATTTCCATCCAAATCATATTTCTGGGAATATATCGCCCGATATAACGGCGAACTGTCTTCCCATAAAATATAAAAATTGCTGCCGTTGTGAGCGAATTTTTCCGAATTGGAATCCGTAATGTTGTTGGAAACCTTATTCACCGTTCCATCGCCAACTCCCGCGGCGTCAGTTTTTTCATAAAAAATTTCATTTTGCCCATTTCTATCATCATACCAAACCGCGGCAAATCCGGCGTTCAAACTGCCAAATTCTAAACCTTTGTGATAATAAATATCGTCATTTACGGTTTTAATATTCCATTGATAAGTTACGGGCGGCGGGGCTTGGCTGCCGCAACCGGAACAAGGCGCGGCCGCCACGGGGCCGATTATGTCCGCCGCCATCTCGGCCGCTTTATCAAAATCAATCGCGCTGTTTATATCCGCGCCAACCGTATAATTTGTAAAAAACGCATCCGGTATGTCTTCAACATTTTTATTCCAATCCGTACCATATAACACGATAGCCGCGGCTTCAGTTTTTATCCAGCGGAGAACGCCATTTTTTGCCACAGCGTAAACCTTTGGGTCGGTGGTAATTTTTACCATTTTCACGCCGGCTTTATAAGTTGCGTTTCCGCCAATTGAAATCGCGGCCAACTCCGCGTCGGTGATGGTTTTTACGGTAGAAAAATCGCTATACCAAGTTTTATACGTCTTTTCATTGGGAAAAACATAGCGCTTGCCATCCGCGCCATAATAATAGACCGCTGGCTGGCTGGCTTTTATCAAATCGCCTCCCGTAAGCGTCGCCGCCTTGGCCTGCGGCGCAAAAAATATAAACAAACCGATAACAAAAAACAGAGCAGATAATCTTCGCATATTAAAAAAATATTAATTCTATTATTATTATAGCATAAATAATAAAAAAGCGGGGCTAATGCCGCCGCTATGGTCCTATATGATTTACTTTTTATAATAATCCTCTTTTGCTACTTCCGGCTCTTCAAGCGTATTGTAATCAATAGTTATCTCTTCGCCTGCTGCAATATCCTGCAGAGCGTAATAAAAGTAGTTTCTATGAGCAGTATTTGGCGTTGTTGAATGGTTCAGGTGCCAACCAACCTCCATACGCCCAAAATCCGCCGGACACCATAACTTCCTTCCTCTGTCCAGGCAATATTGGTGAAACACCTCCGGCACATCTTTTTTTTGCCGCAAAACCGCCTTATTGCTCCTGCCGAATAATCTAAGATACGTTCCCGCCTTTATGTCGTGGGCGGCAAAGACACCTATGCCGTGTTCGGACGGCTTCAAAAGAAAAGAAAATTCCGAAGTTCTTTTCTGATGAGTTTTTGTCATCCCCGATCTCCTCCCAGCCACACACTACCACAAAAATTCATTATTGTCAATTATGCTGTTGACATATGTTTGTTTTTGCTGTAATATAAATATAGTTTATTTCATTAAAAATATCGCATTCCGGGGTAGCGCAGTGGTAGCGCAGTTGACTGTGAACACAAAAAAACGCAGCTTTTCCGAGTAATCGGAATTGAAAAACGAGGTGAAATCGGGGAAACCTTAAATGGCGATCCCGAGCCAATCCTTTGTTAAAGTAGAAGGCCTGCCGTGCCGAAGCTTTAGCGAAGGCCGGTGTAGAGACTATCCCCTTTTGGGGAGTACAATTTCTTATTTAAGAAATTGGAAGCGCCTCGCCCCCCACCACTTGTGGACAAAAATCCAAAAGTGGTGGGGGGATGATATAGTCCACCCTTTTTGGAAACAAAAAGACAAGTGTAATCAATTGGTCGTGGGTTCGAATCCCACCCCCGGAGCCATATGGGATGAGCAGAGCCAAAAGCTCTGCTTTTCTCTTTATCTACGGGCTCTTTTGGCGGTTCGAAAGTGTTTATTTGTTTATTTTTCTCGGATAACGCTTCATTTACGGTGCCGAGTATGAGATCAAAGGGTTTTTGGTATGAAATCTCGATATTCTTTCCGTTTATCTTTGGGTTCGAAAATAAAAATGAGAATAGCATTCGTTTCTGTTCGACTGTCCTGCGTGGGTTCAAATAAATCTCTCTTGCTTGTTTTGCTATTTCAATCACCGTTACGCCCATCTCAAAATATTTAAGGCTGGCGTTACGATGTTTATTTAAACTATCAAGCACGCTGTCCTGCTCTTTCTTGTATTGCTCGAGTTTTTTCTGGTAAAACTCGCCACTAATTCGGCAATCGATCTTATCGTCATAAAGTTTGTCTATTCGTTGGGTCGCTATCTGATATTGTCGTTCGAGCTCGGCCGAGGACTTTTCTCTAAAAGCTATTTCATCGGCATGACCCTCTTTTAAAGCTTCCTGAAGCCACGAGAGCATTCTTTCTACCCGTTCGTCTTTATGAGTTACGGCCATTATGGAATCGGCAATTTGGATGTCGATATTCTCTTGTTTAACCCAATCCCTTTGTGAGCAGTTTTTATAATGGTTGCAGTGGCCATACCAGTGGCCTTTTTGTATCTCCCATGTGATCGTGCCACCGCATTCGCTACAACGGAATACGCTTTTAAATAATGAATTGTGCTTGCGTGCTCTCGGCGCGCCATAACTGTGCAGTTTATCTTGCACTTGCTGGTATAACTCTTTGGTTATCAGCGGTTCGTGATTACCTTTGGTGATCTGATTTTTCCATCGATTCATGCCGTAATAAAACGGATCGCCGATAAGCTGGTGAATTCTGGCGTGACTTACTTTGTGACCGGTTCGGGACCGGAGACCTTTGTCATACATCGTGTTGCATAGTGTTTTGGTTGAATGTTGGCCGGAAGCATAAAGTTCAAACATCTTTTTTATAAGCGGTGCTTTTTCCTCATCGGGTACGTGAATTTTATGACCTTTATCGCCAATCGTTTTATATCCGAGCGGTGGCTTGGTCGGAAGCCAGCCTTGAGATAACTTTTCTTTTTGTCCTTTCTTTACGTTTTCGGAAAGAAGTCGGATGTAATATTCGGCTGTAGCCACTTTAACTCTCCACATAAACCATTCGTGTGACTTTGAGTCTTTGTGAAGCGTACAGCTTTCCTTTACCAGATGAATGGTGTGTCTTTCATCTGCTAGTATCCATTCATCAATTACCGGCACATCAGAAAAGTTACGGGTTAAACGGTCTGTAGTTTCCACGAAGACCGTATTGATCTTGGCTTTGGTCACATATTCCATCATCTCGTGGAATATTTTTCTTTGGATTTTTCCAGCCGCCGATTCTTGAATGGCAAAAACTTTTACAAGCTCATAGCCATTCCGATCGGCAAAGTCTCGCAAAAGTTTTTCTTGAGCCGGCAGTGAATATCCGGTATCCTCCTGGTCTTTGGAGGAGACACGTGCATATCCTACGGCTCGCATTGAGTCAGCTTCATTTTGCATTGTCATAGTCATATTTATTGTTAATTTTTATAAGGTTCGAAATCGACTTTTGGTCTCAAGACACAACATACGCTAATTTTTCGAACAAGCTAAGCTCGAGTTGCCCACAGTGGATTTCTGTTGTCTTTTCCTAGCACTTTCCAATATTCTCGCAATACTGTCGCTATCTCGCCGATAATCGGCGTTATCGTAAGGATCATCACTGCCCATGGTTCTTACTGGACCCAGTACATAATCCAAAATGGCTTTAACAGCTCTGAATTTCATGACATCGCTTTTGGCACCCATAAGCGAGACCAGAATGTTGGCCGCAATTACCGAATGTCTCGCCAGCACAGTATCAGTCTCTTTATCGCGTACACGGTTTCTTTCTTTTTCGTATTGGTCGTATTCCTCTTTGAGTAAACCGTCAGACCTAAACCACCGTTTTACACTGACATGCGACACTTTAAGCATTCGAGCGATCTCCAAATAAGTAAAATCGCTATATTTTAAGCGGATCGCATTCTGATATTTTTCGTTTTTTATATCTACATTTTTAGCCATTTGGGTATCATTTAGTATCTTTTAACGCTTATTTATTTCCTGTTTTTTGCTCAATTCGTTGCCGTTTACTGCGGTTTCCCATATTTATGAACGCCTTGAATTATCATTTAAGGTCATCTTGGCAATCAGTCCGGCTTTCATCTCGTTTAATTTCTTGATTTGGTTTTGGCCGTTAATTTCTTTATAATTTTCTTTAATTTCTTTTAAACCCTTAACTTCTAAATCATCGCCGTCCCATGCGGTCTGCTTACCTTGCCGTCCGGCTTTTGATGTTGATTGGTTTCCGTTCTGCTTCAGATGTAGGACGGATAGCAAAGTAATACTTCGAGGCTTGAACTTGGCGTCTTCGCCCCGAGTTTTTGTGATCGCTATGAACGCCCATTCCTCGAGCTTATCCAAGCACTTCTTGATCGTCCGCCAATCTTTTAAACCAGAGTAAATCCGAAGCATCTTATTAGATGCTTCGATGACTTGGCTTGCTTTGTTTGAAGCAATTTCAGTCAGAGCACAATAAACATTGCGAAGATTGCGATATACATCATCGCTCACATGTTTATCGAGCCATTGCTGTCGCATATACCGCAAAGCCGGCTTATCTTGATAAGCGAACGGTGCTTCGCGGTAATCTCGGACCTTATGTGGTTTGTCGTTCTGGTTCATAGTCATGTTGCACTATTGGCACTTCAGCTTTTTCGTTATCCTCGCAGTAGCACTGCAATAGCGTGTCGTAATAACCGAGAAGGTTAAAAGCGACTTCATGTAATTCCTGATCGCTTACTTCTTGGCCAAAGTCCTCTTTAAGAATCACGCGGAGTTTCTCCAGCGTTTCTGGTTTTAATTTCACAGGTCTTAGTTCTCGGCATAAATCCGTACTTTGACCTGTTTAATCTGATTGAAGAAAGCTTGGGGTTCGACTTGAAGTTCACGACTCCAATATCGCTTCACCAGAGAATCCAGTTCCGGGCTCTTGCCGAAGCAAAAGAGCACCTTGTACGGATTTCCTCGATCCACGACCTCAAGAGAATCAGGAATGAATAATAAAAGCACCGCAACCAATGCCAGGTCAGCGGTTTTGTAAAATTGATTGTCCATATTTTGGCATTTTCATAATCATTAACTCCTCTCACACATTTACAGTTTGCCAAACAAGCCGACCCTCTTTACACACTCGGCAAAAATATTTTAGACACGAAAAAACGGCTGTTTATGCCGTTTAGTTTGAAGTTATTAACAAGGGGCTACAGAGGGGCTATGCTTTTTTGAAAATTACTCCTGGATTTATCCGATAGCCGTAGTCTTGATAGCCGTCGATGAATTGGGCTATTCCCAATTTTTTCTCAATATCCTTACGGATTTGATAGCTTGCACTTTCCACCGACTTACGACTGGATAAGCCAGTGATGTCGATGATCTGTTGAGTTGACGTATAGCTCTTATTGCCGATTAACGCCAGCAAAAATTTACCTCTACAGCTGTTTATATCAATCCGGTGGTGATGTTTTTCTTTTGGCTCCCGATAAATAAGGCCGTCGGCCGAGAGTAATACGACCAGTCTGTCTTTTTTCTTGCTCTTTTCTTTTTCTTTCTTCATTTCGGACCGCCAGTATCTGACGACTTCCTCTGCAATCTTTTCCTGCCTATTATGTGCTTGTTTTTTATATTCCGAATTCTCTCTAAGCAGAACGTCGACTTTCGTTTTCAGGGAGGCATTTTCCGACTTTGCCTCAATGAGCTGGATCGTTAAATCCCTTATCGTATTTTGGGCTACAGTAAACGGATCAAGGCCGGCATTTTCAAAAGCATTTATGACCGCTTTCTTTGTTACTCCCAGAGAAAATAAAAACGTCGTAGTTATCCCTACGGATCGCCTGATATTGAGCTTATATTTTGTGCCGATTCCGGCTTCTTTCATTTTCATAATCATTTTTGTCCTGATTGTAAGCTTAATCCTTACTTCCAGCTCATTTTTTAGTGAATGGGACCCATTTTATGCCTTCCATTCACTAATTTTCTACTCAATGGTTTATTGATCGGCATTTTTCGCATTGGTAGTACTTTTTGCCTTGGACCGAATGAAAATACCTGAATGTTGAGTTGCCACAATCCCAGCAACCTCCAACGGGTGTGTAGGTTTTGCCTCTTGGCCGACTAACCAACTTCGGTCGCTCGAGCTTTTCCATTTTTGAGTACTTCGTGTCCATATGAGTATTATGACAAAAGACGGCGATTTTGACAATGAAAACCAGAAGCGGTAAAATGATACCAACGACTTAATTTATTTTTATGAACGAAATCGAAAAACTTTTTACGATTGAGGAAGTCGCCGAAATTTTAAGAGTCCATACGCGCACTGTCACCCGGTACATCGAAGCCGGCCGGCTTAAAGCATCCAAGCTTGGCGTCTGGCGGATCAAACAGTCGGACCTCAATGCATTTCTTGAGGAGACGAGCAACGTGAATAAAAAGAAGAAAAAGTAAACATTTATGAAGATCAAGGATTTGCCAAAAATAGACAGGCCCAGAGAAAAACTTGAAAAATATGGACCGAAAAGGCTTTCTGATTCGGAACTTTTAGCGATCCTGCTCGGTTCGGGCATTAAAGGGAAAAATGTTTTAACTCTGAGCCGAGAAATTTTACGCCAAGCAGAGGAGATGGGTTTGGCAAACATATCAAGAGATGATCTTAAAAAAATAGACGGTCTTGGCCGAGCTAAGATTTCTCAAATATTAGCTTTAATCGAGCTAAGCGTACGGTTAAATGAGAAGAAAGGCATCGTAGTCCAATCCTCTGAAGACATTTGGAAGCTATGCGCTGATTTTTATGATTCCAAAAAGGAACATATGGCCGTATTTTATCTCGACACGAAAAACAGAATCATTGAGAGACGCATTACTTCTATCGGGACCCTCGACTCCAATCTTGTCCATCCACGCGAAATTTTCGAGCCAGCACTTTCACTTTCAGCATCATCGATCATAATCGCGCACAATCATCCGTCCGGAAGCCTTGAACCATCAGCTGAAGACAAAAAAATTACTTGGCAATTGCTGGAGGCGGCAAATATATTAGGATTCAGGCTGTTGAATCATGTAATTATTACTCAGAGCGGCTTCAAGGAAATAACGTTGCACCCATATGAAAAATAAATTAAAAGTTTTAGATCTTTTCTCCGGTTGTGGAGGACTTTCCTTCGGCTTTATAAGGGCAGGTTTCGATGTCGTGGCCGGAGTAGACAATTGGAAGGATTCACTCGTCACTTTCGAAAAAAATCATCCTGGCTCAAAAGGCATACTGATGGACTTGGGAAATTTCGAACCGAAAGAATTGGAAAAAATGATCGGCAAAGTCGATGTGGTGGTTGGAGGACCTCCATGCCAGGGATTTTCAATTTCGGGAAAAAGAAATCCTAACGATCCTCGAAATGAACTCTATGCCGGCTTTGTCAAAACGGTTAAGCAATTGAGGCCAAAGGCGTTCGTGCTTGAGAATGTCCCGAACCTCGTGGCTATGGATGGTGGCAAGATCAAGGAAAAAATTCTGAAAGATTTTACATCCCTCGGCTATGAGGTCAAATACAAAGTCATGTTGGCTTCCGATTACGGGGTTCCGCAGAATCGCAGGCGAGTCGTGTTTGTAGGCACCCTTGGCCACAACGGTTTTATTTTCCCAGAACCGATTTTTTCCGACTCTGAGTCCAAGGTCACCACAAGGCAAGCCCTTTCCGATCTCCCAGAAGGATCAGCCAATGATGGAATCGAAAATAAGAAAAAACCAGCTTCAGATTATCAGTCAAAAATGAGAAAGAAGACCGATAAAATTTTCAACCACGAGATAACGAACCATGATAAGAAAACAATAGAGATTATCGCTCTTGTGCCCGATGGAGGAAATTATAAAAATTTACCGCCGCATCTCCAGAATACTCGCAACGTGCATATAGCATGGACGCGCTACAGCAGTTCAAGGCCGAGCCTCACTATTGATACAGGGCATCGCCATCATTTTCATTACAAATATAACCGTATACCCACGGTCAGGGAATCCGCTAGATTGCAATCATTCCCCGACGATTTCGTGTTCATGGGTTCTAAGACAAGCCAATACAAGCAGGTAGGCAACGCGGTTCCGCCCCTTATGGCAGAACAGATTGCCAAGGCTTTGGCAAAGGTTTTAAATAAAAAAATATGAAGCATATTTACGAAACACCACAAGAATATTTTTTCCGACTGCACCACATTCGGCCTCGTTTCAAGAACGATGTCGAAAACGTACTGTTCTACATGGCAACTGAAATCGCAAAACTCAAACCGGAAGAGCATGAGGCTTTCAAGCAGAAATTAAATAATACGATCAAACTGTATCCGGGAAACGCATCGAAAGAACTAAAGACGATTAATAACTGGCGGACCGAAATTTCGTCCTTGTTCGGTCTCGTCGAATACGACGGAGACACATCCAAGCCAGGACGCATGGCGTTACTTCTCTCGGAATCACAGGACCTTATCGAGTTTTTCCGCTATTTTCTTTTCTATTTCCAATATCCCGGAGGCCATTTGAAACCTCACGAAACTCTCGAATGTATAAAAGCCGGCATACGATTCAAGCCGACAAAATACCTTATGCAGGTCATGCTTGAAGGCAAAAAGTTGGTCGGAGAATCGGAAAAATTCGGACTGACAAAAGCCGAAGCTACCCACTGCATTTTCAACGATTTAAGAGTCACTAGGGATGGCCGTTCCCCCAAAGAAACTGCGGAATTTATTCTGACTAACAGAAAGAACAAAATCGAATACGATTCTCAGGGGGATGTTATCCGCTATGCAGGAGACGTACTTGATTACATGGAGCTTGCCGACCTTGTAAAGCTTAGGCCAAACTACCATTACTATCTGAATACTGTAAATCTTGAAACGATACAGGCTTTTATCAATGACGGTTCATATTTTGCGCCCTACCAGTCCTTGTACGCCAAAAACGATCTATCGCTTGCCGACGTGGTGCTTGCCCAGCAGGACTGGTTCCATTATGTGAACAATAAGCTTGATTCAAGCATCTTTGAAGCGAATGTACTCTCGATCATCGAAGAGGCCGGCGAGACTACCGAGGATAAGGAAGTGAGTATGTTTATAAAAGAAGTCCTGATGAAAGTACAGATGATCAGGGAGGGCGAAGAAATAAAAACCAAAGAAGTCGGAGATGTTGGCGAAGCAATCGTGATCCAACACGAGAAAACCAGGATGGTTACTCTTAAGCGCGAAGATTTACTGCATCTTATAAAGAAAATTCCCGAAACGTTTGCTGTCGGATATGACATTTCTTCTTACGAAGGTGTCGGTGATCTCCGCAGGTACATCGAAGTCAAAACAAGTATCAGTCGTGGCAAACTTGCAACCCGGAACTTCCATATGACTCCGAGCGAATGGAGCGCGGCCAACAGTTTGAAAAAAACTTATTTCGTTTACAGGCTGATGATTTCATCCAAAGATGTTAATTTGTTCCTGATCCAAGACCCTGTCGGCCAATATAAATCCGATATGCTGGACATGGTTCCTCGTGATGGAGCCGATATCCGCTACTCGGATAAATCAGGATATTGGGAAAAACTACTCGTATGAAAACCACTACTAAGAAATACAAAATAGCTTCCTTGTTTAGCGGATGTGGAGGAATGGACCTCGGAGCGGAGGGAGGCTTTTTGTTCTTGGGCAAAAGGTTCAAAAAACATCCAGTGGAAACTGTTTACGCCACGGATTTCGACAAATCGATCTGTGATGTTTATAATGCGAATTTTCCATTGAAAATTGATGTACGAGATATAAGAGAACTGAAATCAAAAGATGTTCCGGACCACGATATCTTGACCGGAGGGTTTCCTTGCCAATCTTTTTCGGTAGTGGCTCAGAATCCACGACGCCTCGGATACAAAGATGATAAAGGCAAATTGTTTTTCGAAATGTGCAGGATCCTTAAAGACAAAAAACCTTCCGTATTCGTAGCCGAGAATGTGAAAGGTTTGTTATCAGCCAACAAAGGAGAAGCTTTTCCATTAATCATAAAAGAATTCGAGCGGGCCGGCTATCATATCAAATATAAGATTTTGAACGCTTCCCATTACGGTGTTCCGCAAAAACGCGAGCGTGTGTTTATTGTCGGATTTAAGGATAAGAAAGCACATGATCGCTTCGAATTTCCAAGACCGGTAACCGAAAGCAATCCTGTGCCGCTTTCTATGATTGTTTTACCTAACAATGAAGTCGAAGAAAAATTTTATTTCAGCGCAAAAGCTGTTAACGGCATGTCAGCGTCCAAACATTCAAAGACAATGAACAAAGGGCGGGTGCAAAAATTGTATGAACCAAGCAATACGGTTGGAGCACATCTTGCAAAAGTCAGCCTGAATAGTACTGATCCGGTTTTGCAAATAAACGGCAGGTATCGAATGTTCACTCCACTTGAAGTAGCTCGCATACAATCTTTTCCGGATTCTTTTGTGCTTCCCGGATCACGGACGACAAATTATAAAGCTCTGGGAAATGCCGTCGCACCTGTTGTGATGTGGCATGTCACAAAAAAGATAATTGAGGCTTTAGAAGGTTAAACTTATGGCGGATGTATTCAGCAAAGTAAAACGAAGTGAGATAATGTCGCTGATCCGCTCGAAGAATACGCAAGCGGAACGTCTTGTTTTTTCGCATCTACGCAGTAAAAATATTTATTTCCAAAAACATTATAAAGGTGTTGCGGGTTGTCCTGATATCGCACTACCCAAAAAGAAAAAGGCTGTTTTTATCGATGGTGATTTTTGGCACGGTAGAGATTTTAATCGTATACGCAAGGGCAGAAAGCCAGACGATTACTGGGTGAAAAAGATCCAATTAAATATGGACCGTGATAAAAGACAACGAGCGGCCTTGCGCCGGTCCGGATGGTCAATTATCAGAATTTGGGAAAGCGAGTTGAAGCGCTTGAGAACAAGACCACCCAGATTGCTCAAGATTGAAAAGTTCCTCAAAAATAACGCCTAAAAGGCGTTATTTTGTTGTCCCCAGGGGCAGGCGCTTGACTTTAATTATTACTTGATATAGTATTCCCAGTATGGGACCATATATAAGGGCACCTTATTCCACGACAAGATATGAAGCTAATAGGCAAAAAATTATTGCAGGAGTTCAAAGAAAAGCATGCTGACGCCAGATCACAAATTGAGTCGTGGGAGGCAGAAGCAGAGGAAGCCCAATGGAACACACCGCACGATCTCAAAAGCCGGTATCCTAAGGCAAGCATCATAAAGGATCAACAGGTAGTTTTTGATATATGCAGGAACAAATACAGGTTGCTAACCCAAGTCAATTATAAAAACAATATAGTTTTAATAAAGAAAATCGGGACCCACAAGGAATATGACAATTGGGATACAAATTAACTAAACGCATATGGACAAAATTAAAGTTATAAAAACTGAACAAGATTACGAAGAAGCTCTCAAATTAGTCGAGGGTTTAATGAGCCGTGATCCCGATCCAGATTCTGCCGAAGGAGAACAACTTACGCTTCTTACCGCTCTCATCCAAGATTACGAAGCCAAACTATTTCCGGAAACGCTTCCCGATCCGATAGAGGCGATTAAATTCCGAATGGAACAAGCCGATCTAAAACCAGCCGACCTCATCCCTTACATCGGAAGCAGAAGCCGAGTATCAGAAATTTTATCTGGGAAACGCCAGCTTACCCTTGATATGGTCAGAGCACTTTCCACCGGACTTGGTATTCCGGCCAGGGTCTTAATACAGAAACCATTGCAACCAGAATTACAAAATTGGGATACAGACCTTGTAAAAACAATGGAACATCGAGGTTACTTCGGTAAAATGACCCTGAAGAAACATGACAAATCTGAACTGATTAATTACTTCTTTGGTTTATTCGGTAATCTCCAACCGGCTGTTTTATATCGAAAAACTAGTTTTCGTTCTGCTCCTCGTACGGACAATAGCGCTTTGCTCGCATGGGGCTTACGGGTGTTGCAAAAAGCTGAAAGTATAAAAACTCCTGTTAAATATAATAAAGCAACAGTGAATCTTAAGTTTATGCAGGACGTAGTACGGTTTAGTGTCAAAGATAAAGGCCCTCTGCTTGTGTGCGATTATCTTAAAAAGCATGGCATCAAACTTGTTATTGAACCGCATCTTCCCAAAACTCACCTTGACGGCGCCACTTTCTTTGCGAATAAGGATAATCCTGTCATTGGCATTACGATTCGCCACGATCGACCTGATAATTTTTGGTTCACATTGATGCATGAGCTGGCGCACGTTGCCCTTCACTACGAAAATGGAATCGAGTCTTTCTATGATGAAAAAATCCAAGAAAAAGATGGAACACAAATCGATGATCGCGAAAAAGCCGCAGACGAACTTGCAGAAGAGTCGATTCTTCCTAGAAGCAAGTGGGAGACAAGCGCGGCAAAGAGAACGCCCAACCAATTCTCTACCGAGGATTTAGCCAATGAGCTTGGCGTGCAACCTGCTGTTATTGCCGGAATGATTCGATTCAAACATCAAAAATTTTACTACCTAAATGAGATGATTCACGATGAAAGTCTTAAAATCAGAAAGTATTTCCCTAATGAGTTCAAAGATTAATATGACTACAATTAAAACTTATATTCCCATACTCCGTTGGAGACTCGCCGAGAGAAAAGCATTGGAGAAACTTTTTCAGCAAGACAGAGAAAATGTAACTCCTTTGATTGAGTTTGTGACACCAGCCCCTTCGACTAAAAAGCAAGACGGCAAGACCATAATTACCAAGACATCAAAAGAAAAATTCTTGGAGGCACTTCCCAATGTTTCAAAAGATCTCTTGAAATTTTGCGGACAAAGTACTGTATTCGTCGACGTCCACTTATTGGAGAGTACGATTAGAGCATCATCGCTTGAGCATATCCTTACTTCATCAAATGGGCTGGACTTAATTCCAGTCACCTATATCATTCCCGCAACAAGTACCGATGCTGACATGGCAACTCGCACTATTGCCATTAATTTCGCAAAATCAAGTGGAAACGGGCTCTGTGTTCGTATCGATAAGTCTCACTTAAAGGAAAAGGACATCTCGTTGCATATTGCTAATTTCGTTAAGGATAATCAGATTGACATCAAAAATACCGACATACTCGTTGATCTTGGTGTTATTGATCAAAACACAATCGCAGCGGATGTAATAGAACAACTTGCTCAAATCCCTAACTTGGGTG
>CAZFZQ010000004.1:0-11205 GCA_964522845.1 uncultured Gammaproteobacteria bacterium | reverse complement strand
TTTATCCTGTCTGGAGGCGTATTCCCAAAGGACCTTACGGAATTTATACCGGGCAAAGCACACGAGCTGAATCGATTAGATTGGCAGTTATGGAATGTTATTCGAGGAACTGCTTTATCACGCACGCCGCTTTTTTCTGATTACACGATTCAGTGTCCAACTTATGAACGAGTCGATGCTATTGGCAGTGTTAGCGTGCGATATACAGATGATGACAAATGGTGGATATTTAGAGGGAGGATATCGGGAATTGATAATCCGAAAACAAAAGAAAAAGGCCCTGGCCTAGAACAGTATATAGACCATGCCAGAACGTTAACTGGAAAAAGCTTTAGCAAATTCTTCAAAGGCGCAAATTATAGTTTTGGTGACACGGAAATCACACGAATTGCAGCTCCTGATAATAAAAATCCAGGGAATGCCGGTACGTGGCTTACTATTGGAATTAATCACCACATTACGCTGGTTGCCCGACAGATCTCCAGTCTTGCCGCGAAGAATGAAGAACGCTCCGCACATACTGCTTCAACGGTTTAAGTGGCATTGATGTAGCAAGCCTTTCATAAACCATCTCTCGTGGCTTTGACCGAATACCCTCTGCCTTGCCAAGAGTTTCTAACTTATCAAGAGCTTCGTGCCTCCATAATAACCGAGCGATTGCAATACTATCCTGTTTTGGATTATTTTCCGGCTTTCTAATTTGATTAAAAAAAACTGATCCTTCCTCATCTATATGCGCCGTTTCAATGCCCCACCAATCGGGGATCATTTTGAACGCATCAATAAAATGCTTACCGCCTACGACTATAGTAACTTGATCGAAGATATCACTATATGCTTCTATCTGCTCGGGCAAGCGCATCAAAGTATCTCGATCACTCTTAATTTCGTAGCCATGCATTATTCCATTTATTACCGCGATGTCTACTCTCGCACTGCCATGTTGAACTCCGAGTTCGTCAATTATTTTTAGTTCCTTGTCCTTTGCGTGTTTCTTCTTTAAAACTTCCTTGAGCGCAGACCTTATGATCAGATCGTTTGTTAAAATAATTTTTTGAGTTTGTGTTTCCATAAAAAAATATAAGGAAGTATCCTATGTATATTTTATCACAGTCTGAAATATTTAAGAAATAATTTATGCCCAGTTTGACGTTTGGGCCTGTTTTCTTTGACTTTTGTGTAATTCGATTGGCTCAAACAGTCAGTCATAATTGCTTAACATTGCTTAACTTAAGCAAATCGCATTACGGTCGCAAAAATGGTTTACGTTCGGCTCAAGGTTTCTAATCGGTGCAAATCTCTAACTCCGACTCAACCGCTCGCCACAGGGGCAAACAAGTGGCAAATCTGGGTTATCCTTCTTTGCATTCGGCCAGCAGTTGGTTCATTTGGGAGAGAACGACGGTCGGATACTTGTACTCATCCGCCCAATCAAAAGTTCGAAACTTGCTGAGTAGGGCGAGCCATGAAAAAAAGAGTGTCACTTGATACTCTTTTTTTCATTGGTTGCGGGGATATATTGGATTTAGTTCGAACGGAGTTTGGGCCTGAAATTTCGGGCGGGCGAAGCCAAAACGAACGGTGAGGTTGAGCTCTTTAACAATTTCATGTTTTTGAATGGCTTAATTGTAAATCATTTCAGTAAATTTTTCAATAATTTTGAAATTGATTTTGAAATTGAAAAATTTGCTGCTTTGGCGGCAAATTCTTTAAAAAAGAAAAGGCCCAACAAAGTTGGGCCCATAAACTAAACTGTTTTTTCTTTCGTTGCGTAAGAGCGAGCTGTCTCTAATGCCTGCTCTGGCGTAATGCCGATCCATCGATCAACGACCGGAACATATATTGTTTTTAGATGTGCATTGTACATTTGCACGGCGCACCTTAAACAAGTATGCTCGGCGGCTTGTTTAAGCCACGGGAGCCCACTGGCATAAAGACCTGCAATGTAGAGCTCGCACTCACGAATTGGAGTACCCTGATGAATAATCTCCCACATTCCTTCCTCTGCGTGGCCGCAAGCGCCCAACATCGATTCGGTGCGCGAAGTGATGGAAAACCTGATACACTTCGGCTCACATAGCGACTTGAGCGGCTCAATAGTTTTGTTACAACCCTCGTAGACGATTTCGTCGCCGTGAGTTATCACGCAACCAAACTTCATTTTCTGACAAGGCGAATCCAGCGCCGCATAGAAGCATTTCTGGTAAATCGGATCGTCAAAAATCTGATTTCCTTCGCTAACCATTTTTGCTAACCGGAAAGTAAGAAGTTTGTAGCGCTTTACAGTTTCGGGATAGGAAAGCACATAGGAACGATCTCTAACTTCAGCTTTCAGTCCACTGGGATAGTTCGTGCCAAATTGCGGCTTCGTAAAGTCATCAACGCTCCCATCTGCCAATCTATTCCAGTAGTGCGATCTCATATGCTCAAATCCTGGCACTTCGGTCAAAGAAGCCCGGAGTAGTTCTCCGCCAAAAAGATTTTGAGCGACCAAAGAAACAACGGCGCAGTGACCCCACAAAGGATTTTCGGATGCCCAACCGTTAAAGTCTTGAGAGGTTTCTTGATCACAAATAACCGGCAGCAGTTCCTTAAACCTGTTAGGCGTTAGTTCCTTCATACTTTCTTCCTCCTTTTTCGTTTTTCAAGGTAAAGTTCGAGCCGATATTTTTGACGGGTTCTTTGGCGGTTTTGAAAGAACTCAATTCCGCCGTTCGTTTTGGCTTCGCCCGCCCGAAATTTCAGGCCCAAACTCCGTTCGAACTAAATCCAATATATCCCGCCAACTGGAATTTGGCAAGGGGTGTGGGATTTGAACGGGGAAAGGGAGAAAACGGGAGTTTTCTCTTTATGAGGAAAGCTCACGAAAACCCGAAGGTTTTTGTGGGAGGAGCGGAGCGACGACTTCGAATAGCGAAGCGCCCACCCCCGGAGTCCGGTATTTTTACATCAAAAAATATTCATAAAAGAATGTTTTTTGATTACTAATTTTACAAGGATAGCGCCTGCGAGGCACACCTTTGCACACTATTTAATAAATTTTAATTTCCAGATATTTTCCTGCGCATTGATTGAGTGCTTGCTTGTTATCAAATACAAATTACCGTCTTTAATAAAAGCGGTTTCTTTCTCAGCCAGATATTCTTCCGTATCGGTTTTTGCATAAACGACCATAGCATCCGAACCGTCAACCTTTAAAATTTTTTCTATTTTCTTTTCAACGCCCAAACCTTCTATTTTTTTATTTTCAACATCCAGCCACTCCCTCGGTATTTTAAAGTGCGTATTATTAAATATTGATACATTGATTATCCATATACCATCTGCCCCTAAGAAATTAATCATTCTATCTATTTTCATTTCTCCTCCTCCTAAATTATCCGCTAAATTTATGTCGTTGAAGTTTGGCATGATTATTTTATGTGCTTATCTTCTTTCTTTATATTTTCTCATTATCTTGGGTATCCGTCAAAGTTATTTACTTTATCACAATCTCCTTGTCCTTTATAAATATCTCCGTCTTAGCCAAAGCAAGGGGGAAGGGGAAACTACAAAATCCCCCACCTAACCTCCCCCTTGGATTACCAAGAGGGAGGATGGGGAAATTGTGTTCGCCTTTCCTCCTTCGTCCCTTCGCGCGGATTGAGGAGATTATAACTCCCCCTACCCCCTCTTACTTTAAGAGGGGGAAATAAAAACATAACTCCCCGCTCCACCCCCCCCTAACCCATCCTCAAAACCCCACCTAACCTCCCCTTGGAAAGGGGGGGAAACCATATTATTTATCCACAACCTCCTAAATTTGATAAATTTTTAACACTGTTTTGGCTCTATTTTTAATCCCTTGACAATATACTTATAATGTGTCATAGTATAAGTACAAATGGCTTCGGCCTCCGAGATTCCACCTTAACGGGTGGGATCGTTTTTTATAAGAAACTTTTTATCTTATCCTGAATTAACCTAAACTCGTCTTCGGGGATCGTTCTTAATTTTCTTAACAAACGCCTGCTACTAATTAATTTTAGCTGAGATAAAATTACACGATAAAGTTCGCCTTCATATTCTATTTTAAAATAATATTCCCCATCTTTTTCTTTGCTTGTCATTGGCAAAATCCAAAGCACTTCTCCGTTAAAAACTTTTAGTATAAGAATCGGCCGTTCAAAGTTTTCATTTTTGCCATCTTGTTCGTATCCGATATTTTGCCCCAAACTTGCCCACCATATTTCTCTTTCCTTAAAATACAATGCTTCTTTTGGTTTAAAATGCAATTTTATTTTTAGTTTTGTCCAATCAACAAATTTTTGCGCCTCTTCTTTATTTATTTCTTCTTTTTGCATTTCCATACGCTTCTTAATATTTAATTTTTTTAAAATTATACGAAATTTCTTAAACTTTTAACAGATTTTAGCGTAGATGTAAATGGGGCGCTGGTAAAGTTGGCCGATTCTTTATTTGATAAAGATTTGCTTATCTTTAACTAATATCTCCGTCTTAGACAAAGCAGGATGTCTCGCTTTTCCTCCTTCGTCCCTTCGCGCAAATCAAAAAGCTCATAACTCCCCCTACCCCCTCTTACCTTAAGAGGGGGGCTAAAAAACAAAAATCCCCTCGGTCCCCCTTTTTCAAAGGGGGAGGAAATACCGGGTCAGGCGGTTATATTTTTTAATTTCCGCCTCAAATTTTTGCATTGAAACGAAATAAAAAAATAATTGGTAAAATGCCAATTATTTCAGTCGTCCTTTATATTATTTCTTTTTCTTTTTAGATACTATAAGTTTTTTAACCTCGCGGTCAAAGTCCGAAATATAATTTTTATCCTGCTCTATCCTAAATTTTTCATACTCTTTAAGAGCCACTGCTTCGGCGACTTCGTGGCTCACTTTGCCTGAATTACCGAGGATTTCTCGTTCGTTGAATTTCAAAAAGGCATCCAGCTTGGCTACCCGGTCTTTCATATACATCACAGCCCCGCGCTCTGCCTGCATCTCCGCAAAATCAAGATACATCGTCACTATTCGATTGAGACGATCGAGCTCTTTCTCTTGCAGATAATTTTTTGCAATCACGACATCAGTCTCGCGAATGGCGCCTTTGGGAGCGTACTTCCAAGTAGTCAGTCCCATATTCTCTTTGCCACTGCTCCGTAGCCCATATCCTAAATCTGGTTGCCGTAGCGCTGTTTACTCGGTACCCGACAGAGATAATGGCATCAAGGCTGTAGAACTCTACGTCTCTTTTTACTTGTCGATTGCCCTCGTTTTGAACTTGTGCAGTTTTTGCACAAGTTGCCTCCTTATTGAGCTCACCTGTTTCAAAGATATTTTGCAGATGCTTGGTAACAACACTTCGCTCCACACCAAACAATTCAGCAATTTTCGCCTGCGTCAGCCAAATATTTTCATTACGCAAAAAAATCTCCACCTTCACCTTTCCATTCGGATCGGTATACAACAAAAACTCCGTAAAAGTATTTTCTATTATTGTTTTTTTGGATGTTTTTTTCATAGCTTTGTTAATCATAAATTAAAAAAACTTTACATTAGCGTATTTCAAATTAAATTTTAACAAATTTCAGCGCGGAAGTAAATGGAGTGTAGGCGGACACTTTACTTTACACGCTTTTTGTGCTAAGTTTTCAATACAATAAATTCTATGAATACTCTTAAGGAATGTTTTGCTTAATTAAAAAATTCCACATTGTGTGGAATTTTTTAATTTTCTATTTTTTCAATATCCCTGCTCGTTTCAAAACCTGCCTGGGTGTAAATTTATAAGGATGAAGCTTACCTAGAGCTGCAAGGGCTTGTTTTTTGCTGATAAAACCTACGGCTACTTCCCTTGCGAGCCGGGTGCTGTCCGGATGAAATTCCAACAATCTTTTTGCCATTCTTTCGGTGGATCGCGCGTAAAGACAAGAATTGGAGTTTGATTCAATAAAATCCTCGCCTTTGGGCGGCGTCCAGCCAATGCCATTGAGAATTTTTTTAGTTTCTTCGCTGGTTCTTTGCAATAAAAACGGCAAATGAAAAATATAAACTGACGGATCATCTTTTTTGGGCTGCAATTCCCGCAACCCGGAAACTTTATAATTTTTGCCGCTCTGCGCCGCGCTAAGGTTTGTCCATTCATTGATGCCTAAAACAAAAACCCTCGCCCCGCGCTTTAATGTCTCTTTATAATATGCCCTTACAACCATTCGCCTGCACAGCTGGCAAGATCTCACAAAAATCGGAGAATGTTTGCATTTAACCGAATAATGCTTTCGGCCTTCCTCATAAGCTTTTTTAAATTTTTCTTTTGTTTCTAAAGTAAACGGCAATTCGTAAAACGCGGCGGTTTTTTTGTAAGATTCAACATCTATCTTCCTGATATATTTTCGTATGTCAATCACTTCATAATCTATGTCCAAAAGTTTTGCCATTTGTCTTGCCCTGGGAATTGTTGTCTCGGGGAGGTATCCAAGATTGAATGTTACCGCCAAAGGATTAAATCCCATTTTTTTTATAGTATGCAAAGTCGCAGTGCTATCTTTTCCGCCGGAAATTCCAACTATCACATCATATTTTTTCCCCGTCCCTTTAAAACTTTTTAAAAATTCCAATTCTATTTTCAAATGTTTTGGATCAAAATTCTTAATATACGAACTACAAATATGGCAGTATCCTTTTTTATCAAACTTAATGGCCGGATTTTTAGCGGTATTTACGCATCTTTTGCACATCCTGTGCCGATTTTCCAATGCCTTCAATAATTCTTTTGTGCTTTGTGATGGTTTTTTTTGAGAAGTGTTTAAAACTAAATCGGCGATTTTTTCAATTTCTTCAGTTTTGTAAAGTTTCTCCTCCGTGATCAATTCTCGTTCAGCCTGTTTTTTTGTATAACCGCGGTCTTGGCATAATCGCCGGAGCAAATCTTTTTTATCGGCCTTAAGATAAACAACAAAGTCGTTATGGAGCCGGCAGTATTTGGAATTATCCAATCCGCGCAAGCCGGAAAAAATTATATTCTTAAATTTATAATTTTCAACATGGAGTTTATGCAAGGCGCGGGCGATAAAATCATGGGGATATTTCTTTCGCAATCTGGCAAAAGTATCCATCGCCTCCTCCCTCCCAATTTTAAATTTTTTATTAGAAAAGTTTTTCAAATTTTCCAATAAAATTTTTTCTCCAGGAAGACGGCTAAATTTTGCCGCAATCGGAAAAACGACAGCGGATGAAGCTTCTATAATTTTAAATTTTCTTTTTTGCGAAATTCTTTTCGCTAAAGTTGTTTTGCCGCTCCCGGGCGGCCCGAAAATTGCAACGCGAATCATAAAAATATTTTAACCCGCAAAGATGAACGGCGGGTGACGTGGCACTATCTATACATCTAATTTTCCCACAAAAAATCCAGATTGTAAAGCTGACCACCTCCACAAAACATTGTTCCGCTTCGCTTTGTTTTACCCCTCCGCCTTCGCTATGTTCTTCGCTAAAGCTACGAACCTCAGGAAAGCTACGGAAGGACAGGCCAAAAAAGCTCGGAGCGGCCTCATTCTGGAAGTTGTTCAACCCGAGCGAGGAGCCAAATAAAAAATCCAACACAAAGCTGGATTTTTTATTTTAAAACAATTAAAAATTCGCTACTGGGTAAGAAGTCCCTTGTCGGAATTTATTGACGCGGCGCTGACTTTAACAGACGCCGGGTTAAAATCTCCCGCGGAATTGATATCCGCGCCCTCTTTATAATTCACAAAAAACGCGTCCGGAATATCTTCCACCAATTTCGCCCAATTTGTGCCATATATGGCTTTAGCCACCGCTTCGCTTGGAATTAAACGGAGCGTCCCCTTAGCATCAATCACGTAGACCCTGGGATCGGTGGCAACTTTTATCATTTTTGAACCCGGTTTATAAGTAACATTGCCGCCAATCGGGTAGCTGGCAAGTTTAGAATCGGTAATAGTTTTTACACTTCCAAAATCCGCATACCATGTTTTATACGTCTTTTCATTCGGGAAAACATATCTCTTTCCGTCTGAACCGAGATAATACACGGCCGGACCGGAGGCCTTTATCAAATCTCCCGCGGATACCGTATTTGAATATGACCCCGCGGGCGCCACGCCCGTGCTTGTGTTCGTGACATTCAAGGTGGCGCATTGGATGCTCTGCGCATTTGAAGGACAAATCATGATGACTGCCGAGCCCGACACCGTGCCGCCGGTCAAAAGAAGCACACTGCCGTTGCTCACAAGGTCAGCGGAAACAGCATTGGAATTGCTGTTTGAATAAACCATATTATTAGCGCCTCCCCCGCTCACAGTAACAAGAGTTTTTCCGCCGGAAACAAGGGTTATATTATTTCGGCTGAATCCGACCGGCGGCAAAGCGACTGTGACGGTTGCGTACAAGCTGGCGCAAACCGTGCCGGCCGAAGCGGAACAGATGGTGATGATGGTTGAACCAACGTTGCTGCCATAAAGCGTAACAATATTACTGCTTCCATTAATGCTCGCTGTTGCGATGGACGGAGCGGAGTTTGAAGAAACCGAATAGCCCGTGCCGGTTCCGCCGGCGACAGTCACGCTGGCCGTGTCTCCTTGTGACATGGAAATAATATTGCGGTTAAACGAAAGAACGGTGGCGGAAGAAGCGGTGTTTGACGTGTTGGCCAAAGTCGTATTTAAGCTACCGCAGGTGTTGTTAACCGAAGTGGAGCAAACTGTGATAATATTTGACGCAACCGTACTGCCTCCTGTTACTGTGAGGGCATTGCCTGAAATCGTCGCGGCCGATACGCTGGAATTTGAATTTGATAAAATATAATAATTGCCGGCCGGCCCGCCGGAAACGGTTGCGGTTTGTATTAAGCCTTGAGTAAGAATTATATTATTTTGGTTAAAAGACAGCGCGGTTGCGGCTTTGTTCAAAACCGTCACATTCAAATTGGCGCAATTCGTCTCGGACTCGGCGGAACAAATAGCAAGAACGGTTGTTCCCGGAACATCGCCATAAAGCCAAATAATGCCGGCGGCGCGGATTAGGTTTGCGTGGAGCGCGGCGGAATTTGAATTTGATTTAAGAATATGGCCATTATTTGAACCTCCGGAAATAGAAACGCTTTTCGCGTCGCCTACATAAAGGACGACATTATTTTGGTCAAAAGATACTTGCGATCCGCCGCTTTGCGCGCCGACTCCCACGGCAATGGAACCGCATCCGACATTTGAACTGCAAAGCGTGAGCGTGCCCGCACCGGAGGCAAGGCCGGTAATGGTAATTTGGCTTCCGTTTATGGAAGTGCCGATACTTGCGGACGCGCTATTTGATATTAAAGTGAGTGAACTTGAACCGCTGACGATAATGTTTTGTCCCACGGCGAGCTGAACGTTCATCTGGCTGAAAGATAGCGAACTGGTAAAAGACGGCCACAGCGCCGTTCCCGATTGAATACTATTTATAGAAGCGAAAACCGGCGATCCGGACGGAATTCCATACCCGCCGCTGCTGATTGAAGTGGAAAAATTGCCGCTTCCGTCAGTCGTGCCAAAAACAACGCTTGTTACCGCTGATGCGCCCGGCAATAAATATGAAAGCTGGATATTGCTGTTAGCGGCGCCCGTTATTGCCACTTGCACCGTATCGCCGGTTGTGGCGTTTAATGTCATTGTAGTTGGAACGACTGCCCGAACCGGTGAAAATAGTGCCAGGGAAAAAATAACTGCTGTCAAAAAATAGATAACCTTTTGTTTGGCTTTCATAAATTTAATTATGTATTAAGATTGCAAGCTATTTATTTATTATATCACATGCTTTTGAAATAAAAAAAGACCGGCTTTCCGCTGATCTTTTTTTTATCTGAAATAATTACCGTCTTTTTCTTGAATGATAACTGCCGTGGAACGGCGCGCGCGAACCCCCGCGGGAAGCGCCTCCCCTGCCGCCACCTTGATTCGGGCGGTATGAACTGCCGGGAATAATCACCGCGCCGCCATAATTTTTCTTCGGAAGTATTTTTTTAATCAGCCGCTCAATCATCAGAATATCCCGGTGCTGATCCGGCATGGCAAAACTCACGGCCTTGCCCGAATGTCCGGCGCGGGCGGTGCGTCCGATGCGGTGCACATAATCTTCCGTCTGCTCAGGCAAATCAAAATTAATCACGAGCGCGATATCTTTCACATCAATTCCCCTCGCCGCAATGTCGGTTGCCACCATGATGCGGTACTTGCCGCGCTTAAAACCGTCCATCGCGCTCTTGCGTTGCATCAGAGATCTGTTGGAATGAATTTCCGTCGCGGCAAAACCGGCATCGCGAAGAGCTTTAGAAACATTGCTGGCGTTATGTTTTGTGCGCGTGAACACCAATACCGGCCCCGTAGTTTCTCCCAAAAGTTTTGCCAAAAGAAGAAATTTCGCTGACCGCGCGACAACAATAATTTCTTGTTCCACAAGCTCTACCGTGGTGCCCGACGGCGCGACTTCAATGCGAAGCGGCAGGGCCATATGTGTCGCGGCCAAAGACGAAATCGCCGGAGGCATGGTCGCGGAAAAAAGCATGGTCTGGCGTCTTTCTGGCATTTTTTTCATAATCTCTTTTATTTGAGGAAGAAATCCGATATCAAGCATGCGGTCCGCTTCATCCAAAACAAGAATCTCAAAACTTTCCAACCGCAAATTTCCCTGCTCCACGATATCCAAAAGCCGCCCGGGAGTGGCGATGACAATTTCCGGCCGATCTCTCAAAGACCGAAGTTGCCGGCCGATTTGTTCTCCGCCGATCAAAACCGCGGTATAAAGGCCGAGCGGCGCGCCCAATTTTTTTATAACTTCTTCAACCTGAATTGCCAATTCACGCGTCGGCACGACAACGAGCCCCCGTTTTTTAAAAAGAATAACCCGCTGAACCATTGGGATGCCAAAAGCCAGGGTCTTTCCGGTGCCGGTTTGCGCAACGCCAATAATGTCCTTGCCTTCCAAGCCGGTCGGAATTACTTTATGCTGAATAGGCGTTGGAGTCGTCCATCCGTTTTTGTTGAGCGTCCTTAAAATATTTTCACTAATGCCCAAGTTTTTAAACTGAACATCTTCCCGGGACGCCGATATATTTTGTGTCATGTATTATTTGGCTATAATAGCACATTTTTAATAAAATGTCAAGTTTGTGTACTGTAATAAAAAACCTGCCAAGCGTGACAGGATTTAAAGCTCCACA
>CAZFZQ010000003.1:0-38517 GCA_964522845.1 uncultured Gammaproteobacteria bacterium | reverse complement strand
ATATCTTTATCCGCACGTACCTCAAACGCCAAAACAAAAATATATACTAACCGACAAAGGAAAATCTAAATTAGAGGGATAACGTATAAGTACGTATAAGTTTAACAAGAGATATTTAAAAATGAAGCTAAAAATGGTAGCTTTTATACATAAAAAATTTTATTATAGTACAAGTATGTATAAGCTTACAAAAGAATACATACCCTTTTGGGCATAGAAAGCATGTAGTGATTTTATTTTGCATAGAAATTTGAACAAACTCAATAAGCAGGGCGGTAAAATTTTTCTTTATCAAAGTAAGGACGACTTAGTCGTCCCCTATACTCATCTTGAAAAATACAAAAGAGTGGTGCCCGGTGCAGTTACAAGAGAATTCAAGAAAAGAGGACATTTTAGTCAATTAAAATTTCCCGAATTAGTAAAAGATATCAAGGGACTATAAGCGGAGTTAGGCATCTCCCGACCCGCATGCCTCAAATCGGTGAAGTTAAAATTACTGGATTCCCGAATATGCCCAGCGGGCGGCGGAAATGACAGGAGTGGAAAAATTGCCTTTTTACAAAATGTTTGTTATTATTATACCAATATGGAAAAAGCCAATATCGCATTAAAAATACCCGTGTCTATATTAAAAGAAGGGAAAAAGTTTGTTGCTTATACGCCTGTTTTAGATTTGTCCACATCAGGGAGAACCGTAAAATCCGTAAAAAAGAATTTTTCTGAAATAGTGGAAATATTTTTTGATGAGTTGCTAAATAAAGGAACGATGGATGAGGTATTGGCTGGTTTGGGTTGGAAGAAAATTAAAAAACAGTGGACTCCTCCGAAAGAAATTGAACATTGCCATCAATTTTTAAGAATGCCCGCAATGGTTGCTTAGTGTATGCCCAAGATTTCACCGATACACTGGAAAAAATTTGAAAAGTTTTTATTGGCAATCGGGTGTGAATTCAGCCGTGAAAAAGGCGACCACCGCATTTATTGGCGCAAAGATTTAAAAAGACCGGTAGTAATCCCGCGCGATGGGGATATGCCGGTTTTTATAATTAGAAATAATTTGAGGATTTTAAGCGTCAGCCACGAGGAATATTTGAAAATTTTGGAAAAAATTTAATACCCCCCTCTCCGCCAATTAAAATAACCTCATTTGAGGTTATTTTAATTTTGTTTACAGTGTGAATTTAAAACTGTATAATATTAATAATATGTTTTACCAGCAATTTCAAGCTTGGCAGCCGATAATGTGGATCTTTCTTCCACTGATGCTTTGGACTATCCCTTGGAAGGGCGTGGCTCTATGGAAAGCCGCCAGAGCAGGCCACAAAGGCTGGTTTGTCGCTATCTTACTTTTAAACACGCTCGCGATTTTAGAAATTATCTATATTCTTGGATTTAGCAAGAAGAGAAAATAGGAAGCTAATTACGAATCAAACGCTAATATACGAATTACGAATATTTGTAATTCGTATATTCGTAAAAAATTCGTAATTAGCATCCCAATCCCTATGAAAGTCACAAAAGCCGTAATTCCCGTTGCCGGCTATGGCACGAGATTTTTACCTGCCACCAAAGCCCAGCCAAAAGAAATGCTTCCCGTGGTGGATAAGCCAATTATCCAATATGTAGTGGAAGAAGCGGTTGCCTCCGGCATTACGGACATTATTTTAGTTACCGGAATGGGCAAACGCGCTATTGAAGACCATTTTGACCACAACGCGGAACTTTACAATTGGCTTACAAAACAAGGCAAAACCGAACTGAAAGACGAAATCAAGCAAATCGCGCAAATGGCGAATTTTATCTACATCCGCCAAAAGGGTTCTTATGGAAACGGGACTCCGGTGCTCTCGGCGCGCGCCATAATCGGCAATGAGCCGTTTGCCGTGCTCTGGGGAGACCAATTCACTTATTCAAAATTACCCCGGCTTAAACAATGCCTGAAAGTTTTTGAAAAATACGGCGACCCGGTGCTCTCGGGCGTGAGGGTGGAAAAAAAAGACGTGCATAAATATGGTATTGCCGATATTATTCCGGTAGAAAATAACATTTTTCAAATAAAATCATTGGTGGAAAAACCAAATCCAAAAGATACGCCTGGAAATTTAGCAATGGATGGCTGTTATGTCTTGACGCCGGATATTTTTGATGAGCTTTCGGCGCTCACCCCGGGCAAAGGCGATGAAATATGGCTTACGGACGCCATAAAATCTCTGATGAAAAAACGTCCGGCCTATGCTTGTGAAATAAAAGACGCCACCTATTATGACACCGGCTCAAAAATCGGCTGGTTGCGCGCCAATGTTGATTTCGCACTAAAACGGCCGGAATTGCGGGATGAATTTAAAAAATATCTTAAAAAAATAATATAACTGTTGGAGGTTATGAAAAAATTTCTCATTCTTTCTCTTTTAGCCGCGATAACTTTATCCGGCGCGCTGTGCAAAACCGTGTCCCAAGAAGTGACTAATGCCTCAAAACCGGTCCAGCTTACTTACTGGCGCGTGTTTGACGACTCCGACGCTTTCTCCGACATCATCGCCGAGTATAGCAAAATCCACCCCAACGTCAGCATCACTTATCGCAAGCTAACCTACGGCGAATTTGAACAAAAACTCATCCAAGCTTTGGCCGAAGACCGCGGCCCTGATATTTTTTCCATCCACAATACTTGGATGAACGGTTATCAGACAAAACTTCTGCACTTGCCCGCTTCCATCACATTGCCATACCGCACAATTCAGGGCACAATAAAAAAAGACGTGGTTTGGGAAATGCAAACCAAAAAATCCCTGGCCATCAAAGATATAAAATCACAATTCGCGGATCAAGTCGCCTCCGACGTAATAATCCCGGAAGTTGATCCAAAAACCGGCGCGGCCGCGGACAAAATTTTCGGTCTGCCTCTCGCGTTAGATACGTTGACGCTTTTTTATAACAAGGACTTGTTGAATGCGGCCGGCCTTCCCGAACCGGCCAAGGACTGGCAAACGCTTCAAGACCACGTAAAAAAATTGACCAAGCAAGACGCGCAAGGCAATATCACGCAAGCCGGCGCGGCACTGGGATCGGCCAATAATATTGATCGGGGAACCGACGTTCTTTCGGCGCTTATGATGCAAAATGGCGCGGAAATGACGGACGACCAAGACCGGGCCACTTTCAATCTCGTGCCCGAAACTTTAGCAGGCAGATCAATGGCCCCGGGCATAGAAGCCCTGACTTTTTACACGGATTTCGCCTCGCCCCAAAAAGAAGTTTATACCTGGAACGAGACCTTGCCCAACTCTATTGACGCCTTTATCCAGGGCAAAGTCGCTTACATATTCAGCTACGCCTACAATCTGCCGGCCATCAAAGCGCGCGCGCCAAAATTGAATTTCGGCATCGCAAAATTGCCGCAAATTTCCGGCAACAAAGAAGTTAATTTTGCAAATTATTGGGTGGAAGTCGTGTCCAAGAAAACCACGCATCCGAATGAGGCCTGGGACTTTGTGCAATTCGCCGCGGACGCGGATATGGCGCAAAAATATCTGGATAAAACCAAAAAACCGACCGCTCTTCGCTCACTCATCCAAAAACAAAGCGAGGATATTGATTTGTTTCCTTTTGTCTCGCAAGTGCTGACCGCCAAATCGTGGTATCATGGAAAAAACGCGCTGGAAGCGGAACAAGCCATAAAAAGCATGATTACTTCAGTTATTTACGGCGCCAAAACCGCGGCCGAAGCCATCAATTTAGGCGTGCAGAAAGTGAATCAGACTCTTTAAATATGAATAAAAAAACATTATTCGCGCTAACCGCCGCTTTTCTTCTAACCGCCCTCCCCGCCCGCGCCGCCATTCTTCCTGAATGTGCCAAAGACGTGAACGCAGTGCTCCAGCTCAGTTGTTTTTTGAATTTGCTAATCGGCGTCTCTCAATTTATTTTAGGGCTGACCGGTTCTCTCGCGCTTCTTTTTTTCGTGTATGGCGGATTTTTATTTTTGACCTCCGGCGGCAAGAGCGACCAGATTACCAAAGGCAAAACAATTTTGACCCAGGCGACTATTGGTATTATAATTATATTTGGAGCTTACCTCGCGATAAACTTTTTAGTGGCAAATGTTTTGAAAGCAAAATTCACCACCGAAATTCCGAAAGAAGCAACGCCAATAACATCCCCAATAACATCCCCAACTTCAAATGCACCGGCTCCTGCTTGCGCAAATTGCACCTGCGCTACCCAAACTGACACAAAAAAATTAACTACCCCATATAATTCAGAAGCGGAATGTTCCGCAGCATGCAAAAAAGAGGGGTGGGAAAATGGAGGATGCGGCTTAGTTGCTCCGAAACAGCCAACCGATACATGCAGATGCTTCTGTAAACAAAAGGGTGGCGTAAGTGGTTTTGTTCCAAAGGGAGATTCGCCGTCAGAATCAGAATGCCAAAATACATGTCAAAATGCCGGGCTAATCCTTATGGAGTGTAGAAAATAATTATGCCAAAAAATAAAAAAATTCTCTTTGTTTTAATCGTTTGCGGATTAGTGGCGGTTCTTTTGCCGTCTTTTGTTTTGGCGCAAACGACCGCTAATAAATGCACCCCTCAAAACTGCGCCAATACACCGGGTTGTTTATGTAATCCCCTTGGCACAGCCGACCTTCCTTCTTTAATCGGCCGGGTTATCAGCGCGGTTTTGGGCATTGTCGGCTCAATCGCTCTTTTAATGTTTATCTACGGCGGATTTCTCTGGCTCACTTCCGCTGGCTCTACAGAAAGAATAACCAAAGGGAAAAATGTCCTGGTTTGGGCAACCATCGGCCTGGCCATTATCTTCTTAAGCTACACGCTGGTGGGATTTGTCATCAAAGGAATTACCTCCGGCGGAACCCCTTCCACTGGAAGCCAAAGTGGCAACCCCTTTCCACCGACAGGTTCTGTTTTGCCGACTGGTTGTTGCAGCGGCGTAGTAGGAGGATGTCAAAATGTTCCAACAAAAGCAGATTGTGATATGTTTGGCCCTCCTCCTGGTCAACCAAAACCTACATTTATGTCTGGGACATCTTGTGATACCGATACAGGAGCTTGTATGTAACGTTTTAACCTAATCCCCTATTAACCTAATAACCTAATTTTATGAAGGGAGGTGACAAAAAATGAAAAAAGTATTATTAACGGTTGCGATGCTGGCTTTGGTTTTAATGCCGGCATTGGTTTTGGCGGCTCCAAATTTAGGCCTTAACGAATTCGGCGGCCAGACGCAACTCGGCACAAAACAATTGACCGCGACTATCGCGAGCGTCATCAACGTGGCCATGGGTTTGCTCGGCATGGTAGTCGTTATCTTGATTTTAGCCGGCGGTTTTCTCTGGATGATCGCGGGCGGAGAAGAAGCGAAAGTCACCAAAGCCAAGGGTTTGATTTTCGGCGGCGTTATCGGCTTAGCCATTATCTTATCAGCCTACGCCATCGCGCAATTTGTCGTCGGATCACTCATTACCGCGACATCAACACCGTAAAAATATAATCCTCGAGGATTATAGATTATATTCAAAGGATGTGCCTCTTTCTTGGAGGCACTCCCGTGAATAGAAATAAAAAAAATTATGAAAAAAATATTTTTCTCAATTTTCAGTTTTCTTATTGCCCTTCCCGCCTTAGCCGCCGACCCCTATGGCTTAGATGCCACAGCCGCTGGCACCGGACTTAAAGCGGCGCAACCCGCGGCCGTGATCGGTTCCATTATCGGCTACGCCCTGTCTTTTATCGGCGTAATTTTTATGGTGCTAATTCTTTATGGCGGTTATCTTTGGATGACTTCGTATGGCGATTCGCAAAAAGTTGATAAAGCAAAAGATTTAATAACCGGAGCGGTCATCGGCCTCGTGATTATCATTGCCGCTTACACCATTACAAATTTCGTGGTTGGCGCTATCTTGGGCAGCGTAGGCACGACCCCGTCATAAAAAAATATGAAACTAAACAAAATATTATTCATTTCACTAACCATCGCCTTGTTAACAACCGCCTTCCTCCCCCTCCACGCCGCTGGCTTGCAAGATGCGGCCGGTCAATTGGAAAACGTTGGCAAAGCCGCTTATGGCGCGACGCCCACAACGTCTTTGCCCGAACTGGTCGGCAGATATATCAGAATATTTTTGGGGCTTTTAGGTGTTATCTTTGCTATCTTGGTAATCTACGGCGGTTATACATGGATGACTTCTTTCGGTAAATCGGAAAAAGTTGATAAAGGCAAAGACTTAATAGTTGACGCTGTCATCGGCCTCGTCATCATCCTCGCGGCCTACGCCATCACCGGTTTCGTGGTCGGCGAATTGGTAAAAAGAACAACAACATAAATTTAAAAAAATATGAAATATTTTATTCTCACAATGCTGCTTATAACGTTTTTGTCCGCGCCAATTTTAACTTTGGCCGCCGATGGCAGTTTGCAAGGCGACATTCAGGGCGGGCTCACGAATTTGGGAACGGGAGCGGGTTTTAAAAGCAGTTTGGAAACCGGCGGGCTGCCCGCGATGGTTGGCAGAATTATCAATATTTTCTTATCAATCTTAGGCGTGCTTTTCGTTATTCTGATGGTCTACGGCGGCTATAACTGGATGACATCTTATGGTGATTCAAAAAAAGTTGATAAAGGAAAGGAAGTAATAATTGACGCGGTTATTGGATTGGTAATAATTTTATTGGCTTACGCTATCGCCAATTTCGTTGTCGGCGAATTGGTCAAAGCAACGACGGTGTAAAAATATAATTTTTGTAAAAAAAGAGAGCTCGGAAATTTTTCTCGAGCTCTTTTGTTTGTGAAAATGTACAAAGAGAGTTCCCGACCTCCTAAAGTTCTTTGTTCTTGTGTCCGAGGTCGGGAACTCGGCGAGATAGTTAGTTAACGGGAAGACCCGGCGGTGCGGTTAGTTGGTTGGTAATCCCCGAGCCGCGAACATGTGGTCGGGGTGCAAGTGGAAGGTGCGACCCTCCTGTCCGTTGAAGTTCAGCGACAGGTTCATCTGGTGGGTGATGATGTAGGGCGGATTGTCATCCGGCGGAGCTCCGCGGAAAAGCTGGCACTTCAGCCGATACGACTGGTTGGATGGCACAACGAAGACCGGCTTCTCCGCGCCCGGCGGG
Source organism: uncultured Gammaproteobacteria bacterium (assembly GCA_964522845.1). Lineage (GTDB taxonomy): Bacteria > Patescibacteriota > Patescibacteriia > CAZFZQ01. The sequence continues at coordinate 31,390 of CAZFZQ010000003.1, read as the reverse complement.
ATCAGATATGCCGGGCCAATTCCGCTCTGCGTGGCGATTGGCGCTCGCGCCACTCCCGCGGAAGTCATGAAGGGTTGCGCCATCTCGCCGACCCAGCATCTTGCCTGGTAGGCGGTCGTCGTGTTCTTGAGACAGATGGCCAACGGATTGTGCAAGTCACACCCGCTAGCCTCGACCGGCATCATGAGAGATGATGGAGAACGACGAAACATCCCATACTGCCGGGCGTTCGTCTCACGCAGGTATGCGTTCATCATTCCCTCGCCCGGCATAGGCGATGTGGAACAGCCGGCGAGGAGGCGTAGAATGATACACATCACGATGAAAAAAAAGTAGTGTCGCATTAGCGTTTTCCTTTTCTGTTTTTGAGGATCCGGAAAAATGCGTCCTGACCCTTGTCCATGGCATCAACTTTCTTTTCGATTCTGGCGAGATCCTTGCGGACGTCGGGTGCATTGGTCTGCTTGTTGACACCGGCGGCGCGAATCCCCGCCCAGGTGTACCCGGCTGGCGTGTCCATCATGCCCGCACCCCACGGACCGGTCTGCGAAAGCTCCACCGCCCGGCAGTTTTCCGGATTGTCGGCGCACTTCCGCATGGCATAGGCCTCGGCCTCCGCCATCATCACCGTCTCCGGCGATGTGGTTGTGCCCTGAATCCAGTGCTTGGCGCTGGTCTCGTACTGAAACCGGGCGCAAGCTGCAAAGGTCATCATCGCCGCCAAGAGGACCATTCCCCCCGGCAACACACCACACATCGCGAAAAACATCTTCTTCATGGCCATCTCCTCTTACGGTTTTAACCGTGTTTGTCAACGAACTTCTGTATTTTTAGCGAAATTTTAGCACCATTGCCTTATTCCGCAATTTTATGTTATCTTGCAGGTATTATAGCACACTTTTGACATTTTGTCAAGTCCTTAACCTATCTTTTTAGCTAAATTTAGATAAAAAAAGCCACAGAAATCAATCTGTGGCGTACAAATGTGTTTCTTACCGCGCCCAATTCGGGACGCGAATCGCCTCGCCTTCTCTCAACACCTCTGCCTTGGCTTTTTCCGCCGCCTCTGCCGCTTCAGCCAGGGCGTCATCAGAGAATGCATCTTCGCGACTGGCTGGTCTATTCTTCCTCAACGTCGGGGCAGTCGGGGCATTGGCCGTCTTCACCCTTACAGGTGTCTCACCCTGTTCCGCCATTGGCCGTGGCGCAACGGCAACCGCCTTCTTCCGCACCGAGCTCTTCGGACTCTCCGCGCGTTTCTCCGCCTTGGACGGCGAGGACATCCAAACAGCCGCTTGTTGCGACTTCTGCACAATAGCCCTGCCCACGCTGTTCCAGAAACCGGCAAACGGCACGTAGACCAGAAAAACGAGGCCGATGGTAATAGGGAACGCCTTTTTCGCAAAATGGTAGTAGGCCTTCCAAAAGTTCGCCGGAATCTCTTGCCAGTGCCCGATAATGAGCAAAGTCAGGAGGCACAGAGCGGAGATAATGACGAGAAGTCCCGTAGTCCTCGTCGGAAACATCGCGAGCCAAAACGTAAAGAAAAGCGGCGCGACTGCGAGGAACCACAGGCACCGCATCCGTTTCTTGTCTTCGGCGCTCCATTTGCCGCCTGTGAGGGTAAATCCCAAACGGCTCACAAGTCCGCGGAAAAGCGACGGCCTCTCCAGCGCGAGAAAAACAATGGCGGAAAAGTAAAGCGACGCGATGATTCCAGGAAGGATAATGAGCAGGCGGTTCTGATCAGCTACCCCGATGCAGAGCAGCACAAGATGCAAAAACACGACTGCGCAACTCAAAATGAGGATCTGAAAATCAGCAAACTTGGCGGAGAGCCCCGAAGCCGCCACCCCGATAACTCGTCCGATTGCCTTCATAAATTTCCCTATCTTGCCCATTGTTATCCTCTCGGTTGTGGGTGTGGGTTAATTCAACGTACGATTGCGGTTATATTAGCACAAATTTTTATAAATGTCAAGCCCTACCGGCCGCAACCACGGCTTTGGCCACCGCGTCAGCCACGCCAGGATCAAAGGGTCCGGGAATAAAATATTCCGGCGTGGGATTTTTTACATAATCCGCCAAGGCATGGGCGGCCGCGATTTTCATTTCCATGGTAATTTTTTTGACTCCCGCGCCAAGCACGCCGCGAAAAAAACCGGGAAAAGCCAACACATTATTTATTTGATTATTATAATCACTCCGTCCGGTGGCCACAAACCTCGCCCCGGCTTCCTTCGCCACTTCGGGCATTATTTCCGGCGTCGGATTGGCCATAGCGAAAATTATCGGATCCTTCGCCATGGTCTGCACCATTTCTTTGGTTAAAAGTCCGGGCTGGGATAAGCCGATAAACATATCCGCGCCGCGAATTGCTTCCGCAAGACCGCCATGAATTTTTTCTTTATTTGTAATTTTCGCGATTTCGTCTTTAGCCCAATTCATTCCGTCCGCGCGCCCTTCCCAAATCGCGCCCTTGGTATCCAACAAAATTATATTTTTCACTCCGGCCGCGAGAAGTATTTTTGTCACCGCTATTCCTGCCGCGCCCGCGCCGGAAATTACGATTTTTATTTCTTCAATTTTTTTACCGGCCAATTTCAAAACATTGGTGAGCCCGGCTAAAACCACAATCGCGGTACCATGCTGGTCATCATGAAAAACCGGGATGTCCAGTTCGTCTATCAAACGTTTTTCAATTTCAAAACAGCGCGGCGCGGAAATATCTTCCAAATTTATTCCGCCAAAAACCGGCGAGATTCTCTTCACAGTTTCAATAATTTCTTCCGTGTCCTGCGTCGTAAGCGCGATGGGAAACGCGTCCACGCCGCCGAAAGTTTTGAAAAGCTGGCACTTGCCTTCCATCACGGGGAGCGAGGCTTCCGGGCCGATATTCCCCAAACCCAAGACCGCGGTGCCGTCCGTCACCACCGCCACCATCCGGCCTTTGAAAGTATAGTCATAAACTTTATTTTTATCAGCCGCAATTTCCATGCAGGCAAAAGCTACGCCCGGCGTGTAGGCCAGGGACAAATCTTCGCGATTTTCAATGGGCAGCAAGCTTCGAACCTCTAGTTTTCCTCGATATTTTTTATGCAATGCCAAAGCGTCTTCTTTTAATGACATAATTCATGTGTCATTGCGAGGAGTCCGCGACGTGGCAATCTCGTTGCTATAACAATGGGATTGCCACGCCCTCGGAAGGGCTCGCAATGACAATTAAATAAATTTATCTTATTCTCTTTTTAATTTGTAAAATTTTTTTTATATATTCGCGCGCCGTGGGATAAATATTCACTCCGCTTTTTCGTTCGCCCTTTTCTTCCCATTTTACAGGCATTTCTTTAATTTTGAAATTGGCGCGTTCAGCCAAAACCAACATCTCGGTATCAAAAACCCATTTCCTGTCCTGCACTTGAGGCAAAATTTTTTCTATAACTTCTTTTCTCACGAACTTGAATCCGCAAGGCGTGTCTTTTATTTTTGTTTTCAATAAAATTCTGATTAAAAAATTCAAAATCGCGGAAGTAAATTTTCTATATAACTCACGCTTCACTTTTGCGCCAGCGACACGGCGAGAACCGATAACAGCGCCCCATTCTCCCCCTTGATAAGGGGGAGACATGGAGGCGGTGAAAAATTCCAGCGCTCTCGGCAATGCTTCCAAATCCACAGCCAAGTCCGCGTCCATAAAACCATAAATATCCGCGTCATAATTTTTCCATGCTTCCATCACGGCCGCGCCTTTGCCCGGCTCGCCAACAAAGATATAATCAACACCCAAATTTTCCGCCCTGTCCTTCGTAGCTTCAGCGTAGAAGGACGCCAGACGCTTTCCAATCTCCGCCGTCCCGTCTTGGCTATTATTATCACTCGCGACAATTTTAATATCGTGCGAAATGTTTTTTACCACATCTATAATTTCTCGAGTATTTTTTTCCAAAATCTTTTCCTCATTATAGCAAGGAATGACAATAATAATTTTCATTTTATTTTATATATTTTATATCCGCCCTTGTCATAAATTTTTTGTAAAAACTTTTCATTATCCGGATCCCACGCCCAATCTTTCTTCCACGATTCATCGTAAAAAAAATACGCTATTTGGTTATTTTTTAGGATCAATTCGCGCTCTTTTTCATCATCTGAAACCATAAACTTTCCCAAAATTTTATATTTTCTGTCATAATCAATGGTTTCCACTCCGTGCCCCACAAAAACGCGGCGCACCGCAATCCCCGGAATTACGGACGAATTGTAAACATCCGCCAAAACCAAATCATCACGCCCGGCAATATTTTTCAGCTCCCGCATAGCCGCTACCGCGTCTTTTTTTATATAGATCAGGTTACCTTGTAAAAGGATATTTTTCAAGTCCAAAACAATCAATAAAACAAACGAAAGGCCGAAAACCGCGACAAAAAGCCCCCCCGCGTATATTTTGCTTTTTATAATCCAGTTCCTTTTTTGCAAAAAAATAGCGAGGGAATACGACGCGACTATCACGAGCGCGAGCCAATATCCTTCCAAAAATCTCCCCTGCACGGAAACGGGCATAAAAATAAGAGCGATCTGCGACAAAAGCCAAACCAATAAAAATTTTTCTTTATAAATTTCCACTTTTCCGCCGGATGGCAATTGAAAAGAACGCAAAACAAAATATAGGATTATGCCGTAACCCGCGATGATGGCCAAAAAAAAGGGTGTTACCGTCCCGCTGTTCCAGGTCTGGTTCTGCCACCAAGGAGCATAAAACATAGATATGTGATAAAGAACGGATGGCAAAGCAATTGCGCCGGCTATGAGACCATATTTTGCAAAGAACCAAGCATCTTTTTTATTTTTCCACAGAATAAAAATAAAATAAGAAAAAAGAATAAAAAACGCGCTGATAAAAGTGAAGGGGTGAAAATTGATTAATACAAAGGATAAAATACCGGCCGGCAAAGCATAAATCATTTTCTTTTTATCAATAGCCAAAAGCGACAAAAGCAAAATTAAAACAAAAAGGATTGTGGAAAAAATAAAGTGCGCGGAATAATAGCTCGTGGAAAAAATAAATGATTCGGCCCTGTCCAAATCAATGGGAAAATTGCGTGTCATCGCCCCCGGCGCGGACGCGAGTTCCATAATATAAAACATGGGCAAAAATACTGCTCCCAATCCTCCGCCCAAAGACGCCAGAAGAAATGACACTTTTCTTTGCCAAAGATCTTTTATAAAATAAGCGATGAGCAAGTAAACCGCCAAAAGCAAAAACGGAATAAATAAAATCCGCAAGAATTCCAAAACAGCGTTAGCGGAAAGGTGCGTAAAACGGGCAAAAAGCCCGGCGCCAAGCCAAAATAAATTCAGCATAGGAACTGATTCCTCTTTCGCCGTAAATAAGTCGTCAAAAAGATAGCGGCCCTCGCGCGCCTGCTCAATATAAGAAACATAGACATGCCGGTCAATGAAACTGAAAATATTATTGCCGCGCGGGACAGAATCCTTCGGCGTCATTATGACAATAAAAATCCGCGACAGCGAAGTCAAAATCAAAACCGCAACCAGCACCTTGGCCCAAAACTTCCACTCTTGCTTGGTAATTGATTTTATCAACTCTATCATAACATTTTATATACTTTTCCCTCTTTATCGTACAGTAATTCGTATCTCGCGTCATTTTTAAAATATTTGTCCATTGTTTCTGTATCATTTTTGGCGATAAAAACAAGCGCGGCATGAAAATCATTTTTTATAATCGGATATGGATCGCCCTTGAAATCGCCCCAAGTGATGTCGCGCCATTTTTTATAGAGTTCCGGGCTGTATTTATACATAAAAGTCGGATCCAAACCCACGATATAACGATTATAATCATTATGATAAAAAAGCATTGGCCAGTCATCCCAATCGGAGTGAAAAATAATATCGCCGGGACGGCTATTTTTCTGCGCTATTTCCATGGCCATTTTATAATAATCAAATGAGAACCCGCGCCCGAGCTCACTTTTTATTTTCCAAAAATTAAGGCCGAAATTCAGGATAAACATCAAAAAAAGATAAATAACAAAGGCCCGATAAAAAAACTCTTTCTTCAAAAGAGAAAGAATATTTTTTTTGAAACGCAAATATAGCTTTTCATCCCAAAAATATTTAAAAATAAACGCCGAGGCCAAAATCGCGAAAGGAAAAAAATATTCCGTGTTGCGGCAGGATTTCAAAGTCAAAATAAAAAACGCGCCCGCTAAAAATATAAAGAAAAATATATTTTTTATGGCCTCGCGGCTCATCTTCCCTCTGTAATCAGGGGGAAGTGGCGACCTGTCCCGCGAAGCTCCTTGAGCGAAGTGGGAGGCCGATGGGGATAAAAATATCTTTCCTAAAAAAAACATCATGCCAACGACAAAAACCAAAATTACCAGACCGCTGTAAGATACGAGTTCAGCCAAATCAAATTGATACCATTCCATTCCCACGCCGATTTTACTCTGATAATTTAGGAGCGCAATTTGAACAATTTGCACCCAATAAAATTTTAAATTCTGCGGAAAATAGGGATTCGCGATAAGGCCGGCCAGCGACCCGCCGATGGTGGCAAGAAGCGGTTTTAGTCCTCCCCCTTCGGAGAAGGGGGACTGAGGGGGATTTAATAATTTATAAATCCTCCCCAACCCTCCTTTTCCAAAGGAGGGAGTATCACCCATAATAAAATTCGCCATAACCGACGCTATAAAATAAATTCCCGCCAAAAATATTCCCAATGGCCAGCCGCCATAGCTCCAAACATAAAAAAAAGACAAAGGCGCAAGCACCCAATATTTTTTTTGAAAAATAAAAATCAAAATCAGCATTACAAAGACCAGCGATAGGCCATTGGCTTTAACCAAATCAATCCTAAAAATAAAAGGCGCGGTGGAAAGCAGTAAAAAAACGAAAAAAAACGGCCGAAGAATTTTATTTTTCCGTAAAAAACCGTAAAAAAGCAAAATAAAAGTTGTGTTAATAAAAACTGTGGCAACTTTTATGCCAATCAGAGGCGAAAAAAATTTAACAAAAGGGATGAGAATCACGTGATATAGAAAATGGTGGTCGGTATAGCCTCCGGGCAAAGAAGTATAGACAAGCCAGGGAAAATCGCGGATAATTCCGCGCTCCAGCATCAAAACCGCCATTTTCGCATGATAAAAAGAATCCGGATCCGCAAACGTCCAGCTGGCCTGCATCAGGCCAAAAAACAACAGCCCGAAAAAACCGGTAAAGATATAACCGAGGCGCGGATGTCTTCCATAAAAAGCCTCAATTTTTTTAAAAAATGACTGCATATTCCATATTTATAGTATAGCATTACTTCCATATATCAAAAGCCCCCTTTCGGGGGCTGTGTTTTGAGTTATAAATCGCATGAAGATAACGGTTTCCGCCAAGCATGGGCACGGAAACCGTTATTGCAGCCGTTTGCAATTTACAACATCATCTTTAACTGTTTCTTAAAATAATTCACCCAGGGAATATCTGTCGGATTTTCTCCGTAATCTATGGATAAAATCAATCCAACCAAACTCCCGAAAGTTAAAAAATTCAACACCTGCTCCAATTTTGTTTTTCCATTAACTCTATACACAGTATATCTTATTTTATTTTTTCGCACAACATCTTGCGTGATTTTTACGCGCGCCGCGATCGCCTTGGAATAAAAACCAGACTCAACAAATAAAAATTTGAGATACTTGTTGCCAGCCGGACGCTTCAATCCCTCCATCAGATGATGATTCAACTCCGGGATGCTGTGCCATTCGGAAAATACCTTACATGTCTCATTGATTTGATTAACAAACACATGCGCGTTGCCTTCCAAAAACCCCGAAGCCGCCACAATCGGCGCAAAACCGCGCAATTCTTTTGCCAAACGCGCGGCATCGGCAACATCAGGCTCTTTTGATTTAGAGATAGCGCCTAAAACATCTGCCATTTTCAAATCCGCAAGCCCCAACTGTATAAAAATATTAAAAAGCGCGCCCAAAGCATAGCCCAAACCATACCGCGGTTGGCCGCAAGGATTTAACCGCTCATAAAATTTTATAAAAGGAAATTTATTTTTTAACAACCACTCACCCAATGCCCCGCCGGCCGTGAGCCCTACGATTTTTGCGCCCTTTTTTTTCGCGGCTTCGGCCGATGCCAAGACCTCCTCCGTACTGCCGGAGTAAGATGACGCGATAAAAAGCGTATCGCTTCCGACATGCGCCGGCACTTCGTATCCGTTATAAAAACAAAAAGGCGCCAAACTGACATTTAGCGCCTGCAAAATATGAGCGGCCAAAGCCGACCCGCCCATTCCGCAGAGGACGACGTTTTTTACCGTCTTGTATGAAGCGGGCAGAGCCGCATCACAAGACAAGGTTGATTTAAATTGTTCTGAAATCGATTTTATGGATTCAAAAACGGGTTTATATTTTGGACTTTCCAATTTTTTTAAAATCTCATTCATAATGAATGCTGCTATAATAATATCTTACAGAAAATAATAAATAATGTCAACCAAAAAACCACCTTCCGGCAGTTTTTTTATTAGTAATTTTTCAGTCATTGCGAGGAGTCAGCGACGCGGCAATCCCGTTGCTATATTAATGAGATTGCCACGCCCTCCCCACTTCGCCCTTTGGGCTTCGCGGGGCAGGCAGAAGGGCTCGCAATGACAAGTGGATTTTATGCTCTTTCCACGTATTCTCCCGTGTCCGTATTGATGATGATCGCTTCGCCTTCTTTAATGAAAAGCGGCACGCGGGCCTTAAGTCCGCCTTCCAGCGTCACTTCTTTGGTTACATTGCCGGAAGCCGTATCGCCTTTTACGCCAGGCATGGCTTCCGTAACTTTGAAAGCGATTTTTTTGGGAATTTCCGCGGTCACGGAAATGCCTTGATGCAAAACCATGAGCGCCTCGCCGCCCTCTTTCAGGTACGCACCCTTTTCACCCATCAAATCCGCTCCAATGCTCACTTGTTCATAACTCTGCGGATCCATAAAATAATAATTGTTTTCATCTTTATAAAGATATTGCATCTTGCGGCGCTCCACTTCCGCGATTTCAATATTTTCACCCGACTTAAATGTCACTTCCATCACTTTTCCGCTTTCCAAATTTTTCATTTTGGTGCGATAAAAAGCGCTGCCCTTGCCGGGATTTACAAAATTAAATTCAGTCACGATATAAAGCTGGCCGTTGTATTTTAGCACTATATCTTTTCCAATATCAGCTGAGGTTGCCATACCCGGTAGTAGAACTTTGACAAATTTCTTCAATATTATTTTTATAGATTGATAGAAATTGTTAAAATTTACACTTTAATTTTTTTGCCCGAATTGATTTTGGCTTCGCAGGGCGAAGCAGTCAAAGTTTCACTACCGGGCATATTAAAAATTTAAGATTTAAAAACCTCTTTCGCCGGAAAAAATAATACGTCTTCAATATTTTTTTGGTTGGTCAAAAGCATTATTAAGCGATCTACCCCCAGCGCGATGCCGCCGGATGGCGCGATACCGGAACGCAGAGCTTCAATAAAATCATCATCAATAGGATAAACTTTTTTTCCTTCCGCCACCCGGACTTTTTGATCTTCAAAAAATCTCGCCCTTTGTTCATCCGCGTCCAAAAGCTCGCCAAAAGCGTTGGCCAGCTCCAGTCCGCCGGCATAAACCTCAAACCGTTCAGCCACCTCCCCTATCTTCCCTCTGTAATCAGGGGGAAGTGGCGAAGCCGATGGGGGATCTTTTCTCTTTGCCAAAGCCGCAAGTTCCACCGGATAATCATACAAAATTACCGGATGCGACGGATCAAATTTATTTTCCACTTCGTTTAGAAAAATTTTGAAAAAAACAGAATCATACGCCTCGCCATCTTTAGCGCCGTATCCTTTTTCTTTGGCCGCGCTAATCAGCGTTGCATAAGACAAACCTTCCACGCCCGCGTATTTTTTCATGGCCTCGGCCACCGTCAACCGTTCCCAAGGCGTTCCAAAATCAATTTTTACACCCTGATATTCAATTGTTTTTGACAATCCGAGCGCTGATAAAATATGTCCTACAAGCTCTTCGGTATCCTTCATTATATTCACATAAGAGGCATTTTGTCTATACCATTCAAGAATGGTAAATTCCGGATTATGCAGGCCGCCAAAGCTTTCATTATTTCTGAATGCCTTGGTAATTTGAAAAATATTTTCAAATCCGGCCGCGAGTAATTTTTTCATGGCGAATTCCGGCGAAGTGTTGAGCGCGGCGGAAAATTTTTTCCCGCGATCATCGCTGACCTCGGTGTCAAAAATTTCCAGATACGTCTCCTGACCGGGAACAGCCGACACTATGGGCGTTTCCACTTCCAAAAAATCTCTTTGCCAAAAAAAATCGCGGATCGCCCGGATAATTTTCGCCCGCTTCCAAAAAATTTTTTTATCCAATTGTCCGTCTCGCAGTCGTTGCCAATTATTCATGCTATTTTGAATTACGAGGAGGGGGAGAAAATGTCTTTTTCGCAGTCGCGGCGGCAGTCCGCAGCGCGAAAAAGATATTTTCTCCCCCAATATGTTACTCTTCTATTATTATGGCCTCAACCGGACAAGCGCTTTTTGCATCTTGCACGCAGGGTTTTTCCAAATCCGCGCCTTCTTTAACAATTGCTTTGAAATCATTGTCCAATTCAAAAACCTCCGGGCACAATGCCGGGCAAGTGCCGCAGCCGATGCATTTATCTTTATCTATTTTTATTTTCATTTTTAATTTTTTATATTTTTATCCTCATAATCTTTTATTGCCGCTTCCAATGCCTGGTCACCCAAAACCGAACAATGAATTTTGATTTCCGGCAAACCGCCCAAGCGTGCCATAATATCCTGCGGCTTTATTTTTAAGGCCTCCTCTATCGCCATGCCGCCATTTTCCGTGATCATTTCGGCCAAGACCGAGGTTGAGGCAATAGCGCTGCCGCAACCATACGTCCTCCATCTGCAATCTACAATTTTTTGGGTGCTTTTGTCAACCTTAATCCATAATTTCATCATATCCCCGCAAGCCGGCGAGCCAACTTGGCCCACTCCATCCGCTTCAAATTTTTCCGTGCCCTGCGTAGCTTTAGGCGAAGTAGGGTCTTCCTCGTCTTTCATAAATTTAAAGGGATTAAAAAAGTGGCGCTTCACTTCTTCGGAGTAAAACCATTCTTGGTCTTTATTTTTTGATTGCAAATCGGGAGTATCCATAGTGTGGGTTAATGATTAGCGCTTTTCGGGCATCGCGACCATTTGCCGCAACTCTTAACCAATTTGGTAAATCTTAACGTTCTCAAATGAGCAGTCTTATAAATTTTCCCGTAATAATTTTTGTCCATACTATTTTAGAACCTATATCAAAAATAATTTTTGAGATAGATTCGAATTAATTATAATGATGATATTTCTGTTAATTTTTTAATAATTTTCGGCAGAACTTCCAGAACATAATCCAGATCGGCTTTGGTGGTTTTGCGGCCAAGCGTAAAACGCAAACTGTTATGCGCCATATCATGCGAGAGTCCAAGCGCCAAAAGCACGTGCGAGGGCAAAAGCGATGCCGAACTGCAAGCCGAACCCGTGGAAACATAAATTCCATAGCTGTCCAGATACAAAACCATGGCTTCGCCTTCAACGCGCGGGACGGAAATGTTGATGTTGTTAGGCAAACGCATTTTTGCCGAACCGTTCAGCCGCGCGCCGGAAATTTTTTTTAGCGCTTCTTTTATAAAATAATCGCGCAGCGCAATAAGGCGGCTATTTTCTTTTTCGCGTTCCGCCTGCGCCAACTCCAGCGCCTTAGCCAAACCAATAATCGCCGGAGTATTTTCCGTGCCACTCCGCATTTTTCTTTCTTGTCCGCCGCCATAAATCAGCGGTTCAATTTTTACGCCTTTTTTTACATAAAGCGCGCCGATGCCTTTAGGCCCATAAATTTTACTGCCATTAAAAGTTAACATATCCACACCAAGTTTCGCAACATCCATCTCCAGCGCGCCCGCGGCCTGGCAAGCATCGATGTGAAAATATGGAACTTCAGATTCTCCCCCTGCCCGAGGGGGAGGGAGATGTTTTGATTTTCTAAATTCGCGCAATATCTTTGCGATTTCTTTTACCGGCTGAATCGTGCCGATTTCATTATTGGCATACATAATGGAAACCAAAACCGTATCCTTGCGCAACGCTTTTTTAAGTTCATCCAATTTCACAATCCCCTCTTTATCAACCGGCAGATAGGTTACTTCAAATCCTTCTTTTTTCAGTTTTCTGCACGATTCCAGTACGGCCGGGTGTTCTATTTTTGAAGTGATAATATGCTCGCCATAATTTTTATTCGCCCGCGCCGCGCCAAGAATCGCCAAGTTATCAGACTCCGCTCCGCCGGCCGTAAAAATAATTTCCGCGGTCCGACAATTCAAAATTTTGGCGATCGCCTCGCGTGCAGTTTCCATGGCGTCTTTAGCAGTTTTCCCCACGGAATGAAAACTGGACGGATTGCCGAACATATCAGAAAAATACGGCAGCATCGCCTCCAATACTTCCTTTCTCACCGGCGTCGTGGCCGCATGATCCAAATAAATTTGTTTCATTTTTATTTTCATATTTCTTTTTGTAATTCTTACTAATTTAGTAAGAATTACTTTTTTTATTTAAAATCGGAGATTTTTATTTTATTCAAACTTTTATTCAGTTCGTCTTGCAATTTTATATGAATTTTCCTGGAAGGACATTTATTTTCTATTCCGCATTTGCCGCCGGATACGCAATTTGCCACGCGCATATCTCCGTCCAGCGCGGCTATAACATTCAAAAACGAAATCATCCCCGCCTTTTTTGCCAGTCGATAACCGCCAGCCGAACCGCGATATGCTTTTACGAAACCGGCCCGTTTTAACGACGGCATAATTTGCTCCAAATAGGTGTGAGGCAATTTTAGATCCCCGCTTATCAAACTTAAAGAAGCCGCGTATTTTCCTTTGTATCCGGCTAAAAACGACAAAACGATTATTGCATTGTGAATTCTTGTTGGCACTTCCAAAAATTGTTTCATATATTTTTGTAATTCTTACTAAATTAGTAAGAATTACTTTTGTTATACTATATAACAAATAAAAAAAGATGTCAAATGCATCTTTTTAGAAGTCAAGGGGGTCTATTCCCCTTCTATTTCCGTTAGTTCATATTCGCCTTGACGGTCAAATTTTTCTATTTTAAATCGCGCGCCGTCCGCCGGCGTGCCTTGCGCGAGCATTCCGAGATTAAAAGATAAATTTTCCGGATTAACCATCTCGCCATGCTCCAAAATCTCGCCGACTTTTATTTCCACGCCGGTGATTTTTTTAAAATTATTTTTCGCCGCAAATTCCAGGATCTGTTTTACAATTTTATCAGCCAAGTGTAGGTCGTGCATATTTTCTCAAATTATAATTCAAAAAAATCTTCTAACGGTTCAAAAATATTCTTGATCATTTTCTTTTCAACACTTTTTTTATAAGTTTTGTTCGGCCGTTCTGTAAAATTCGCGTCAACCACAACCACTTTGCCCGTCAGATTCCCATCTTTATCTGTTTCGCACATTACATTTTCACTCCCCAACCGATGCCAAGTAAACGCGGCGTAATCGCTTTGCGCATGATATTCTTCCAACCCTCTGATCAAATTTCTGACATTCTCTTGCATCTTTGCGTAAACCTCACTACCTTTATCAATTTTTTTCATAGCTTCTTCAAAAGAAACGCCGTGAATTTTTTCCTGAACTACGCCGCCGATAAACGGTGCCTCTTCGTTCCCGTGTTTAGCGCCAACAAGATTTCCAATTTTTTTTGAAAATTGGTGCGTATCATCCTGGCTCTGCCGGCCGCGCAAATATCTGTCCATCTGAACTTTTATATATTCGCGGAAAGTGTTCGCGCCCATTCCCGGTTTTTGATAAAACTTATGCGCCTCGTCTTCGCTAAAATCCTGCGACCTCAACCAATAGCTTTCCGGAAAAAAATTATCACCTATAACTGATTTTAACTGTTCGTACTCATAATATTGATGCTGGAAAAGCGAAGCCTGTTCTTCCCGACTCATAAGTTTATCGCCACTCCTAAAATCCTTAATTACAAAATCTCTCCCTTCGTCGTTTTTTATATCCGCATCATAAACATCAAAAAATACGCCACTGGATAAAAATTGTCCCCTAATCTCATGCAAATTTTTTAAAATTTCCGGCAATCCTTTTTCTTTTTCACCGGCCGGTACCGCCTTTTCCGGCGATAATTGAAATTGTTTTTCTTTTATCATATAGCCAAATGTATATCGTGCATAAATTATTTCTTTTCTTCTTTGGCTTCTTCAACTGCCTGTTGCATCGCTCTCAAGCGGATACAATTATAGCGCAAAGAACTATCTTCTATATAAGTCAATCTATCCGCAAGCTCGCTTCTCAATTTTTTCCAAGCATCTTGTCTATTTTTAGCGCTATTAAAAATTTTAACCAACTGCATAATCGCCTCTCTGTCTTCGCCTATTTTTTTTATTTCTTCGTCGCCAAAACCAAGCTGTTTTTTATTTGCGGCAATAATTTCTATCAATTTATTATCATCTAAAACTCCGACTTTATTCCCATAAATAATATCTATCAAATTATTCAATATTTTAATCCTTTTTTCCACCCAATCATTTTCTTCCTTGGACATTTGCTGAAAAATAGTATTAAAATTCTTTTCTAATTTTTTGTCAACGTTTAATGACTTTATTATATTTGAAACGGCCTGTTCTACCGGAATGGGCGGTAATCTCTTATCAATTTCTAATCGTAATCTTCCCTCAACTGCAGCCAATTCAGAATCGCGCGGCACTACCGAAAATTGATCTAAATTGGAATAACCCTTTAGTCTGTCAGCAAACAATTTTGCGTCTCTGTTGCTCAATAACGGCCTTCCATCAACAGATACCAGTTGCTCTAAATTTTCCGCCGTTATTTCGCCCGTTTCAAACAGCTTCCTTACTCCTTCTTCAACGCGTTTTCCAAATAATATTTTATCTTTACTATCAATCGTCAAGTCCCCTGCTTTTACTTTTTCCTGCTGCCTGATAATTTCTTGCCCGTGGCCGGCCCAAACTGCGGTTCGCGCCGAACGCCGTTCTGCGGTTATAACTTTAACTTCTAAAACTTTATCTATTTCGCCGATTGCGGATAGTCGCTTGCCAAAAGCCGGATCTTCACCGCCGCCTAATTTTGGCACGCCGCCGACAATCGCCGCTTCATACGCGCGGCTGGCCATATTGGCTCCGGAAAAATTTACGATTTTATCATTCTGTTCTACCTCGTTTGCATCCGCTTGAGTAGAAAAATGCAATAATTCCCTATGTTTATATCCAATCTCTTCATATATTTTAGATATTCTAAACAACGCATCCTTTGGCTCTATTATCTGAAACTCCAGCTCTCCTTTTAAACCAACCAATTCCGGCCGTTCTTTAAAAACTTTAATCAAATTTTTAATATAATGCTCATCAACTTTTGTATCGCTGTCGGTCTGCGCGATAATGCCATTTTCTTTTTTTTGTTCATAAAATCTGGCCGCCGCTTCGGCCACGCCTCGGTTTCTCGCGCCGCCAACATTCGCATCTTGCTCCGGCAAAGTCCTACCCGGACTGGATTTGTCTATGGCAAAAATTTTTATTCCCTTTTTCTTAATTTCTTCAATAACTTTCTTTTCATATTGATTCAATTCCGGCTCCGCTCCGCCTTCATTTATATAATTGATAATTTTCAAAACCTGCGCATTTTCGCCGTTGGCACCGGCGGATTGACGATAAAGCTCTAATTTTCTTTTGTAGTCCGCTTCGGTTTCGCCCGCTTTCTTTTCCGGTTCTTCGGGAGGGTTGTTGATGACAAAAATAACTTCATACTGATCTGGTTTTACGCCCTTTTGATTTGCCAAACTTTCAAGCGGCCGAAAAATCCAATCCCGCTCACCGTAGACAGGGATCACAACAGACACCTCGCAACGCGAATCCATCGGTTCGGCGATTCTTTCCTCTGTATCCGGTAAATTTTCAATCAAATATTCATTGATTTTTTTCTCGTTCTGCAATTCGCGGCGGCGGTTTTCAATATCCGCGGCCTCTTCTCCGGTTGCCTCCCCATCGGACTCTAAAATTTGAAGCTCATTATCAATTTGCGCGATTTTCATCTGCCGCAACGTGATTGATGACTGTTCTTGCGCCGGCACGGGTCGTTCTATTTCTAGCGACTCTATTTTGTTCGGTTTTTTAGGCATAAAAATAAAATTTATTTCTCTTATCAGTTTATCACGGCGGATATTTTTGGCAAAATATAAAATCCCTCCCAACCTCCCTTTTCCAAAGGGAGGAGCGGGCCTGGATTCCCGCCGGAGTTTATGCTGTGTAATCACAGTGCGGGAATGACAGAGGAAAGTTACAAACTAAAAAAGCCCAAAAAGGACTTCTGATGATATCGACCACTAGCTCCTAACGGATAGAAAAAGACAACTTGGCGCCGAGCGCTTTTGCCACTTTATTTAAAAACTTAACCGTCGGATTATACGCGCCGGATTCCAGACGGGCAATAGCCGTCTGTTTGGTGCCAATTTTTTGCGCCAATTGCGCTTGCGTCAATCCACGCTTGAGCCGTCTTTCAATAATCATCTCTATCAACGCAAACTCCGGCCCGAGTGCATCATAAGCCCCGCGCACATCCTTGCGTTTTAACAATTTTTGTTTAATTTGTTGATATGATTTCATACTGATTATAGTATAACATATATGTTATAAGGTGTCAAGAGCTTTTATTTTCCGCAATGCCGCTTCAAGTTCTTTTTTTAGAATTTTATCAGTCTTCTTTATAAACCCGTGGAGCAAAACAGCCGTATTCATATTAAAAGTATAAAAAATCCGAACCTCCTGTTTTCCTCTGACTCGTAATTCAAATAATTGCGAGCCAATCTTTTTACTATGTGGCAGACCTAAATTATTTCCGAATTTTTCCAATAAATCAATCGTGCGCAAAATTTTTGCGACAGCCGGCGGTTCAAGATTCCCGATAAATTTTTCCAGAATATCATCAAAAAATTTAATTTCCATATTTGATAAAATGAAGCCCCTCAACAAGCTCAGCGAATATTCTATTTTGTTTCTATGTTTTTTTGCTTTTTTATTTCTATTTCTCAGTGTGTCGCGCAAGAGATGCAAGGATCGTAGGCGCGGACAAGGGATTTTATTTTTTGCGCGCGTTCCGTTTCCGGCAAATTTTTTATTTGCGGCAAATAAATTGCGAGCGAATGTTCCAGGTCATTCAAAAACTGCGCGGTCGGAGTAATAATATTGGAGTCCGTCACGCGCCCATTTTTATCCAGCTTATAATAATGAAGCAAAGTTCCCCGCGGCGCCTCAACCGCTCCCACCCCCTCCCCCGCGCGCAATTCAACTTTTTGCCGCGATTCGCGAGGAATATTTAATGCCAGCAACTGTTTGATTATTTTTTTAATTTCTTCAATAAAATGCAAGATTTCCACCGACTGCGCCGGAAGATTATAAAAAGGATTAGTTTTTATTTTTTCCACGGGCAATTTTTCCAAAGCCTTTTTCGCCGCGTCATTCAAAAAATCGCCCTGATTCAAAACGCGCGCCAAAGCTCCAACCAAATAATGCCTGTTATAAATTTCTGTTTCCTTAACCGGACTTTTTGGCCTTTGCAATTCTTCTATTGAACTGTAAAATTTTTGCAATGACAAACGCAAGCCCTGCCCGGAAATAACATCGCCCTCATAATATTCATATTCGCCGGCATTAGCTAAAGAAACCGGCCGTAAATCAATATTCAATTCCGGAAATTTTATTTTCATAATCAATTTATGAACCGCGAGCGCCGCGTTCATTACCTTGTCAACTTCAACCAAAATTTCTTCCAGCTCGCGCCGCTCCGGTAAAATCTTGAAACCGCCGACCTCGGATGCAATCGGATGCACGGCGCGGCCGCCGACAGCTTTCATAATTTTCGTTCCAAAATCGCGGACAAAAAACGCCGCCTCCGCTTCGCGGGGAAATTTTTTAATTACATCCAGATCATTGGTGTTGCCTAAAAAATCCGGCGCGGAAAGCAAAAACACGTGCAACATATGCGATTGAATCAGCTCTCCCAAAAGCATAAGTTTTCTAAAAAGTATTATAATCTTATCCGCTTTCACGCCCAGCGCGGCTTCCAGCGCTTTGATGGATGCCAAATTATGAACCACGGGACAAACCCCGCAAATGCGCGACGTGATAATTGGAATATCTTCATAGTATCTTCCTCGCACAATACCCTCAATCATTCTCGCGCCTTCCAGCACATCCAAAAACGCGGCTTTGATATTGCCGTCAAATAATTCCGCTTCAAAACCCAAATGCCCTTCAATTTTGTCTATATGGCCGATGGTAATACGCATAAATTTATTTTGTCATCCTAAACTTGATTCAGGATCCAGATTTTATAATAAGTTATAACCTGGATTCCCGCCTTCGCGGGAATGACAGATCTATTTTTTATTTTCTTTTTTCGCGGCTAAAATTTTTTCCAATCTGTCTTTTACTCCAAAAATTTCCAAAAGTTCTTCGCGCCGTTTTTTTCCAACCTGCTTATCAATTAATCCAAACAAACTGTCAAAATTCGCGCCTTCATAAAATCCGCGGCAAGCTTCGCACGGCATGCGCGACGCTAAACATACCGCATTGCATCCGCCAAGCGTGATAGGGCCGAAACACGGCTCGCCCCGCTGGAGCAAACATGGAAAGTTGCGGCGCTGGCATTCATAGCAAACCGTTCTCTCCGCAATTTTCGGCGTCCGGCCATTAAGCAAATCATACGTCACGCGCAAAAATTCTCCGGCCGTAATCGGACAGCCCGGAATGTTATAATCAACTTTTACCAGATTTTCCATATCATGAACATCCGGATTATCTATTGTTTTCGGATATTGATACAAAATTTTTGCCAATTTTTCTTTGCCGCGATAATTTTTCATTTTATGGACGCCGCCAAATTCCGCGCAGTTGCCAAGCGTCACCAAAAGACCGGCGTTCTCACGGATTTTTTTCAAAACTTCAAGATTGGCGGACGTAAGAGCGCTGCCTTCCACAAAAGCCAAATCCCATTTTTCCCAAACAACGTCCGCGTCCTCCAAGAGGCGCGCTTCCACAATTTCCACATCTGCCATGGCTTTCAAAAATTCTTTCGGATGCTCAAAAATGACGCATTCGCATCCTTCACAGCATGAAAGTGAAAACAAGCCGATTTTCTTCTTTTCTAATGCCATATAATTTATATTATATCAAACATTTCTCGCTATAACCAAAAAATTTACTTCCCCAACCAAAACCATATCGTATTCTTTAATTTTTCAACAAGCCGCTTCGTTTTTGCATGGCTTAAAAAACCAAAATACGATTGTACGGACTGCTTGAAGGTTTCTTCAGAAATATCGCCCCTTTCCAACTCGCAAATGCGCTTTTTTATCTTTTTCAATATTCTGCGTTTAGTCCTTGTCTTGGGCAAAATATAATGCGGCAAACAGACATACCCCAAAAATTCTATGCCCTGCGCGTATTTATGAATACCGACTTTTTTGGGATGCAATGTTAATTTAAGCCGCATCTCTAAAAAATCTTTAATGACCGGAAGGTAACATTCTAAAGTTTCCCTCTCTTCATCTAAAATAACAAAATCGTCATTATAACGAATATAATATTTAACGCGCAAATTACGCTTTATAAATTGATCCAACTCGTTCAAATAGATATTAGAAAAAATCTGGCTTGTAACATTTCCCAATGGCAAACCACGCCCATTCGTTGCTTCAAAACTTCTAATAATAGATTCAACTAACCCTAAAATATCCACATCTTTTACTGTTTTTCCAATAATCTGCAACAAAATATCATGGCCGATACTATCAAAATATTTTTTAATGTCACATTTCAAAACAAAACAATTTTTTTTGTAATTCTTACTGGCTTTTCTTGCAAAATAATAAAGCCGTTTAACTGCTCTGTGCGTTCCCTTGCTTTTCCGCGAGGCATAAGAATCAAAAATAAATTGCGGCTCGAAAATCGGTTCCAAAGTATTTACCAGCGCCTGATGAATGATGCGGTCTCTGACTTCGGCCTTATGAATATGCCGTTTTTTGGGATCATGAACATAAAATGATTGATATGAACCGTGCTCGTATTCTTTGGTTGCCAAAAGACGCTGGATATCAAAAAAATTTGCGTTTAAATTTTTCGCGAAGTCTACGATGTCTTTTCTTTTTTTCTTTCCTTTGATAAACTTATGCCAGGCTCGCCTCAAATTAACAACACAAAAAAGATTATGACATCTTTTAGTCCCCCCCCCCGACGCTGTCGGCAAAAAGGCACCTGATATTTTTATCCAAAATATTCTGGACGTCCCAATTTTCCATAAAATATATTATTGTTATAAAAAGTTTTATTTTCTGAAAAAGAAATTTCCGAAAGACGCCAGATATTCTCTCGGAGAAAAATGCGACAACTGTTTTTTGGAAATTATTGAAGCGACTATTTTGGCTTCACAGACACAACCCGCGGAAAAATTGGCACATCTCAAAATTGCCAGCGCAAAATTCAATCTTCTTAAAATTTTTATTTTTCTTCTTAAAGATTTAGATGTCTTGCTCGGTAAAGACTATCAATTCTTTGAACAAAGTTTTATAGAAATAGGCAAAATGTTCGGCGGGTGGATAAACGACACAAAAACAAAAATATCTAAACAAAAAGGGGCGTAAACGCTCCTTTTTGAAATTGAATGACTACCACAGAGACCGAACCATAGTTGGGATTGGCATTGTCAGGATGATTGGCGTTGAGCTTCAGCCCGTCGTTCCAGCGATTCAGGTATGGAACATTACCGTTGGCATTACGAGAAATGGCGCCGGTTTCCATCTTATGTCACCGGCGATTCGTCCCAAAAAAAATTGAGAGGTCTCGCCTGAATTGTATCCGGGAGCAGGCCACATATATCGGGCTCTCCGCAAAGAAACCGGCTCGGAGTATTTCAATTTTGACGCGCTTTTTGCGATCGCCTCTCCTTGCTCCTCCCCTTGGCTAAGGGGAGGCAGGGTGGGGTTGATGTCGCAAAAACTCTGGTCAATTTTATTTTATCAAAAGTTTTGATAAAAAAATAGCCCTGGAATAAATCCAAGGCCGTCAAGAAACAAGGGTTCAAGAATCCAGTGACACTCCCACAGAGACCGAACCATAGCTGGGATCGGCATCGCCAGGATGACGGGCGCTGAGCTCCAGCCCGCCGCGCCAGCGACACAGGTATGGAACAGAACCGTAGGCATCACGAGAACCGGCAAAATCCATAAAACATTCGTTAAGCGATTCCGGATAATACAAGTGCAAGAAAAGGACTTCCTTGCAAGTGCCGCCTCGCTCGTTGGCGGTAAAAAGCTTGGTTGCGTCGTTCACGCACTTGCCCTTATAAAGCTTACCGCCTTGCATCCAACACCAATAGTCGCCTTTTGGCGTTTTTACGCCATCGGCGTTTCTCACTTTTTGCAAGTCAATGGACGAAGTGATGTTCTGCACCTTAACAAGCTTATTAGTCGTTGTTTTGGCAAGAATCAAAACAGGCTTATCCAGCTTATCCGGAATAGGATTCGCAGGAATGGGCGGCAAGTCGCGCAAGTTCATGGAAATGCCGAGCTTGACGTTCAATGTGGCAAGGATACGCTCAACCCTAGGGTCGGACACAGCAATAATAGCCCCCTTATCATTTTGATTTTTTTGCGCAAGAAATTCAGCCATGGACTGCGCCAGCGAATTTTCCGGCAAACCCAATTTCAGACCACTATCCCAGCAATTCCTGATATACATGTCGGGAGTAAGCAAAATACCGCCATTTTCTCTATAAATTGTCATCCCCATCCTCCTTGTTTGTGCTGATGGGAATATTAACAAAAAAATAAGTACTTGTCAAGGGTTGCCCCCCGAATACCCTGCGGGTGTCGGGAATGACAATGAATCATAAATTCGCCAATTCCAAATTTATCTTTGTCCAATACATCAAATTTTTTAATTGTTCTTGCGACAGCACTTCGCAAAATGAACTCCAATGAAACGAAATCCAGTCACCCGCAGCAACTCCGCCCGACAATTCATAAAAAATATTTTTTGCAATTGGAACGCCGAATTCCAGCTTTCCATTATTAAATATCAACGGTTCGTAAATTACGGTAATAATATTTTTATCCGCCATTTGCACCTTTCCCCAGCCAATCCGGCATTCATCCATTGTAAATAGCGTATGCGGATTTTCCACGTGGCCCGTTCTCTGCCAAATATTAAACACATGGAAAGAATGATGCGGATTGGCGCCTCTCGCCATTTTATTTTTTAATTCGCCAATTTCTTTTGGCGACAATTTCTTTTTTAAATTCAATCCATCCGCCAAGTGATAATACAGTTCAGCCGGTCCGGAATTCTTTAGCATTTCATTTCCGATCCAGTAAGCATCGCTCACTTTTTTATCAAAAGGGTTTGAAGCTTTATTCGTCCGCGCAATCAATCTCAAATACGGATACAGCGTTTCAAATTTTTTCAAAATCAATTCCAGCCCGCCGTCCTTCACCAAGGTTTCGGACGGCAGGCCGGAGTTTATGTATTCTACTAATTCTCCATTTTTATCAGGACCGCAATAGTTTAATTTATTGGGCCGAAACGCGTAACGGCTGCATGTTAAAATTCCGCTAGATTGTTTCTCCGGCTGAAACATATGTTTTTTGCGGCCTATATTTAAAAAGTAAAACTAGCGAAACTGCAAAAAGAATTCCCGCAATCACCAACTCTACGCTATACTTGCCTGTTACAAAAATACCGGAAAGAACCGTTGTTATAAGCGATGCCGGAACTAAAATGCAGGTTACAACAGATGCCTGCTCCAATTTCAAAGCTTTATACCAAACAAAAACATAAATAAAAAGAATGGCCGATGATAATAAAATCCATCCTGCCTGCGCCGCGGAGAGAGTAAATATTTGGCCGCTCCGGCCGGTCGCAATTAAAAATACCATCAAAATAACCGACCCAAAAAACATTCTTGCCCAAGCCACAATTTCAGAACTGACATTTGTCAAAACTTTTTTTGCCAAAATATATTCAATTGACCAAAAAAAAGTTGCTCCTAAAATAAGCGCCTCGCCAAAGCCAAACTTTAAAAAATTAAATCCGCCCAAAACCAAATTGCCTAAAAAAAGCAAACCAAAGGCCGCGACTTGCATCCGCCCCAGTTTTTCCTTCAAAAAGAAAAATGCCAAAAGCCCAACCCAAATAAATAAAGTTTTTTGAACAAAAGCGGCGGAGGCGGCAGAAGTAAGCGTTAGCCCCCTGAAAAACATTAAAAATGGAATGCTGCCTCCCACCGCGCCTATTAATAATAGGTACAGCCACTGCATTCTGTTTAGTGTTTTTAATTCTTTAAAAAATTTAGGCAAACAAATTATTCCCAAAAATAAAATTGCCACCGGAATATTTTTTAAAGCCGTAAAAACACCCGAATCGCCAAATGCCTTGCCGGCAAATTTATTTATAAAAATCGCAAAACCGCTTACAACGGTTGCAACAAGCGCGAAATATATTCCCTTATTTTTCATATAACTAATTTTTAAATCAAGTGGGATGCGGATATATCTTTTTTGCAGTCGCGGCGACAGTCCGCAGCGCAAAAAAGATATATCCGTGTCCCATTATTAACTTTATAATCCAAAATAATTTTTTATTTCCTCCGCCTCTCGGCGGCTGATTTTTTTAATTGCCAAATTCGCATTAACTAAAACCCAGTCGCCGGCCGCGGCATCCGGCACAAGCGCGGTTTTTATTTCCAAATCCTTGCCCTCAATTTTCGCCAATCCATTATTTACCGCGACAATTTTTACCGGGTATGTAAGGCACATATTTATAATTTTACCCCCGCTTCATTTAACATTTTTAACGTGAATACCGGCCCGTCTTTGCAAACATAATATGGTCCAAGCGTGCAATGCTGGCAAACGCCAACGCCGCAGTGCATTCTTCTTTCCATTAATAAATAAGTTGCCGCGGGCAAAACTTTTTCCCCCAATGCCTGAATGCAAAAACGGTACATTATCGGCGGTCCGCACATAATAATAGAAGCGGGGCTCGCGATTTCCACCTTGTTAAGCAAATCCGTTATCAGGCCTTTGTAAAATCCTCCCCTGCCCTCCTTTTTCAAAGGAGGATGTTCTAAAATAATTTTCACGTCAACATATTTTGACCATTCTTCCTGCTCCTTTTTAAATAAAATATTTTCTTCACCGCGAGCGCCATAAAAAAGCTGGACTTTGCGGCCTTTATAAAGTCCGCGCGCGATAATTTCTTTGATAATCGGCCGCACGGTAACAAATCCGCAGCCGCCGCCTAAAAATAAAATATTTTTTGGAACCAATTTTCCCAAATCTAAAAATCCGTTGCCTAAGGGCCCGCGCACCGTTACTTCGTCGCCCTTTTTCAAGCCTGCTAATTTTTCCGACAAACTGCCGACCCGGCGGATGCAGAATTGAAAAGTTTTGTCTTCCATTGGCGACGAACAAATATCAAATGGCGCCTCTCCCCAGCCGGGAAAACCTACCATGGCAAATTGCCCGGCGTGAAACGGAAACCGCGCGCCATCTTTCATTTTTAATGTTAAAACCGAAGAATTATCGGCTTCTTCATAACTGTCTATAACCCGTGCTATTTTTGGCAGATAATTATTTTGCATTTTTTTTGGATTCTTTCAACAATCTTTCAATATTTTTTCTGATATCAATCCCAACAGGACATACATCCGTACACCGCCCGCAATCAGTGCAGCCGGGTAAATCATAACCATGCGGAATGCGCACAAATTTATGATAATACCAAAAAAATATTTTTTCTTTGGGATTATTTAAAAATTTATGCCCGCTTGGCTCGCCAGCTTTAGCAGGCGGCCCGGCGATGCGTGTAAAATCATCATAAAAACAATTTCCAGAACATCTTTCCGTCTGGCATCCTGTCGTTCGAAGCTTTAGCGAAGAATGATCCGGTCCGATCGATGACTCCAAATCAAAACAATAACAAGTCGGGCAAGCGATGGTGCATTTTCCGCACGCGAGGCATATTTCTCCCAACTCATCCCACATCTTGCTATCCTTGCCGGCCTCCATGGCTTTTTTAATCGCTAAAACTTTTTTATAGGCTCCTTGTTTTTTGTATGGAATAACTTTATATTTCAGCCCCGCGGATTTTAAAATTTTTTCCGCCCGTTCCCCTCGCGCGTAAAATTTTCCGCCTTCCATAAAAATATCAAAAACAGCGCTTGCTAAATCAACTTCAAAAAATGGCGTTTTGATTTTCGCGAGCGGCACGGACGAAAATCCGATGATAAAGATATTTTTTCTGTTTTGCTGATAATATAAATCATCCGCGAAAACTTTGTCATACAGTTCCACCGCTTTGCAATCAAAAATGCTCATCCCAAAAAGCGCTTTTTTCTCTTGTAAAGATTTCGGCACTTCAATATTTTTTCCAAATTTCAAAAGCGTCTCGCGTTCCGGCGTAAAAAAATATTTCCATGGCCGCATAGCTCCTTCCTCCCTCCTGTCATCGGGGGGGGGGTTAGGCGGGGGGTCTGTCAATTCCAAAATATGCAGTTCCCCATCCTGCTCTTTGGGACCAAAAATTTTATATCCTGATTTTTTTAGCGCCTCAAAAATTTTGGCAAAATTATTTTCCATATTAATATTATAACATAAAAAAAGGCCCGCCATCCACAATGTGTGAATGACGGGCTTGGCGGGACCCCGAGGTGTCGGCCCATTCTTCGCTCCGATGAAACGGAGCTACGAAGGGCGGGGGGCGAAAAGGACTACTTCTTGTTGGCGGGGTTGCGGGCCACCTTGGATGATGGCCGGATGGGAGTCGCGCGGAGCAGGTTGAGCGCCCGCTTCGCTTTCTCGAGCTCGGACTCGGCGATGCCGCCCTTCCATGAGAGCGACACCTCAGCGCGCGCCGTACTGTAGGCGCCGAGCTCCGGCATCTTCACCGACTCGGCCATGCCTTGCGCAGGCCCGCAGAGCGATGAGCCGGAAAGAAGCCGGATCTTGATGGTGTCCGGCGTGAGCGCACCGGAGGCGGACATGGTCTCGCGGATGATCCGCTTGACCTCGTTCTCCTCCGATTTGCTCTTGCACTCGACTCCCATCTGAGCAACCTGCACCAGGTCGGAGAGCACGATCGGTTGCTTCAGCTCCTCCAGGGGGTTTGCGATCGCAAGTGGCGTGGTGGCGCAGCCGGCGAGACCGTAGACCACCGTTCCGGCGAGAGCCAACAGCACGATGCCGCAGACGATCTTGCCGAGCCGACGCTTGAGCGCGTTCCGCCGGCGGATCTGCCGGCGAAGCTTCCGCACCTCCAGGTTGCCTCGAATCATCGTCGCGCTGATTCTTCCTTGCATCTTCCTCTCCTTGTTGGATTTTTTGGCTAATTTCAGCCAAAACACGGTTTTACATCTTTCTTAACAGGTATTATAGCACACTTTAACGATTTTGTCAAGCCCCCAACCACATTTTTAGCTAATTTTACATAAAAAAAGACGGCCAAAATGACCGTTTTACTATTCTTTTCTCCTTAAAACCCACAATAGTACGAAAGCGGTCGCACCCAGCACCGCTCCTCCAAAAACATCCACCAGCGCGTGTTGCTTCACAAGAAGCGTAGAAACACTGACCAATATGGCGCATATCCAGCTTATCCATTTGGCCTTGGGACAAAAATATCCATTCACAAAAGCGACATATACAACCGAGCTGACGTGCAAAGACGGAAAAAGATTGTTAGGGCCGTCAATCGCCCTAACCGCGCCAAACAACCAGCCGACAAAACCGAAATCCGGCGCATGAGGCCTCTCCATGGTCGTAGGAAATGCAAAAAATGTGGCGAGCGATACGGCAACCAACAAAGCATAAATCGCCAGGACTTCTATGAAATCGGCATATTTTCTGACAATGAAAACCGGCATCAAAAGAAACGTAAAAACCAGCAAATAGACAAAGATCGCGTTCGGCACAAAAGGTATGCGCTCTTCAAAAGAAAACCGGACATTTATAGCTCCGTAAATTTTTCCCCAATTATTTGCGAGCAGATACCCAATCCCGCTTGCGCCAACCAAAACTGCAAGCCAAAAAAATCGCTGTTTTATTTTTTCCATCAAAGAGCACCTCCTATTTTATTAAATACTATCAAATTTTTATCTTTTGTCAATAAAAAAACCCGCCGTCAAGAGGCGAACGAGATAAAAAAATTATTAAATTAATTATTGTCATCCCCGACGCCGTAGCGATAGCGAAGGCAATATTCGGGGATCCAGAAAATAAGCCTGGATTCCCGCCCGCTTCGCCAAAGCTTCAGCGAGGCGAGCCTTCGCGGGAATGACAGAATGAATTATAAAAAATTATTTTTTGCGCAGAAGGGAAAGAATAAAAATCGCGGCAGACACCAAAACGATCATGGGACCGGCGGAAATTTGAAAAGCAATAGAAGCGGCAATGCCCAAAATCACGGATAGCAAACCAAAAACAATTGATAAAATAAAAACTCCTTTAAATCCGCGACTCGCGTTGTTGGCCGCGGCCGCGGGAATGACCAAAAGCGGACCGATTAAAACCGTACCCACCACGCGAAGCGAGACGGCCACAAAAAGCGCTAAGAGCAACATGAATAAATAATTTTCCCGCCCGACTTTCACGCCTTCGGTCGCGGCCAAATCTTCATGAAAAGAAATCAGGGTCCAATTTTTAAATTTAAAAATCAAAACCAAAATAGCAAAAGCGGCCACGCCCAAAGCCAAAAATAAAGTCTCGTTGTTTATTTTTGAAATGTCGCCAAAAAGATAACCCATCAAATCGTCTTCACTCACGTGCAAAAATTCTGCCACAATCACGGCTAACGCCAAGGCGGTGGAAAAAAAGATGACAATAATCGTATCCAGCCCCAAGATTTTTTTTCTTTCCAGCCGGGTGATGCAAAGCGCCATCAAAAGCGAAAAAACCGCGGCTCCCAAGACCACATTCACTCCGGCCAAAAGCCCCAAAGCGATGCCGGCCAAAGCCGCGTGCGCCAAGGCGTCGGGAAAATAAGAAAATTTTCGCAGAACCACAAAAACGCCAAGCATGGCGGCCGTGAGTCCGATCGCTCCGCCCGCTAAAAATATTTTAAAAATTTCCGATTGAAATAATTCCATAATTAATGATGATGTTTGAACGATGTCACTTCCTGTCCGTACGCTTCTTTCAAAACCTCGGCCGTTAAAGCTTTGTGCGGCGCGCCGAAGCAGAGCATTTTATGATTCAAACAGACCACTTGCGCCGCGTATTTATAAACAATATTCAAATCATGTGAAACAATCACGATAGTAATTTTCTGTTCTTTATTCACGCGGGTGATGAGATTGTAAAAAGTTTCTTCGCCTTCAATATCAATACCCGTCACCGGCTCGTCTAAAAAAAGTATTTCCGGCCTATCCACCAAAGCGTAGGCCAAAAGAACGCGCTGAAGCTCGCCCGCGGATAATTTTCCAATGCGGCGATGGATAAGTTTTTCCGCGCCCACGCTTTTTAGAGCGGCAAAAATCGCGGCGTGGGATTTTTTCGTATGCACCCAAAAACTTGCGCCTTTTATGGAAAGCGATAAAAGTTCGCTCACAGTCAAAGGAAAATTGGCGTCAAAAGCAAATCTCTGCGGCACGTAGCCCACGGCAAATTTTTTCTGCCATTTTATTTGGCCCTCAAACGGCAAAAGTCCGAGCAAAGCTTTTAACGTTGTTGTTTTTCCCGAACCGTTGGGCCCGATGAGCGCCAAAATTTCGCCTTCGTGCAAATCAAAAGTCACGCCATGCACCAAAGTGTGCCCGCCGATTTTAACGCTTAAATTTTTCACTGACAAAATTTCTTTTTTCATTACTAAAATTATACCGTAAAAAATTTCTTTTATCAAAAAGGGGCTTGACGCATAAAAAAATTTATGCTAATGTGCCATCAGTTTAAGGAGGCGAGGGATGGACGAGACAAAGCGGCGTATTCTTGAAGAAGCCGGTTTTGGCAAGGAATTTATAAAGGAACTGGAAGAGGGGGATGCGGCACTTGAAAAAGCGGGCGTAACAGATGAAATGATCATTAGAAGTATTCAGCGAACCCAAGAAGAGATGAGAGATCCGGAGGGTGTTGATTTTGAGAAAATAACAAGATTGTGTACCACTATTACTTATTCAATCAACACGATCGGCCGCGAATTTATTCTTTCTTGCCACTGGGATGAGTCCTGGAGGAACAGGAGAAAAATCAAAAAGGCACTGAACCAGGAAACTGATCGCGCATTATTACACATAAAAACGTGCGCGAAATGTCAGGAATTACTGCCCTATCTAATCCGAGGACTGCAAAATTTGCTCATTCAAAAATGATATCGCCAAAGCCCCGCAACATCCGCGGGCTTTTTTTTATTTCCAAAATCAAAAAATAATTTGTCATTCTGAGGAGCGCTTTGGTGACGAAGAATCTCACGAGATCCTTCGGCTCGCAGACTCGCTCAGGATGATAGAAAAAAGAAATCAAAAAAGCCCGAAATAAATCCGGACTTTTTTTAAAACATTATAATAAATTCGTAATTAAAGATATGATTACTTCTTTTTCACCCGGTTTGCTTTCGGCGACGAGAAGCGCGAGCGCGACCAGCGCGTTATCATTTATTTTTTTATCGCCTTTTTTATCCAATAAAAAATTATTTTGCGACAAAAAAACAATAAATAAAAATGAAGCGATGCGCTTGTTGCCGTCAACGAACGGATGATTTTTTATGACAAAATACAAAAGATGCGCGGCTTTTTCTTCCAGACTCGGATACAGCGCCTTGCCGCCGAACGATTGTTCCAAATTTCCTAAAATGCTCTCCAATCCATGCTCCCGTTCCTGGCCGAATATTTGCGACGCTTCTTTTTTCTTTAACAAATCAATTTTTAAATTTTCTATTGCTTTAGCGGCAAAATCATAAACAATAACTTTCGTTTCTTTGATTTTACTTTTTTTAATTTTCAATTCTCCCTTGTCATATTTCTGCAACAAAATCCAAGAATTGGCATAATCGCTGATCACCGAAAGCAGGCCGGCGGCCTCGCTTTGGCTCAATTGTTTATTTTGTATGGCGTTTTTCAGCAAACCCACGGCTTTTTCCAGTTCGCCAAGGCGGGCGAAATTTTGTGTTTTCAGCCGCGATTGATTTATTGTAAAACCCTTGACGATGTGATTCCGCAAAACGTTTGTCGCCCAAATACGAAACTGCGTGGCGCGCTTGGAATTGACGCGATAACCGACGGAAATGACGGCGTCGAGATTGTAAAATTGCGTTTGATATTTTTTTCCATCTTCCGCAGTATGTTCCAAAATGGAACTAACTGAATTTTTATTCAATTCTTCGTTATGGAATATATTGTTCAGGTGTTTCGTTATTGCGGGCCTTTCCGTACCAAAAAGTTCCGCAATCTGTTTTTGCGTCAGCCAGATCGTTTCATTCTTGAGTTTTACTTCCAGCTTCGCGGCGCCCTCTTTTGATCGGTAAATTATCATTTCGCCTTTATTGGATAATTGTTCTTTTTTCATATTCCATTATTATATCAAATCCCCCAAATCAAAAAAGCCCGAAATAAATTCGGACTTTTTCGAAAGGTGAGCTATGGGATGTGTTCCGAACTATGGATTGGAAGGAAATTGGACAAGAGTTGGCTCGTTATCCCTAAACTTGACAAACAATCTATTTTAGAGTATAATTACCCACAGAAAGGAGATGAAAATGGGAAGATTTCAAATGAATGTTCCCGACGAAAGATTGGAAGATTTGCGGGTTCTCAAAAAAGAATGCGGGCTAACTACACTAGCATCCGTAGTAAATAGTGCCCTGTCTATCTTTGAATGGATTGTTATAAAAAGAAAACAGGGATGGCAAATTGTAGCAATGAAAGAAAAAAACGGGGTGGTAACAACACAAGAATTGGTAATGCCCTGTTTGCCAAAAATCTCTTCCGATTAATATCTGATCGGCCGGCAACTCTCGCATGAGTTGCTTTTTTTATTTTCAAAATCAAAAAAGCCCGAAATAAATCCGGACTTTTTCGAAAGGTGCCCAGAGGGAATCGGACCCTCGATACTGGGACCACAACCCAGAGTTTTACCATTAAACTATGGGCACCAAAATACCAGGGGTGGGGATCGAACCCACAACCACAGGCTTATGAGTCCTGTGCTCTACCATTGAGCTACCCTGGC
>CAZFZQ010000002.1:0-39097 GCA_964522845.1 uncultured Gammaproteobacteria bacterium | reverse complement strand
TATTTTCGTAATTCGTATATTCGTAAATTATTCGTAATTAGCATCCCTATTATTTAACAAATTCAATTCTTACTACTTTAGCGGCGTCTCCTTGGCGGAAACCTAATTTTGTAATTCTCAAGTAGCCGCCTTTTCTGTCTTTATATCTCGGCGATAACTCTTCTAAGACTTTCTTAACCGCTGAATCAACAAATAATTTTGCTAAAAGCTCGCGCCTGGTGTGCAAAGTATTCTTTTTGCCCAAAGTGATAAGTTTTTCAACATAGGGGCGGATATACTTGGCTTTGGTTTCCGTGGTCTTAATCTTTTCATACAAAACCAAGCTCGTGGCCAAATTTCTGGTCAAAGCTTTTCTCGGTGCGGCTTTTCTGCCGAATATTTTTTTCTTGTTTCCGTGTCTCATAAAGGGGCTTCAACAACTTCTTCCGCTTCTTTTGCTTTTTTGCTCTTTCTCGGCTTTTTTTCTTCCTTTTTCGCCTCGGAAAGCAAAGCAAAATGATTGATTAAAATCTTAGAAGCATCGTTCACCGCTTCTTCAGGAGTAATGGTGCCGTCGGTTTCCACCGTCAAAATTAATTTATCATAGTTGGTAATTTGTCCCACGCGCACGCTTTCCACTTTGATGGCCACATTTCTAATGGGTGTAAATATCGCGTCAATTGCAACCATCCCGGCTTCCAAATTTGATTTATCTCTTTCTTCGGTCACAAGGTATCCGCGGCCCGCTTCAACTATAACTTCCATACTTAGCTCGCTTTTAGCGTCAGTCAAAGTGGCGATATGCTGATCCGGATTGGAAATTTCAATCTGGGAATTTTTTTCAAAATCTCCGGCCGTGACTTCTTTTTCGCCGGAAACGGAAAGTTTCAATCTTACCGGCTCGTCAGAATAAGTGCGCAAACGGACTTGTTTTAAATTTAAAATAACCTGCAAAGCGTCTTCCAGTACTCCGGGAACCGCGGAAAATTCATGCGTCAAGCCGTCAAATTTTACCGAAGTAATGGCCGCGCCCGGCAAAGACGACAAAAGTACGCGGCGAAGCGCGTTTCCGATGGTTACGCCGTAGCCCTGATAGCACGGTTCCATTTCCAAGACCGATTCGTTGGAATTGGCGCCTTTTCTAAACTCTATTTTTGATGGCAAAAGTATCGGTTCCATAAGTTAGTAAATTAGTTGATTAGTTTCTTAGTTAATTAGGGCGAACCCTAATTCCTCCATAACTAACAACTATAATTATTTTTAACGTGAGTAAAATTCCACCACGGTCTGGACGTTGAATGACTTTTCGTTTTCCGCCAAATGCGGCGCCTCAATAATTTTGGCTTCCAGTTTCTGTTTGTCAAAACTTATCCAAATCGGCATTTCTTTTGATTTTACTCTTTCTTTTATTTCGTTGAGAATTTTTTTGTTGGCTTTGACCGGATTCACGGTAATAATATCTTTCGGCCTTACTTGGTAAGACGGGATATTCACTTTTTTGCCATTCACAAAAACAAAACCGTGGCCCACAAATTGCCTGGCCGCGGCGCGGGAAGTGACGAAACCCAAACGATAAATAACATTGTCCAGGCGCGATTCCAAATATCTCACCAAAAGCTCATTAGTGTTTTCTTTTTTCTTCATGGCTTTTTCCACGTAATTTGAAAATTGTTTTTCGCGGAGGCCATAAAGGCGCTTGGCCGCTTGTTTGTCGCGAAGCTCCCGCCCGTAGTCAGTAAGTTTCGGCTGTCTTTTTTGGCCGTGCATCCCGGGCGGATATTTTCTCTTAATAATAGCGCATTTTGCGGTAAAACAACGGTCGCCCTTCAAAAAAAGCTTATCTCCCTGGCGTCTGCAAAGCGAGCATTTGTCATTGATTCCCGGCATATTTTATACCCGTCTCGGCCTCGGCGGCTTTGGGCCGTTGTGAGGGATCGGGGTCATATCTTTAATGCTTAAAATTGATAATCCATTGGCATTTAACGATCTCACGGCGGATTCTCTGCCCTGTCCCACGCCTTTCACGAGAACGTGCACATCTTTTAATCCGTACGGAGCCGCTTTTGCCACCACGTCTTTAATAATAACCGTAGCCGCGTAAGGCGTTGATTTTTTTGGACCCTTAAATCCGCAAAGTCCGGCCGAAGACCATGCCAGCACATTGCCGTTCAAATCCGTCAAAGTGGCGAGGGTATTATTATAGGTAGCTTGAATGTAGGCCTTGCCCAAGGCGACTTGTTTATATGTTTTTTTCTTTTTTCTGACCGCTTTTTTAACTTGAGGTTTTGCCATAAATTTAATTAGTTGTAACAACCACAGATATATTATCACAGATTACACAGATTCTTTTCTAAATTTTCCTTGCCTTCATCTGTGTTATCTGTGTCTTAAAAATCAGTGGTTAGGTTTTTTGTCCCGCCGCTTTGCGACCTGAACCCGCGGTCAGGCGTTTGTTGCCGCGCACCGTTCTGGAATTGGTTTTCGTTCTTTGTCCGCGCACCGGCAATCCTTTGCTGTGGCGGCTTCCGCGATAAGAACCGATTTCTTTCAAACGTCTGATATTAGCCGTGATCTGGCGGCGAAGTTCGCCTTCGGTTACATATTTCTTTTCAACAATTTCTCTGATTTTATTGGCATCGGCTTCGGACAAATCCTTGGTTCTGATATTTTCGTCAACGCCTGCCGCTTTCAAAATAACGGCGGCATTCTGTTTGCCCACGCCATATAAATATGTAAGAGCTATTACAATTCTTTTATTTAGCGGTAAGTTGACTCCTGAAATTCTAGCCATAAATTTAGGTTGATAGGTTATTAGGTTAAGTAGGTTGATAGGTTTCGGAAGGTTTTTCCTAATCACCTATAAACCTATCCGCCTATTCACCTTGAATTGAAAATTTATCCTTGGCGCTGTTTGTGCCGAGGATTTTTACAGATAACACAGACGCGTTTCTTGCGTCTGACCACTTTGCAATCTTTGCAAATTTTTTTAACTGATGCCCTAACCTTCATAACAAATTATTAAGTAGTATTAAAATAGTACGCTGCCCTGGCGTACATCACGCGGCACATATCTTTCGGCGCTAATAAATATTAAAACCGATAAGTAATCCTCCCTTTTGTCAAATCGTACGGTGTTATCTGCACCTTCACTTTATCGCCGGGCAAAAGACGGATTTTATTCATCCGCATTCTTCCGGCAAGATGCGCCAAAATGATATGCCCATTTTCCAGCTGCACTCTGAAAGTTGCGGCTGGCAATAGTTCAATTACTTCGCCGCGCTCTTCAAGGAAGTCCTTGGAACCCGCCGCGGCCACTTGCTCATCTCTATTCTTATTCATTTATATATGTTTATTACTTTTAGTATTATAGAATATTTCCTAAAAAATGTCAAGAGCTGTAAAAATAGCGGTTTTTAGGGGTGTTTTATACTCAAAATTTTCCGAGTATCCCTCTCCCCGCTCTTTAGAGGGGGAGATGCCCGCAGGGCAGAGGGGGTGTTTATTTTTCCAAAACTTCAATAATTTTCTCCATCACACCACTGATACTAGTGTTAATTTCATTATCCCAAAATCTTAAAACATGAAGCCCTTGTTGCTCAAAAAAATCACTTCTTTTATCATCATATTCTTTTTGCTCCAAATGTTGCGAACCGTCAATTTCTATCACAAGAGCTTTCTCTCGGCAATAAAAATCAGCGACATATTTTCCAAACGAATGCTGGCGGCGAAACTTATAGCCGAGCTGTTCATTTTTCAAACGCGACCATAGAATAACTTCTTGCGGCGTTGCATTCTGACGTAGCGTTCTTCTGATATTTTTCAAAGACGGGATATTGCTTATTTTTTCTTTCATATTTTTCATCCCCCTTCGCCCCGCGGACGGGGCACTTCCCCCTTAAAAGGGGGAAGAGGCGGAAGGAGGAATATATTCTCTTCCCTTTGCCCCTCTTTAGAGGGGAAGTGCCCGTTATCGGGCAAAGGGGTGATAATACCCGCTAACAAACTTTTTATCACTTTAACAACCCCAAAAAATCTAAACCCAAATAACCTATTTCAACATCCGAGAGTTGACCGGTTTGCAAATGTTTTCTAAACTCCGGCAATGTCATTTCTACTATCTCAATAAATTCTGAATCATCTAAATTTTGTTCTTGAACCTTTTTGCAATTAGTCGCGACAAACGCATGTCTTTTGATGGTTGAATAAGCACACTCACACGGCGTCGCCACATACTGAAAATCACCCGTATATCCAGTTTCTTCCAACAGCTCTCTTTTTGCCGCTTCAATCGGAGTATCATCACCCGAACCTCCGCCGGGTAATTCCATTAATACTTTTTCCGGACCCGGACGAAATTGTTTTGCTAAAATAATCTTGTTATCCGCCGTTATTGGCAAAACACAAACACACTCGCCTTCTTTTTTTATTTCAAAATCTTTCTGTTTTCCATCCGGCAAAATAAATGTTTTAAGAGATATTTTTCTGTAACCGTCTCTAATTATCTTTTCATTGACCTTCTTCCATTCTAAATTCATAATCAAATATTATTCCACCCAAACTCACAATATTTTACTCCGTTTTGATAACAGTCAATTGCGGTCGCTACATAGGGAATGGTATTTTTTGGCAATTCGGCAAGTGAGAACCATGATAAATCATCACATTTATTCGGCTCTGAATTTTTAATTTCACCGTCCCAATTTTTTGCCATAAAATATAATCCAATTCTTTCATGGTCTTCGCACCATCGATGCATGGTCAAAATATGTTCCAATTTCATGGGATCGATTTTGATGCCCGCTTCTTCTCTGGCTTCCCGCGCGATGGCCTCTCTCATCGTTTCATTGCCGTCCGCGTGTCCGGCCACCATACTATAATTTCCGTCCTCATACCCGGTTTGAAATCTTCTTAACAATAAAATCTTTTCATTTTCAACAAGAATTAAATACACTTCCGGAATCAATTTAAAGCGGTCTTTAATTTCCATATGGGGGACTACGAATTTATTTTCGACAGCCCATCTTCTTTAATGATCTTCTTACCTACTGCCCCAACGAACAATCTATAGGCAGGTCGATTCTCTTTTTTATAGATGGTGCGGGCACCAAGCACTGTTTTACATTTTTTGCAGGTCAAATTTTTGTCTGAAAAATTTTTAGAAACGATTATCCGGTCAAGATAAAGACGCTTAAGAATCCCTGGGCCGTCTTTTTGGTAAAATAAAATTTTATTTTTACACTTCTCGCAGCTTATCAATAACCATCGGGAATATCCGCCTCGCGCCTTCTTAAATCTGTCATTTTTGAATACAAATTTTGTGCTCATGCTTCTTATAACTTATTAATTCATCCACATAGATAAAATCTTCTTCGAATTAGGTGAAATTTCCGGCAAATTGTTGGGTTCAAACCATTCAGCTTCAAGAATTTCCAATGGCTCAATTTTTAGATTACTTTCCTCGCTTTTTCCTGCAAAAACTTCAACATTATCTCTCTTATATTCAATAGTTGATGCATATGTACCGATCTTCTTGATATCTTTTATATCCAGTCCCGTCTCTTCTTTAATTTCTCTTGCAAATGCCTTTTCAGGACTTTCGCCTTTTTTAATCCCACCACCGGGAAACATCCAAATTTTACTATTACCATATGTATTCCTTATCATGATAATTTTGCCGTCGCACTCAACCACGCCCCTCACACCAAAAGTTTCCGGTCTAAAAATAAACCAATATAATTTAGCGAACGGATATAGCCACTTTATAAATATTCTACCTATCATGACTTTATGTTTTTCCTACTCCAGCACCGCCTTGATTCTTCTCACGCCCGCGGAGACGGCTTCTTCTTTTAAGATTTTGAATTTTCCAAGCTCGCCTGTGTGCTCAGCGTGCGGACCGCCGCAAATTTCTTTTGAAAAAACGTCTTTGCTTGTCCCGCGAAGCCTTGGCGAAGTGGGGCCCGCCCCAACGGTATATACTTTTACCGTATCGCCGTATTTATGTCCGAAAAATCCCAGGGCGCCGGATTTTTCCGCTTCCGCAGTCGGCATCTCACGGCATTCCACTTTGTAATCCGCCGCGATGGCGCCATTCACCAATTCTTCAACTTTTTTTAATTGTTCCGCGGTCATTTTTTCCGGATGGACAAAATCAAAACGCAAACGCTCGGCCGTGATGTTGGAACCGCGCTGTTGCACACGATCTCCTAAAACTTTGCGGAGCGCTGCCTGCAAAAGATGGGTCGCGGTGTGCAATTTTTTTGTTGCTTCTTCCGTGTCCGCCAGTCCGCCTTTGAATTTTCCTTCCGCACCCTTGCGCGACAATTCTTGATGCTTGGAAAATTCTTCATCAAATTCTTTTTTATTTACGGAAATATTTTTTTCTTTTGCCAATTCTTCCGTCATTTCATAAGGAAAACCATAGGTGGAAAAAAGCGTAAACACTTCTTGCCCGGAAAGTTTCCCTCCCGCGCTCATACGGGAAAATTCGCGCAATCCGCGTTCCAGTGTCGCCTGGAAACGGTCTTCTTCTTGCGCCAATTGCGAAGTGATAAATTGCAAATTTTCTTGCAGTTCCGGATATTCGCTCCGCATCTGATTTACAATAATTTCCGTGAGCTTCATTAAAAACTCTCCTTCAATGCCTAAAAGTTTTCCATACCGATAAGCGCGGCGAATAAGCCGGCGCAAAACATATCCTCTATCAATATTTGATGGCGTCACACCCTCGGCCAAAATAAATGACGCGGCGCGTACATGGTCGACAACAATACGGAATTCTTTGGGCCGGTCGGCATATTTTTTCCCGCAAACTTTTTCCAATTGATTAAAAAGCGGGGAAAATAACTCTATATCATAAACGGATTTTTTTCCTTGAAGCACGGCCGCGGTCCGCTCCAGCCCCATGCCCGTATCAATATTTTTTTGTTTCAAATCTTCGTACTTGCCATCTTTTGTTTTGTTATAAATCATGAAGACATCATTCCAAATTTCCACCCATTCTTTGGGCGCGGTTTTGGGATTGCTTGTTGCGGACGGCTTGCCCTCGCCCGCTTCGCCGAATCGAGGCGAGCCAACATAAAAAAACATTTCCGTATCCGGTCCGCACGGTCCGGTTATGCCGGCCGGCCCCCACCAATTATCTTTCTTGCCCATGAAAGCAATTCTGTTTTTGGGCATTCCCAATTTTTGCCAAACAGACGCGGCTTCATCATCTTTTGGAATTCCCTCCGCCCCTTCGAAGACAGTAACCGCCAATTTTTCTAATGGAATCCCCAACCACTTGGGAGAAGTTAAAAATTCAAAACTCATTTCTATGGCTTCTTTTTTTCCATAATCACCCAAGGACCAATTGCCCAGCATTTCAAAAAAAGTAAGATGCGTAGCGTCGCCAACTTCATCAATGTCGGTTGTGCGGATGCATTTTTGCACGCTGGCGAGCCGTGTGCCTTGCGGATGTTTTTGCCCCAAAAGATATGGAACCAAAGGGTGCATTCCCGCGGTAATAAAAAGAGTGGTCGGGTCGTTTTCCGGAACCAAAGACGACGAAGGTATTATCGCATGCCCTTTTTCTCTAAAAAATTCCAAATATTTTTGCCGCAATTCTTTTACGGTCATAAAAATTATAATCCCCGAGCAAATCGAGGGGCTACCTTATAATTTACAGCATTTCCCTTGGCTTGACAAGCGGTTAGTTTTATATTATATATGTAGTAGGAGGACGGAAAATGACCAACATGAATCCCCTGAGGGATAATGAAGTTGCCGCACAAGAACGCATCATTCAGCTCGAAAAAGAACTGAAAGAAAAAAATCAGCTCATTCACAAATTGCAAAATCCTGTTCCCAAAAAGCCGAAACAGCCGCGACAGCCAATAGATTGGAGTAGATTATCAGCAAAAAGTATAAAAATTATTGGAGTTTGCGCATGCCTTGGATGGTTGTTTTATACTTGTGAACCAAACCAGCTATATACTTCAGATGGCATCATTACTTATGTTGGTAAGGCACAAACAAAAACAATTTGTCATGGCCCTGTAAAAATTATGTTTAAAAATGGCGAAGCCAAAACTCAGGATACCCAATGTGATACATATGTTGGTTACAACATAAAAGCCTCTTTTTTGGATATTGGTGGAAAAACACGAGAAATATCCGCAGAAGCATTTGAAAAAACCGGATGGTTCAATAGCGATACCCTTCCGCTGGAAAAAAAGTTTTATAATAATCGAATCCTTTATCCAAAAAACGTAAACCACCTAAAAAAAGGATGCAAAATTAAAGCATACTTCTTAAGGAGCTATTTTTTGAAGACACATCCTTGGTGGCAAAATCCAAGAATTGACGCCTCAGTGTGCGGCGAATAAGGATATTCGGCCACCCAATTCTTTACATAACCCAAGCTTGGAAAATCTCCAAGCTTTTTTTATTTTCGCGATTGTTGACATTTTGCCAAGCATGTGATATAAAATTACAAGCGGCCGAAATGGAGGCAATATGTACAAACTGGCCAGCGAGTTCATTCAAGAGTCGGGAATATGGAGCGCGGGTTGGGGATGGCGAAAAGAACCTGCGGCGGTTATCTCCTTCCAAGTGCGAAAAGATAACCAAGGGCGCGAACGGGTTTTTCGTTGCGTAAAGAAATTTACAAGAAGAGTGCCCGCAAAAATCTTCTTTGATAGATCCAGGACACCTTGCAAAATTCTGATGTATCGAAACACAGTTTTGGAGGTTATTGGCGACGAGAACCTCCTTCAGCTGTGGATTGAAACACAAGAAGGAATTAACAAAAATGACGACCCGTTTCTCGGCGTCGATTATGGAGCAGAAGAAGTCCGCAAACAAACCCGTTAGATATATTACCTGTGGCCCACATAATATCAATGCGGGCTTTTTTTTATTGACAGAATCGATTCTTGTGATAGATTGTATGCAAGGACAAGGAGGATTACATGGGTTCATTACAAAAAATAAAAAGTTTTGGGGAAAAATATCCTGCCGTCGTCGTCATATGTGTATTAGCTAGTCCGCTGATAATTATTTTTTTATCGCTCCATCTGCTTCTTTGGCTGGAACCAAAAAAAATTTATAAAATCCAAGGCGAGCTCACACAAATAAAACTAGTTAAAACCGCCACCTTCCATATATATGATTTCTGTAATAATGAATTTATTATCAAAGAAAAAAGTACATGCCCCCATGTAGTAAAGCGCGGGGGCAGCACTTCAACTAAAATTTATTATACGATTGAACCGACACTCCCCCATAACAACAAAGATTACGTGCTGCTCCTTATGAAACTGAAAGATATGAGCGTTGCAGATAATGACTGGAACTCTTGGGATAGGAAAAAACTGCTAATCCCGGAGCCGAACAATACGCTATCATTTATTGGGCCTTTTCCGGGATACGATGATGAATAATACATTGGATGCAGGGTGGATATTTTTTACCTAAAGGGGCGAATAACCGGGTCTGTCACCAAGCCCGTCGTCAATGCCTCAAAGTGCGTGATGCGTCCGCTTAGGCTGGTGCCAACCCGGAACCCTATGGAATAAACCTCAAGCTTGGAAATTCTCCAAGCTTTTTTATTTTTTATTTTTTTATTTTTTTGCAAATGACTCATCCTTGATATAATCGTGCGATAGCAGTATTATATCTAAATTACTTTTTTGACCGATTCAATTTAAAAAAATTTTCCAGTCGCTTATTGTTACTGATTTCTTCAGC
The DNA here is from genome assembly GCA_964522845.1 of uncultured Gammaproteobacteria bacterium. GTDB lineage: Bacteria > Patescibacteriota > Patescibacteriia > CAZFZQ01. The sequence continues at coordinate 29,389 of CAZFZQ010000002.1, read as the reverse complement.
CACAATATAATGAACATCATCGGCTAACTTATAATTATTCAAAAACCACGCAAACGATTCCGGTATCGGATGCGGCGTTACCCACACGCTTTTTTGCAATTGGCAAAACCCGAGTTCTTTTAATTTTCTTCTTAAAAATTCACGATACTTTTTCCTCCTTTCCGGTATATCAAATATTAAAATGCGCCAGTGCTTATCCCATTTTTCTTTATTCAATTTAAATGCCAAAAGTTCCGCTACATTCATACCCTTGGTCGTCAGCCGCCAAAAATGCCTTCCGTCTTTATCCTTGGCGCGTATTATGTACTTTTGCCTGACTAATTGATAAAAACGCCAATCTTTCGGCATTTTTGCGGGATATATCGTCCCGGGCACAGAGTCCATCGCTTGCTTCCATTGCAATAAAAAAAGGTTGATTTCATTCAAAGCAAAACATAATTTATTTTTAAACTTTTCTAATTTTTTATATTTTTTCTCCATAAGTTAATTTTGATATAATTGTGCTATAGCAGTATTATATCAAAAAAGAATTATCTGACAAAATAATAAAATTACCTTGCGTACGTTTATTCTATGATGCCGCCGCCAAGGACTTCCTCGCCTTTGTAAAAGACGATCGACTGGCCGGGCGTGATGGCACGCTGGGGGGAGAAAAATTTAACAACATAATCTTTGCCGCGCTTTTTCACTTCGCATTTTTGGAGCGGCGCGCGATAGCGGATGCGGGCGGAACAATTTAAGGGAAATTTAGGAGCACCCTTCTTCGCTGAAGCTTCGAAGGGCAGGCCGGAAACCCAAGTTAAATCGCTGACTGCCAGTTCTTTTTTATAAAACTTTTTTTCATCTTTTTGCGGGGCGACAACAAGTTCGTTTTTTTTGATATTTTTTCCAATGACAAAATATGGCTCGCTCGCGCCGGAAACGCCCACGCCGTGCCGCTGGCCAATGGTGTAATAATACAAACCCTCGTGTTCGCCAACAATTTTTCCCGCCATATCAACTACTTTTCCTTTTTTTGGCTTGATTTTTGTTTTCAAAAAATTGCGAATATTGACTTGTCCCACAAAACACAGGCCCTGGCTTTCTTTTTTCTCCGCCGTGGGAAGTCCGGCTTCTTTGGCGATCCGCCGGACTTCCGGTTTTGTTAAATTTCCAATCGGATACAAAATGTGTTCAAGGTCGCGCGATGTTAGGTTATATAAAAAATACGATTGGTCTTTTTCTTTATCTTTTCCTTTCAACAATTTGAAATTTCCCGGATTGCCTTTGGCAATTCGGGCGTAATGCCCCGTTGCCATAAAATCCGCGCCCAATGCTTTGGCTTTTTTCCAAAATAATGGAAATTTTATTTTTCTATTACACATTACATCGGGATTCGGCGTCCGGCCGGCTTTGTATTCGCGATAAAAATAATCCAACACCTGACTCTTATACTCCTTATCAAAATCAAAAGTTAAAAATGGCACATCCAAATAAGCCGCGACCCGCATAGCGTCTCTGCGCTCCCCTATCCAGCATTTATCAACATTGACTTCATCGCCTTCCGCCCGTTCAATCTCTTCGCCGATTTTTATAAAAACCGCAGTCACGTCATAACCTGCTTTCTTTAATAAATATAAAGACACCGACGAATCCACCCCGCCGGATAAAGCTACAAAAACCTTTTTCTTAATTGTATTCTTCATAATAAAAGAAAGCCAAGAGGCTTTTTGCTTACTACCTTCTATTTGCTACTTACTACTTCTTTATCAGCCCATCCGCGGTTTTCAGCACTTCCGGCACGAGAGGCATAAGGATGTTGAATACTCCGAGAAAATAATTTTTCAAAGCCGAAACGGCGAATAATTTTTCTTCCAGTCCGAACGGAAATCTATCGGCAATAAAAATCAAACCTCCCAAGACAACCGCGCCTTCCAATAATCCCATCACCGCGCCTGCCAATCTGTCTATAGATTTAAGGAACGGCAAATTGGTAATAATGCCAAAGGTCTTTTCTAAAATATAAAACAATAAACCGATTAAACGGTTTATCAAAATAAAAAGCAAAATAAAAACGATCACCTTCCAAACATTTAACGATCCCGCGAGATGGCTTTGCGCCCAGAGAGCCGTTCCTTCATACCATCGGCTGGATAAATAAACGCCCAGTACTGTGCCCACGAGCGCGCCCAAAGTATGCATCAAGCCAAACCAAAAACCGGAGAGAATAAAACCAAAGAGGACTAATAATAATATAAAATCAATAATGGCCATATATTATTTTTCTAATCTTGGAAATAATAGTTCGCCTTTCAACGGCTCCTTGCCTTCAAATTTATTCAAAATCTTTTCCGCGGTTTCCGGCAAAAATGGACGGAGAGCCAAAGCGATTTGCCTGATTCTTTCCAATAAATCGTTCAAAACTTTAGTCAATTTCTCTCTATCTTCGTCTTCTTGCTTCTTTGTTTTTTTGCTTCCATGCTTTTGTGTGCTTGCCAGCTCCCACGGCTTTTCCTTATCTACTATTATATCACACTTGGAAATCTCCTCCCAAATCAAGGTCAAAGCGGTATGCAATTTCAATTCGCAGATATTCTTTTCATACTCTTTCCAAAAGTCCTCAAGATAGCTTTCTTTTTCTTTTGGCATTTTTTCCAAATGTTTTTCCGCCAGCGCAAAAACACGCGCGACAAGATTTCCCAAGCCGTTTACCAAATCGGAATTATATCTTTCTTCCAATCGCGCGAAAGAAAAATCGCCGTCCTCGCCGAACGAAATTTCGCGCAACAAATAATACCGTAGGGCATCGCGGCCGTATTTTTCCGCCGCCGCAACCGGATCAACAACATTTCCCAGCGACTTGGACATTTTTTCTCCGGCAACGGTAAAAAATCCGTGCGCAAAAACTTGCTTCGGAAGCGGAAGCCCTGCCGACAGCAACATGGCCGGCCAAAGCGCGCAATGAAACTTAATAATATCCTTGCCCACCAAATGCAGATCCGCGGGCCAATATTTCGCAAATTGATTTGCGCCCTTCGTAGCTTTACGCGAAGAAGGGTTGTTATTTTCTCCAAATCCGATTCCTGATAAATAATTTATCAGCGCGTCAAACCAAACATAAAGCACTTGGCCGGGCATCTCCGGCACTTCTATGCCCCACTTCATTGATTCGCGCGTGATGCTTATATCGGAAGAAAAATCTTTGATATAATTTATCACTTCATGCTTCCGCGATTCCGGCATTATAAAATCAGGATTTTTTTCTATATGCTTCAAAAGTTTTTCGCGGTATTTTGTCAGACGGAAAAAATAATTTTCTTCTTTTATTTTTTTGACCGCGGTTTTATGAATTGGACAAAAGCCCTCCACCAAATCTTTTTCGCTTTTGAATTCTTCGCACGCTTCGCAATAATAGCCCTCGTAAAATCCTTTGTAAATATCGCCCTTGTCCCAAACGAGCTTGAAAAATTTCTGCACCGCCTCAATGTGCCGCGGTTCGGTTGTCCGAACAAAATCCGTGTTCGATATTTTTAATTTCTCCCAGGCGGCCTTCCAAGTCGCCGCCATCCCGTCCAAATATTTTTTAATTTCATCTTTAGACAAATCTTCTTTTTTATAAAATTTTTTCGCGGCCTCAATATTTTTTTGCGAATTCTCGTCCGTACCCGTCAAAAAATAAACATCTCGCCCTTTTAGGCGATTATAGTTGGCAAGCACGTCAGCCGTTATCGTGGTGTACGCGTGGCCGATATGCGGCTTGTCGTTGATATAATAAATTGGCGTTGTGATATAAAACTTTTCCATAAAAAACATTATATTTCTTTGATAATCCGCAAAAAAAATTCTTTATCTTTTGGATGGGTTAATAAATTTGCAACTTTTTCCTTATCCACCCATTTCGCTTCGGGGTTTTCGGTATCCACTGGCTGCAAAAAAAATTCTTTTGTCTTAAATAAAAAAATGATGATCTTTTTTAATTCCGACATATCTTCACCGCCATTTTCATCAATCTTGTATCGTTCGTAACTACCCAGCTCTTTTATGAGTTCTAAGGACTTCACTCCGGATTCTTCATAAATTTCCCTTTCCGCGGCAATTATTGCATCTTCTCCTTCGTCTATGTGTCCTTTGGGGAGCGACCACGATGTTCCATGCTGACTGACAACCAGCACTTCACCATTTTTATTAACGACTACGCCCCCGGCACTTATCGTTTTTTTATATTCACTATCCGCTCGCATAAATTTTTTTCACAAGATTATTTATCTCCTGTTTTCATAAAATCTTTCCAAATCGCTTTTTGGTTTTTCTCCCGACCCTTCGGATTTGGTTATTTCCGAAAGTAAAACGTTTTCAACTCGAATTCCGCGCGGAGAAAAAATACGTTCCAATTCTTTTTTTATCTCCACCTCCACCTCGTCGCGCATGGAAGTTACGATCTCTTGGTGCGCGTAGCGCGAAGCAATAAGGCGCAGGCGGCTTCTTACCGTGGGCCGCACGATTTTGGCCACAAAGTCCTCGCCCACCCATTGCCAAATCATTGGAATGTATTCAATGTCCAAACGCAAAAGTATGGTGCCCTGGATATGAATGTCTTTGCCGTCGGATGTGGCGGCCGTAATCGGCGTATCGCCCAAGCCCTTGATATTTTCCGGATTAAATTCGTTTGAGATGCCGTACTCCAATGTTTGAATGTTAAATAATTTCGCTTTTTGCCAAAATGGAATTTTGAGATGCAAGCCGGCTGTCAAAACCTTTTTCAAAACGCCCTGGCCCAAATCATAAACACATGCCACATATCCGGGCGGGACATGAATAAACAAACCCTTTAGGACATCTTCCATCACGAACGAATAGACAATTTTATCCAATGAATCGGCCATACCCAGTAAGACAACTTTGAAAATAATTAACCCGATCTTTTTAGCTTATATCAAAATTATCCAATTACTATATTTACCCAATGAAATCAAGATTGATTTTTTCCGATTATGCCAAAGGCATAATCGGGGTCAAAGTTGGTCTTACTGGGCATAAAAAAACTTAATCACTTCCTCCGCCTTTTTCTTTTTTTTTCTCGCCTTCCCCTTCATCTTCATCCGCCTCCAGCGCGTCCGGCCCGGCATTTATCACCTTAAACAGCATCTCTATTCCTCCTACCACAATAGCTGAGAAGATGAGCGAAGTCAAGATAAAAAGCGACTTGGCCATGGGCAAAAAATAAAGCGTCACAAAAACAAAAAATGGAAAAAAATATTTGTACACAATATCCGTATTCAAAAGAAACGCTTTCTTTTTCCGCTGTTCCCAGCTTATTTCAATAAATAAAAAAACCGCCACGATAGCCGGCCATAACAAGCTGCGCGCGCCGATATCAAAACCCATGAAACTGATATTCACAAAATCCGGGCGCCTGACCCAGTCGTATAACTGGTTAAATTTATTTCCCCTGATGCCGCCCATAAAAACTTGGTACAGCAAAACGAGAGTTAGCGCCTGAACGCCAAGCACGATTGCCTTAGACCACGGATTAACGCGGTGCTTTTTCAAAAATTCCCTGATTTCCTGATTTTGCAAAATAGGATCATTTTTGTGAGTCGCGGCAATTTTGGAAATTTCGTGCGATAATTTTGCGTAAAATCCCTGGTTCCAAACGCTGGCGATAGAAAACGGCAGAAGCGCCGTGCGCAAAAGAATTGTCAAATAAATAACGGACATGCCCATATTCTGCACCGCAATGCCGTTATAAAAATAGATCAAGATATTGAAAAGCGGGCGATATAAGTATTCATTCCAAAAAAGAGATATCATAGTGCTATAACCTTACCAATTTCCGTGTTTTTTTTCAAATCAAAAAATCCAACGAGTGTTGGATTTTTTGTGGTACCGCCACGGAGAATCGAACTCCGATTACCAGGTTGAGAACCTAGCGTCCTAACCATTAGACGATGGCGGCGTGAAATAATTTCTTTAATTTTTTTCTTCCAGCGCAAGACTTCCAGTAGAGCTCTTTTTGTCTTGCTTCATTTTCTGTTTGTACTTCTTCCAATATTTTATATTGAAAAGCGCCAAAGTTTTTGGTCGTTTTTACTTTACCGTTTTTATGCTCAGACAACCGCCTAAATAAATCATCAGAGAACCCAACATAAGTTCTTGTTTTAGTTTCATCTACTAACCAATAAATAGAATACATAAGATATCGCGTCCCCGCCTCGCGCCCGCTTCGCCGAATCGAGGCGAGTCGACGACGTCCGCGAGTCGAGGCGGGCTAACCGTTAGACGAAGGGGCCGCATTTATGCAAATACAATAGCAAAAAAATTACAAATAGTCAATATAAAAACCGCCTTATAAAAAAGGCGGTTGGTCTATTTGGCTCTATTTTTTTCAAGCCATTCGTTAAAGGCGCGAAAAATTTCTATCCGTTTTTCTCTTCTTTTATCGCGCATTGCGGCCTCCTTGTGCAAGTTTTTTTGCCAATCTGTCCGACGGCGTGCCGCGAACAAAATTTTCAGCCAAGAGCTCCGTATCAAAATAACGTAAAAGTCCGAGCTCCCGCAACCCCCGCTCCGCCCTTTCAATCTCCAAGCGCATGCCCATCCGATACGGCATTTTTTTCAACGCACCATCATCCCGCAAAAACCACATCGGCCGATGCATTCCGTAAAGCATTGCCGCCAGGCGATTTTCGCGGACACATTCAAACGGCAGCAATTGTTCATCCCTCAAAATAGCGTCGCGCACTCTGCCAATATAGAAAAGCGTAATCAATAATTCTTCTTCTATGGTTGGCTGAGTCGGCAAAAGGCGCAATTCCACTACCAATGAATCCTGAATGAATTTTACCCGCGTATCAAGCCAAGTCATACCAATCGCAATTGCAAGTGCAGCGTTAGGATTATGCAGAATAAACGGAAATTGTCCGGCGCGCCCCAGATAATCAGCCATATCAATGAAGTATCGCTCCGGAAGTCCCACGCGGAGCATCCGGCCGGCGCGGATTTCTTCTCTCGTTCTTACATCAAAACTTTTTTCCCACGCGATCATGCGCAAATCCTGGATTCTCGTATCGTGGCTTTTTTCCCAAGAAATCATCCTCATATCCTGGATTTCCAAATCAAAGCCCCCGAGGTAGCGCGAATTGGCGGAAAATCCCAAAAGGTACGGAGCGATGGCGAAAGAAATGTTCATTTTACGGATGGCATCTTCAAACGACGATGCCTCCATATTCACTTGAAACGACTGGAACAAGGAAACAATCGCCGCATCGCCAATATCAACCCTGCACCTTCCCAGGCCGATTACCGTATCAGCATCTTTCCTCCGGTTTTCATTATAGAAATCCGGAACCAGCCGATACTTGGGTTTGTTGGTGCGCGGCGTATTCCTAATCGGCAAATATGGATTCGACCCGAAGCGCAAAATTTTCGCGCCGCGCGCTTCCGCCGCTTTCTTTACTTGGGCGAAATTCCTTTGGTATTCCTCGCCCAGATGATTAAATCCGGAGACGGACAGAATATCAACCGGCGATGTGCGTAACTCAATCTGCGCCGCGCCCAGCTCCACATCCGTGAACCCGGACGCATCCCGCAGAATCGCGTCTCTTAGCGCCTCGTAATTTTCCGGCGCGAGTCCGAGCTTGTAAATCGCCACTTCCGATTCAAGTCCGACCGGCAGTTTGGTGCCGTCTTTTTGAAATCTCTCCGGGCTAGCCATTATTTTTTCCGCTTGCGCCATATATACGCCGCGCGTATTTCCTTTTCTTGCCGTTCGCTCGTCTTCTTGGTCTCGCTTTTTAGATTTTGGTCGCTCATTTCGCGCCTCCTTTCCGCTTCACAGATTCGATCCAGAGAATAATCTCATCCAAATTATCCGTCACTCCAAACATCCGCAGTTCCACCGTGCCATGGGCGCTGATACGAATCAGGTGCCAACAATTCTTCGGATTTTCAGCGAATCCTTGTTCTATCGCCGTTTCGTAAAAGTCTTCCGTGCCTCCATAAACAGGCGGCAGCCAATTTTTCGCCATCCTTTTGTATCTCTTCAGCCGTTCGCCCGCGGAATGATCACCCAGTTCGCACAATTTTTCCAAGCACGGGATCAAACTATTATAGAGCGCGATCGCCTCCGCCATATTTCTTACTCCCAAATGAAGATGCGTGCCGGTAACCTGGCAGGCGGCCAAAAGTTCCGTTTTGCTGATTCGGCTCACAATCTCCAAATATCGCGGCAAGGGATAAACATCCAAAGGCATATCATTCGGTGCGACTTCCAAATTCGCGAGGCGCAGATTTAAATTCCGAGCAACGAGGCAGCCATTATTATCGTTTTCCAAAAGTTCCAGTTCTATGGCTGACAAATCTTTCTGCGGCCGCGTTCTTGACTCAACCTGGCAGGCGGAAAGCTCGTATGTCCAGCGCGGATCGCCAATCGCCTTCAAAAAATCTTTTGACCTCGGAACCGTCTCGCCATTTTGCGCGACAAGAAAATGCTCTCGTTCAACCCCGACAAATCCGGCCAGTTCTTTTTTGAATTTGAAAAGCCCAAAAAATTCATTCCGCTTCATTCCAGCTCCCTTTCTCATTCTCTCATTCGTACGAATGAGAGAATGGCTGAATTGTTAATGAACGTTTCGGAGAGATTTAAAAAACCTCTTCCGAGAAAGAGGTTTTTGCGAAAATTTTTTTAAAATTTACATTGCGCAAAAATTCCCTTTCTCTAAAGAGGTAAAATAAAACCAATAATTTTTTGCCATGCGAACCATATAATTACAATGTATCAAACCAACTAAATGCTGTCAAATTTAACAAAATTTATAAAATTTTTCAATATTTTTTTGCCTGCTGTTTCCGTATTTTTTATGGATGCTAAAAATTTTTTAAAGTCCTTTTCGTCCTGTACAAATCCCTCCGCAATAAGCGCTGATTTTCGCATTTTAGCCAAAGATTTCAATTGCGCTTTTGTTTTTTCCGGATGAAATTGCAAAAGCCGCGCGCGATCGCCCAAAGATAGCGCCTGCAATCCGCACATATCGGAAGACGCCAAAAGCCGCGAACCGGGCAAGATTTTTTCCACCATGCATTTATGGCTGGATTGCGCAGTAAAGTTTTTTGAGATTCCGCAAAAAAGAAAATCTTTTTTTCCGTCTTGACTTAGTGTAATTTTTACACTTCCAAACTCGCGCCCCCCTGGATTTAAAATAACTTTTCCGCCCAGGGCTCTGGCCGTAAATTGCAGGCCGCCGCAAATGCCCAAGAGAGGAATTTTATTTTTTATTATTTTTCTTATGGCCGGATAAATTTTTTTCATCCAGGGCTTTTCACTGCCCGGCATCGGATCTTCCGTTGACCCGCCGATAACAATGCCGTCAAATTTTAAAAAATCCGATGGAATTTTTTGCGAAGCGTCAACCTCCGCCCATTCGCTCTTTTTCAAACTGAATAATTTGCGCAAATGCTCGCCGTACGACCCGCCTTTATATATTTTTTGATTGATATTTTTCCGCAATTCCGGATTGCCGGTTAAAATATCCAAAAAAAGGATTTTCATATTATACTTGCCACTGTTTATCTTGCCTTACTAAAAGCTCATGGGCTCTCTCCGGCTCGGCCATAATTTCTTTGACAACTTTTTCCATTCTCGCGCCTTGCGAACCTTTGACCAAAATAATATCCCCTTCTTCTATTTTTTCTTGCAAAAATTTGCCAAGAGATAAGTTGTCGGAAAATTCAAAAATGCGATCCTTTATCATACCGGCTTCGCGCGCACCGCGGGCAATATCTTTAGCACGCAAACCTACGGTAAAAAGATAATTCAATTCCAATTCCGCGGCTTTTTTTCCAACCGATAGATGGGCGTCGCGTGTAATGGGGCCGAGTTCAAGCATGTCGCCCAAGACGGCGACACTTCTACCCCCCCTTATCCCCCCCTTATCAAGGGTGGGAGGAAAAAGACGGGCCAAATTTTCCAGAGCCGCTTCCACGGCTTGGGGCGAAGCATTGTAAGTTTCATCAATAATCAATGTATTTTTTATACCCTTTAAAACATTGCCCCTGCCTTTTGGCGGCACATAACTTTTTAACGCTTCTTTTATTTTTTCCAAATCCATTCCTTTCACAATGCCGCAACAAATACCCGCCAATATAGCGTAAATTTGCGGTTTGCCAGCCGCGCGCAAAAGAACCACGGCCGATGTTTTATCGCCGTATTCCAGAGTAAAAGTCGTCTGCCCGCCTGGACTCGCGCCAGTCGAGGCCGGCCCGCGGCCGTATAAAATATTTTTCGCCCGCACGTCCGCGCCTTCGTCAAAACCATAGGTGATACACTTTGCTTTTGTTATATCGCACAAACTCAAAACATCTTTATAATCATAATTTAAAACCGCAAAACCGTTTTGCGGCAAGGCTTTTATCAATTTTGATTTTTCTTGCAAAATCTTTTCTTGCGTGCCGAAAAATTCCAAGTGAACTGGTCCGATGCGCGTCAAAACTCCGATCCTGGGCTTCACAAAATCCAATAAATAATCCATGTCGCCGGGCTTGTCCACGGCCAGTTCCAAAATTAAAACCTTTGGATAGTTGGCGCTTGCCCCGCGTAGCCTTGCTGTGCCGTTCCGTAGCCTTGTGCGGAGGACGGGCGAAGTGGGGTCGCTCATCAAAAGTTTAACAGCTTTCAAAAATACTCCGAGCCATTTGAAAATATTTTTTCCTGCCGCTTCCGCGCCGATAATCGTAAGCGGCACGCCCAATTCATTATTATAATTTTTAATATTCTGTTGAACTAAAAATGTGTTCATCAAAACAGTGTGAATCGTTTCCTTGGCCGAGGTCTTACCCACCGATCCGGTGATGGCAATGACCTCGGGCTTATATTTTTGTAAAATTTTTCGCGCGAGATATTTGAGAATTTGTTGTAATATTTTTTTCATATATTTTATCTCTCAGGAGGAACTTTATAATAATTTAGCAGATATTTGGCAATTTCGCCAAATACGGGCGCGGCTGACGATTCCGCCCATTGCACGGTTTTTGGATTATCAATTTTCACAAGCAAGGAAAAAACCGGATTATCCGCAGGCGCAAAACCAATAAAAGAACCGATAGTTTTGCCTTCTTCATACCCTCCGCCTTCTTTTTTAGAAACCTGCGCCGTGCCGGTTTTGCCGCCCACAAAATATCCCTGTACGCCGGCTTTTTTCCCATGGCCGTTTTCCACCACCGAAGTCAGCATGCCCCGCAAAAGCGTGGAAGTGCGGGAAGATATTGCCTGCCGTATGGCTTTAGGCTGAATATCATGAACTGCGCCCGAAGCGTCAACCTCTTTTTCAACAATATATGGTTGCATCAATTTTCCGCCATTGGCAATCACGTTGACAGCATTTAACATCTGCAGCGACGTAACGGAAACGCCTTGCCCGAAAGAAGCCGTAGCCGGCCAAATTTCACCGCGTTTTTTTAACGAACTCACATCCCCCAGCGCTTCGCCATCCAATTCCACGCCGGTCAAATTTCCAAAACCAAAACCTTCCACATATTCACGAAATTTTTGCGGGCCCAAAAGCCGCGCCACATAAACCGCGCCCGTGTTTAATGATTTTTCCAGCACCTGCGTCATGGTTTGCACGCCATTTGTTTTATGATCAGAATTTTTAATGGTATGTGGTTTTATAAAAATACTTCCCTCGTCCGTGTAGGTTGTTTCCGGACTGACCAGCCCCGCGTCAACGCCCGCGGCCATGGTAATGGCTTTGAAAACCGAACCCGGTTCATACTGGCTGAAAACCGCCGGATTATTAAATATTGATTGGTCCGCGATTTTGCTATAATTATTAGGATCAAAATCCGGGTAAGAACATATGGCCAAAATTTTTCCACTCGCGGGCTCCATTATGATAATCGTACCGGATTCCGCGTCATATTTAGCCACACCCTCCTTGATTTTATTGCAAATATAAAATTGAATATTGCGGTCAATTGTTAGATATAAATCCATTCCGTCCATCGCCTGCTCCGTAGTTCCATCGCTCCACGGTATAAGCCGGCCCAAAGCATCTTTTTCCGCTTTCAAGTATCCGGATTTTCCCGTCAAATCTTTATCAAAATATCCTTCCAGCCCATAGCGGCCGCTGATACTGTTTCCGTTTGATCCCACAAATCCCACAATCTGCCCCCCAAAACCTTTTTCCGGATAAATTCTTTTTGTTTCTTCTTCAAAACCCACGCCGGGAAATTTATAACTTTTTATTTTTTCCATTGTTTCGGCCGGCACAAAGTGCGCTAACACTTTATATGGAATATTTTCAGATAAATTTTTTAGCAATTCTTTTTCATCCAAACTCAAGGCTTCCGCCAAAACGCGCGCCGTATTATTTTTATTTTGTATTTTTGACGGCTCGGCATAGGCCAAATACATGGTAAGATTTGTAGCCGCGGGATATGTTGCGTCCGAACCGAATTCTTTTATAAAAATATCGCCTCGCTTGGCAGTAAGCTCTTCAGAAAAACTATGGCGTCCGGAAGCGAGTTCGCTATATTTTCCGCCGCGGATAATTTGCAAAACAAAAAGGCGCGACACAATAACCATGGCCGCCATCACTATAATAATGGAAAGCAAAAATAAACGCTTGTCATTTATCAATGCTTTCTTTTTGCCGTATTTATAGTTCATTTATCTTTTAAATACTTTTTTCCTCTCAATCCCGGCGGCAAATAATCTTGCTCCACCGGCTCTTTAAAATTCGGATTACCCGCCTCGCGTCGACGAGTCTCCGCGAGTCGAGGCGGGTACTTGTATTCTTTTCCATACCCCAAATCTTTCATCAAATTTGTTGGCGCGTTCCGCAAATGGAGCGGCACCGGATCGCGCGGCAATTCTTTAATATCTTTTTGGATTTCGCCGTACGCCATATAAAGCGCGTTTGATTTTGGCGCGCGCGCCAGATAAGCCACGGCCTGGGCCAAAATAACGTTGCACTCCGGCATGCCTAGAAAATGCGCCGCCTGATACGCGGAAACAGCCTGATTTAACGCTTCCGGGTCGGCCAAGCCGATATCTTCGGATGCAAAACGAACAAGCCTTCTTGCCACGTATAAAGGGTCATCGCCCGACTCCAACATTCTCGCCAGCCAATAGAGCGCGGCATCCGCATCCGACCCGCGCATTGATTTGTGCAGAGCGGAAATAATATTGTAATGTTCCTCCCCGCCTTTGTCATACAAAATATTGGCGGAAAGATATGCCCGCTTTATATCTTCTTTCTTTAATAATAGCACATTTTTATCCTCCTCCCCACTGTAGGGCTTCGCAACCCCTACAGTTTTGGATTTGAGGAGAATTTCAAACGCGCCGAGGAGTGAACGCGCGTCGCCGCCGGCCAAACCGATCAATAAGTCCGGCGCGCCGATTTCAAATTGAATCTTCAGTTTATCGCTTTGAAAAACTTCGCGCAACGCGCGCTTCAAAATCAAAAGCATGTCGTCTTTGGAAAACGCGTTAAGCGTAAAAACGCGGGTGCGGGACAAAAGCGCGCCCACCACTTCAAACGAAGGATTTTCCGTGGTGGCGCCGATCAAAGTTAGAAGCCCGCGTTCTACATACGGCAACAGCGCATCTTGTTGGGCTTTGTTCCAACGGTGGATTTCATCAATAAATAAAATCGTCCGGCGATTTTGAAATTTCAAAAGCCCCATCGCCTCTTCCATTATTTTTTTTAAATCCGCTTTTCCGGAAGACGTCGCTTCCAAAACCACAAAACGCGAGCCGGTTTTTTTGGCGATAATTTCCGCAAGCGTGGTTTTGCCCGTGCCCGGCGGCCCCCAAAAAATCATTGACGGAATTTCATCTTTTTCAATCAAAGTCCGGAGCGGCGCGCCCTCGCCCACCAAGTGTTCCTGTCCGGCGAAATCGGAAAAATCCTTTGGCCTTAATCTCTCGGCAAGCGGGGTATTCTTATTTTTTAAATTTTGGTCAAATAAATCTGTCATAGTGATTATAAATTAGCACATTACACATAAATAAAAAAGCTAACACGAGTTAGCTATGAAACGGTTTGTCTTCAGTGCCTATTCGGACATAAACCCGGACACCATCCAATTCTTTTGGAATCTTGAATGAAGGCGTGGTGCGAAGCGTAACAACAAGACAATAATCCTGGCGCTCATCGCCTACAACCTTCCCATCGCATACGCCAACCAAAGAAACCTCGCACTTTTTGATATATGCCGGATCGTAATATTGAGCAATGAACTTTTTTTGCACCATCAACGCTTTTACTTTCGAAACCGGCATCTTTTCCTCCTTTTCATTTTTCAATAAACACATTAACATACTTTTACCAAAAATAAAACCCAACCAAAATGGCTGGGGATGAGTGTCTTAAGATTTGTTATAATCTTGCCTGGCTCGCGCGATGTGGCGCGCACGGAGAGGTTTTGATATTTTTTCCCTGACGGAAGGAAGGTACCAGGACAGAACTTCCAGAGGAAATCGCAAGAAATACTGCTTCAAACGATTTCTAAGTTCCATGGACGGCTCATCGAACTTAACGCCGCAAAACTTGTAAAGCCTGTGAAAATGCCGGTTAAAATACTGCTTGACCAAAAAAATCATCTGAAGTCGGCGGGAATACTCAAAGAAAAAAACGGACGGCTTTCCTTGGTCAACTTTTCTTGAATAAAGAGCGACGTTGTCGCGCGCGGTTGTTGACTCTTCTATCAAGACAACTTCTGTAACATTCGCCGGAAGCCCGTGCGCATCAAACCACACTTTCATGGCACGCGCTTCGGTCATATCTTTTCTGTTGGTAATTCCGCCGGCCAAGTAAAGCGTGAAGACATCGTCATGATGCAAATCCATGTACTCACTTATTGCGCACATATATCCGCAAAGATTTCCATCAGAAAGAGGATCTTTTGGCGCGCCATAACCGTTAACAAAAACATTAACGTTGCCCATGCTATCCTCCCTTGAGCTTGTCGAGATTGTATTATAAGTTTTTATTTTTGTCAATGCCCATACCCAACTATTCGCCTATTCGCGCGAATTAGAGAATGGTTAAAAAATTTTAAAAAATAAAACCGCTTTCCAATCCCCTCCTTTGGAAAAGGAGGGTTAGGGAGGATTTATAAATCCCTCCTCGCCTCCCTTTTCCAAAGGGAGGAATAAAACAAAATCGCCCCTTACGAGGCGATTTTATTTTATGTTTTGATTTTTATTTCAATGTCACGGTCGCGCCGGCTTCAACGAGCTTGGCTTTTAAGGCCTCAGCTTCGTCTTTCTTCAAACCGGTTTTTACCATTTTCGGAGCGCCATCAACCAAAGCCTTGGCTTCGGCTAAACCGAGAGCGGCAGCTTCTTTCACAACTTTGATAACTGCGATTTTGCTCGCGCCAGCGGCAGTCAATTCAACATCAAATGATGTTTTTTCTTCAACCGGAGCGGCGGCTACGCCAGCGGCTGCTACCGCGACCGGAACGGCGGCGGAAACGCCAAATTTATCTTCCAAAACTTTCACAAGTTCTGAAAGGGCCAACACGGACATTTTCTCTATTTCGCTTACAAGTGCCTTGAACTTTTCCGGCACTACAACATTTTTCTCTTCCATATTATATTAGCGATTAGCTTTTAGCGATTAGCGTTTAGACTTTCACTATACGCTACACGTTATACGCTATACGCTCAATTTATTTTTTATCTTTAATTGCATTCAACGCACAAACAAGCCCTCGCAAATTTCCTGACAGCACCCGAACAAAGCCGGAGACTGGCGCATTCAAACTGCCAACAAGTCTTGACAGTAATTCTTCTTTTGAAGGAAGTTTGGATAAAGCGGTAATTTCCGCCAAACCCGCCCATTTTCCTTGCGAAATACCGGCCAAGAGTTTTAAGGACTCGTTCTTTTTTCCAAATTCGGCCGCGATTTTTGCCGCCGCCACTTCATCCTTGCCTGCGATCACCATTACTTCACCCTGCAAATTTTTTATTTCTTTTTCTTTGTCTTTCAAAGCTAAAGAAAGGAGGGTCTTTTTGGCAACCACGCAAGAAAGGTTGGCTTCGCGGCATTTTCTGCGGAGCTCTTCCACGTTTTTTACTTTCAAGCCGTAAAAGTTGGCAAACACCATATTCTGGCTTCCTTCAAGCTGGGTAGCTATCCCTTTTACGTCTTTTTGTTTTCTTTCTCTTGTTTTTGGCATAATTAGCTATTTAGCTACTTAGCTATTTAGCTACTTAGGTTTAAACTCCCTAACTAGCTAACTAGCTACAAGCTACAGGCTAAACAAAAAACGACCTTTTGGGCCGTAGAACGCGAGGAATAATTAGCAAGAGCTAATTGTGGTCTCGGCGGGGTTTCTTGTTTGACCCTTTCAGGCCCCGCTGTCTACGACTATTTATAAACTTATATTAGCACAATGCGTAAAAAGTGTCAAATCCTTGTATAATGTTTGTATAATGTTCAGAGCTCAACTCTTAACATTCCCCTATGTGCAGAGTTGAGCTCTGAACATAAAAATCTGATTAAAAAATCCCCGAATTTGGGGGGATTTATGGTTTGGAAAGGAATTCCCCTATTTCACCCGAATCCAGATAAGGCACCCCTTGTTTATAACATTCCAAAGTCAGTTGAGTTGGTTGAAAGAGTGGCGCGGGAAGATGGTACAAATCGTACCAATCCCAACCTTCGCATTTTTGCGGTTCCATTACTTGCGGTTCGCCGCTTTCCCAAAGTGCGGAAAGCCCGATATGTGTATAATGTTTTGGCGCGTATTCCATGATATTGGCGACATGAATAAATTGGATATTTTTAATTTGCAGCATCTCACCACATTCTTCCGCCAGCTCGCGCAGAACACATGTCTTAAAAGATTCCATATACTCCAAATGTCCGCCGGGAAAAGCATATTCTCCCGCGCCATGTGAACCCTTGCGCTTACCAAGCAGAACCCTTCTATCTTTTGTAATCATTATGCCAATACCGACTCTTGTTTGGTTTTCCATATTCTTCTCCTTCCATTAATGAACGATTGACCCTATAAACTTATCACCTTTTATTATTTTTTTCAAGTTGTTTATTTTTTTTCCGTTAGCCAAAATTAATTCCAGCCCCAGCTTTTGCGCTTCGCGGCTGGCAATAGGATCAAAAGGAGTGTTGGCGCCCGAAACCCATTTGTCGCCCACAATCTTGCGGAAACCCAACCAATCAATTTCTTTTATTTTTTTCGCATCCGGATAAATTATTGGATTTTTGTCATATAAATAATCAATATTCGTCAAATTAATAACTTGTTTCGCGCCATAAGTTTTTGCCAAAAGCACGGCATCATAATCCGTGGACCAGCCCGGTTTCCAGCCGGATGCGATTAAAACTTTTTCTTGAAAATTTAATTTCTTGGTCGGATCGATGGAAATTTGCGAATGAGCAATCTGTTTAAACATCATTTGCACCAGTTTGGCATTCAAACGCGTGGCTTCAATTCCAATCCAATCTAAATCATCGGCCGAAAATTTGGAAATGCTTTTTGCCGCCTTAATATATTCGCGCGCCGTTCTTCCTCCGCCGCAAACTAAAATAAACCGGCTGTCCGATTTCTCTATAAAATTTTTAAAACTTTTTAAAAACTTAACATCTATTCCTTCTTTTGGGATAATAAGCGACCCGCCAAGCGAAATAACTATTGACTTTTTATCATTCATATATTAATATTATACACTATGGAGGTGAAAAATGAGAGGGTTGGAGATCTTCAGTATTGTTCTTGGCGGCATGTTTGTTTTCATCATTCTTTTTTCTACCGCCGGAAGTATTATCTGGTACGCCACGCGCCAACCAAGAATGTCCTTTGTAACGCGGATGAGGAAGCAGTGGCAAGAACGCCATCCATACTTTAAGCCGGAAAAATTTACGCCAATCATTACTGAGCGGAGCGGCTGCTGCCAGGCTATGCTATGGGAAATATTGTACAATCCGCCGAAATATTATTGCGATAAATGCGGAAAAGAAAATATGAAAAGTGAAAACGGTTTTGTCGCAAAATAAAATCACGCAATCCCGCCTAACACCCGGGATTTTTTTATAATTTCTATTCGTACCTGCATCTTGACAAAATGTTAGATTAGTTATATCCTACCGTATATACAAACTCACACATAAGAAAGGAATGTAACCATGGAAACAACAGCTGTGGTAACAATTCTCTTGGCGTCGGTAGCTATTGTTCCTTTTATCTTGATTATCGCGTATATTGCCAAATCTCGGAGAACAAAACATCTTAGTAGGTTAGGAATGACGGACGATCTTGTAGATATTGCCATAAGCTCTTCCTTTGATTCTTCTTCCGATTGTGACTGCGACTGCGATAGCGATTAATCTATCTGCCCCCCTGATAATACAGGGGATTTTTTATTTCTTTTTTTGTAATTCTTACTAATTTAGTAAGAATTACAAATTGATTGTTAAAAATCCAAATTTATATCCTGCAGATAACTTTTGCGGGGCAATTTTTTGCGGTCTCCAATATCATCCGCGTCAATATCAATCACCGGCAAATCGTCTTCATCATTGCCATCAATTTTATTGACTAAACTTCCTTTCATTTCGCGCAAAAAAATTGACGGCTCATTAAAATTCATCCCGCCAAAATCGCCGCCACCGCCCGTAAACGCGTATGACAAAAACAAATTTTCTTTGGCGCGCGTGCAAGCTACGTAAAAAAGCCGCCGCTCCTCCTCCACTCCCCCGTCTTCCAAGAGCGCGCGGCGATTGGGAAACGCGCCATCAATCAAATTGATGATAAAAACCGTATTCCACTCCAAGCCTTTGGCCTGATGGATGGTTGATAAAACCATTTTTTCGCGGTCATATGAAGCTCCGCCGTCATTTTTTACCGCTACATCTTCAAATAAAGTTATTTCTGTCAAAAAATTTTCCAGATTTTCATATTTTGAAGAAAAGGCCGCGAGCTCCATCAAATCATTTAACCGATCTTCAAAATTATCATAAGTGTGTTCCATATAATCGCGATAATGTGATGATAAAACCGCTTCAATAAAATTATTGGGAGCAGGAGCGAGATTTAAAAATTTTTGCCACAGACGCAAAATATCGTTCCAAGAATTGCCCGCCTTGACTCCAACACGAGGCAGGCCGGCTTTGGCACCGAAATTGGAGGATGTGATTTGCGCAATCTCTTGCGGGGTATTTTTTTGCGCCACCGTGTTAAAAATATTTTGCGCCGCGACCGGCCCCACGCCCACGCCAAAACTTAAAATGCGCGTCCACGCCGCCTCATCCTTAGGATTAAAAAAAGCGCGTAAATATGAAATTACATCTTTGATGTGCGAGCGTTCAAAAAATTTCACACCCCCGCGATACTCATACGGAATATCGCGGCGCGTGAGCTCCATTTCCAAAACCTGCGAATGATACGAGGCGCGAAAAAGCACGGCCATATTTTTCAATTCCACGCCCTCTCCGCGCAGTTCCAAAATTTTATCAGCGATAAATTTTGCCTCATCATTTTGGCTTCCGGCCGAGAGCAACGACGGCGCGGATAATTTTGGCCGAAGCGATTTCAAATTTTTCGGAAACTGATTAAAATTTTTAGAAATTACGTCATTGGCCAAATCCAAAATATTTGGCGTGGAACGATAATTGGTTTCCAGCTTGAACATTTTCGCTTCCGGATAGGTTTTGTTAAAATCCAAAATATTTTTTATGTCCGCGGCGCGAAAAGAATAAATACTCTGCGCGTCGTCGCCCACGACCAGTATATTTTTGTAGTGCGACGAAAGGTGGTACAAAATCGCGGCTTGTACCGGATTGGTGTCCTGGTATTCATCAACCAATAAATATTGAAAATGGCGCGCCAAGCCTTCGCGAATGTCAGTTTGCGTTTCTAAAAGATTTAAGGTCGCAGTCAGCAAATCATCAAAATCAACCATATTTCCATCTTTCTTTTTTTTCTCATAAATCCGACGGACCGATGCAATTTCTTCCTGCAGGGGCAAAAAATTCGGATGTTTCAAATCAATCACCTGCTCCAAATTATTACGGCTGTTTTTTGCGTAGCTGAAAATTTCTTTTAGCACCGCGGGCATGGGAAAGCGTTTCTTTTTTGTATCCACGCCTGATTCGCCAATAGACGCTTTGATTAAAGATTTTTTATCGTCTTCATCAAGAATGGTAAAATTCGGTTCCAGCCCGATTCTTTTTCCGTAACGGCGGAGTAAAAAATTTGCCAGATGATGAAAAGTGCCGGCAATCATTCCTTGCGGCTTATATCCCAAAAGCGCTTCGGCTCGGGTTGTCATTTCTTTCGCCGCTTTGTTGGTGAAAGTGACGAGACAAATATTTCTCGGATCCGCGCCTTTTTCCAATAAATACGCCAGACGATAAATAATCGTCCGCGTTTTTCCACTACCCGCGCCGGCCAAGACCAAGCACGGCCCATCGCCGCCCTTCACCACTGCCAATTGTTCCGGGTTTAATTCTTTTTGATAATCAATCATATTTAATGTTCCTATCATTCTACCACGCCAAAAATAAAAAAACCAAGTTTATGAACTTGGTCACTTATTTGGATCGCATCTTGGGCAATGATTGCGATCAGCCCTAACTGCTGAATGGCAATTTAGACAAATCCACGGGCGTGACTGCTTGGTGCCCGTCTCTTTTTTCACCGCCTCCTCGCGCGGAAGTCCGCAACCGGAACAAAACTTATCACTGTCCCCTAAACGATGGCCGCATTGGCAATGGTCATCTTCTTTGGGTACCAATTTCCCGCCGCAATTTGAACAATAACTATCATCATCCGCAAAAAGGCCGCCACCATACGCACCCAAAGCACAGCTCTGTTTCGCACACTTCTTCATCTCCCACCTCCTCAAATATAAACTAACACAGCCCGCCGGCTATGTCAACCTTTTCCCCCATTCTCATTATTCTTGGTGCATAATTTATGCCTTATCTCCACGACTTGTGCCCGCCAGCTCGTAATAAATTATTGCTCGTGTCCAAAATTTATATTGTCCGAGCCCGAGCGAGCGAGGGTGAGTTATATAAATTTTGGAAGTATTTTACACGAGTAATAATTTATAGAGATGGCAACGGGAGTGGAGCAGAAGGCAGAAATTAGTGCACCAACTCCGTATAAACATTTCTCGCGTTCCAAATCAAAAATCCTTCCGCCTTCGTGTCGCGCGTTGCTTTTATTTGCGCCTGCACTTTTGCCGTATCATAAATATCACCAATATCAAAATCCTGAATCCATGGCCGAAGTTTCGCCAGAGGCACGGCCTGCCCCGCGGAGCCTCGGCGAAGTGGGGTGGAGGACGCGGCGAAGCGCGTAATTTTTCCATTTGCCATGTCCATGCTGTATTTTACAACTTCATACGGATAAGAAGCGGGATTTTTTTTGCCAACAAACCCGGGCGAATAATGCGACGGATACATCATGGGCGAAACATAATCAAAATGCGGAAGCGCGCGTTCCAGCACTTGCCCTATTCCCAAATCATAATTTTCCATGCAACAAACCAGGCCGAACAAATCCGCGGACACGGGAATTTTTTCGCGGCGCAAAATCCCGCCGACATAACTGAAAAATTTTTCCATTTCCACCGCCTTTGGCGTTTTGCCGTCCCATTTGACATATTTTATTGCTTCTATATTTCCGTCGGAAGGAAAACGGATATAATCAAACTGGATTTCATCAAATCCCCGTTCGTACGCTTCGCGCGCCAAAGTGACATTGTATTGCCAAACGCCAAACGCCGTGGGATCAAGCCACTTCACACCCTTATAATCAGTCCAAACGCCGCCATTTTTCCACTGCAAGGCAAGCGCCGGCTCTTTTGACACCAAATACGGATCCTGAAAAACCGCGATGCGCGCGATGGCATAAATATTATTCTGATGCAGTTTGGCAATAATATTTTCAACACTGTAAAGCGGGCGCGACATATTGTATTGCGCAAGAAAGCTGTCCTTCAAAAGAAACGCGGGCTCGCCCTTGGGGCTTTTTATATCCACCACCGCGGCATTGAGATTATTATTTTTTACAAAATCAACCAGCTCGCCGAATCGGCTTACTCCCGCGGTGTAAGCGGTAATATAAATACCGCGCACTTCATCCGGTTTTTTTATGTGTTGCGACACGGCCGGCGCGTCCGGCTTAAATACCAAGTTCCAGCCGGGAATCGCGTTGTGGTTTATTAAAAATAAAACAACATTAAAACAGGCCAGAATAAATATAATCGCGGATAAAAAATAAAATTTGCTTTTTCTATTATGGAGAGACATTAGTATAAATAATAATTGGTTCTCCTTGTTTTATAATATCAAACTGATACGCTCCCCAACCAAAAAACCATACCACTCCCGCGATGGCAACTAAAATAAATATCAAAATCAAAAGCGTCCTTAAATCGTGACTTTTGTATCGCGGTTCTTCTTCCATATATCTGTATTGTAATAAAAATCGCTAAATAAAGCAAAATAAAAATGCGCCCCGTTTGGAGCGCATTTTCTTAACTACTTACTACTCACTACTAACTACAAACTAACAATTTCTTCCCACGGCAGATCGTCTTTTCCAAAATGGCCGTAAGAAGCGGTTTTTAAATATATCGGACGCCTCAGTCCCAATCGTTCAATAATCGCTTTTGGCCGGAAATCAAAATTATCAGCCACAATTTTTGACAAATCTTTTCCATCGCCCGAAACCGCGCGAAGCATCAAGGGCTCGGCTTTGCCAATAGCGTAAGCCACGGACACTAAACAATTTTTCGCCAAACCGTTTGCGACGATATTTTTTGCGGAAAAACGCGCCATGTACGCCGCGGAACGGTCCACTTTTGTCGCGTCTTTTCCGGAAAACGCGCCGCCGCCATGCGGGATCAATCCTCCGTAAGTATCAACCATTATTTTTCTGCCGGTCAATCCGGTGTCAGCTTCAAATCCGCCTTGCACAAAACGGCCGGTCGGATTTATCAAAATTTCCACGCCATTAAGGTCGCCAATAACCGGTTCAATTAAATGTGAAATCAAAAGCTGGCGCATCATTTCATTGCCCAAATCCTGCAGATGCTGAGTAGAAACCAAAACTGTTTTTAATTGATCGCCGTCATACGTTACCTGTGCCTTTCCATCCGGCCCCAACCATGAAAACTTGGGATGATTTTTCCGCAAAAACGCCAGGCGTTTTGTAAGATTATGGACCGTCACAATCGGACGCGGCAAAAATTCTTGCGTTTCTCCGGTAGCATATCCGTACATAATTCCCTGGTCGCCCGCGCCGCCCGTATCCACGCCCATGGCAATATCCGGCGATTGTTTTTGAATATGGGATAAAATTTCTAAAGTATCATTATAGCCGATTTCGCGGTAAAGGCGGTTGATAATAAATTCCGGCTCTACCACCGCGTTGGTCGTTACTTCGCCGCCAACCAAAACAAGCCCGTGTCCGCCAAACGTTTCCACGGCTACGCGCGAGTTAGGATCTTGTTTTAAGTATTCATCCAAAAGAGCATCGGATATTTGGTCGCAAACTTTATCCGGATGCCCTTCGGTTACGGACTCCACTGTTTTAATTGCCATAATTTATTTGTCATTCCCGCGAAGGCGGGAATCCAGGCTTATTATATCTCCGGATTCCCAAATATTACCTGCGCTGTCGCTTCGGTGTCGGGAATGACATTGGTAGTATTTAATTATAAAAATCTTAACAAAAATAATGGGGGCTGTCCAGCGAGGACGTAAGCCCCCATTTAATTCATCTTGCCGCTCATTATTTTCAAAAAATTCTTTTTCTTTTCTTTGGCTCTTCGCATCTGAGCCGAGAGCTCTTCATCATACGCATATTCTTCTTCAAATTGCTGGACTTCCGGCGAAGCGTCAATATCTTCTTCATTGGAAAATATTTCAATCGTGTGCGTATATTGCTCCAAAATCCTGTTGCGTTCTTGAAAAGTGAGCAGTTTTGCCATCTCTCCCTCCTTTACGGTACTGCTGATAAAGAACTTATTACAGTCCGACGATTATTTCTAAATTATTTATTATTTTTACCCAGTATTCAAAAAGTTTTGTTATAACCCCATTTCTTACATAAAATTTATCCGTATGAAGTTCCGCGCTTTTTCCAACGCCGATCAATAAAAATATTTTTGGCGGACGATACATGGAAAAATCTTCCGTGCCGAAAGTTTTGACTTCTTTTTTTATCCTAAAAATTTTTTTGATTTTTTCAAATATTTTTTTATCATTTCTGAAAAGCGGGTATCCCTTACAATAGCGCAGGTTAACTTTACTTGCAAAATTTTGCTTCTCCAATTTATGGCACAAATCGGAAAGCCAGAGTCGCGCGGAAACACTGCCGCTTGCCGCAAGGGTTCTTACATCGCCCGCCAAAAACGCGGAACCGGCAATTTTATTGGGCGCTTCCCCGCCTTTAATCAATCCAACATTAATAACGAAATTTTCTTTCTTATCAGCATTTATTTTTTTTGCCAATTTCCCGGCAATCAAAATTGCATCTCCGCCCCTTCGTTTATTTTTATCTTTAATATGCCCTGACCGGCCCGTAATTCTAATTTCAAAATAATCGCCTGCGGCAAAGACGGGACTGGCAAGTTCGCCCAAACGGAAATTCGGCAAGACATGAAAACCGAAACCGGCGCGGCATTTATTTATCTCCTTGAAATTTTTTGATATAAAATCCGCTCCGCTGGGAAAAGATTCTTCAGATGGTTGGAAAACAAAATAAACTGCAAAATCCCGGACTGGATGTTTTTTAAAATATAAATATGCACCCATTAAAGCGGCCGAATGCGCCGAGTGCCCGCAAACATGCCTCGGCCCGCGGCGCGTGGGCAAAGCATCCAATTCAGCCCTGAAAAATACGGGGATTCCGCAGCCGATTTTGTAAATCACGGCTGTTTTTTTTGTCCAATAATAATCTTTACCTAAATTTTTGATTATGTATTTTTTGGTTTTTTCTTCTTGCCAACTTAATTCCGCGATTTTGTCCAAATCACGCCGAAACCGCAATATTTTTTTATAATAAATTTTTAGAATGTCCATATTATTTAAAAAAGGAGCGCGGCCCCTTGTCAAATCTTATAATTCAACCAGAGGTTTCTTTGCGGCGACAAAGGAAAAGTAAGGTGTGCGCCGCGCTCATCGCGGAGGACCAGCGATACGGCTTCCGGAAAATCTTCCGAAAGCGAAAAACCGGCCCCGCAAACCAGCTCAACCCAAAATTGCAGCATAACAATCCAACTCGAACGCGCGCATTCTTCTTTTGTCGAAAAATTCAATCGCGTGTTTAGCTTATCAATAACCAATTCGTCTTCTTCGCATTGGAAAACAAAACCGAGATGCGCGCAAATGCGAGCGGTATGCCACCAAGTGGGCACGGCTGTAAGGTATTTATAACCTTTTTCTTTCAAAAGAACGGTAATATTTTCATGCACATAGCGTCTTACGCCGGGAATATTGTTCAGATAGAAATATCCCGGATAAGGAACATTATTTTTATTAACAATTTCTTGCCATCTTCGGAACCAATCGCTTAAGGCGTCCTTAGTCGGATTGGAGTATGGTAGCTCCTCAAAGGGATTTGTGATGAATTGCGCCTGCCTGGCCGTGAAGGCATCCGTCAAAGGATATCGCGGGTCAAGACAATAGATTGACTCTTCCACCGCGCTGCCAAACGGGAAGACGTCGTCCGCTCCGCCGTATGTCCAGTCGGTAAGCGGCGATCCCTTCCATCCCGGCCCGTCAAATCTTCTGTCGCGCAACTTGTATCTCAGCCAAACCCTATCCGCATTCGCCAGCTTAATTTGGACGGACACATCGTCCGACTCGGCTATAACACGGCTTTTAGTCGCGTGAAAAATTTCGTTGATGGCAGGACACCAAATTCTTTTCCGCAAATCATCAGTAGAAATGTTAATGAAAGCGCCCACTATGTGCCTCCTTTTGCGCACCTCTTTATGAGGTGAAAATTAAAAACGCCTTCTTTTCAATTTTCACTCCATAAAACACAAAACCTCCGCAGGGGGAGGATTAAAATAACTGACTATCTTTCCCCATGGGGCTAGAAGTGGCACCTTGTTTATTTGTATAAAATAGGTTGCCGGATGGCTTAGAGCTAGTTCTCTTGCTCCGCATGGCGAAGCTATCCATCACTCTTGATATGTTAAATTTTCAAACTTAATTCTATAA
This sequence comes from uncultured Gammaproteobacteria bacterium, assembly GCA_964522845.1. Lineage (GTDB taxonomy): Bacteria > Patescibacteriota > Patescibacteriia > CAZFZQ01. The sequence continues at coordinate 3,194 of CAZFZQ010000002.1, read as the reverse complement.
TAACAGAGTTACTGTTTTGCTGTCAAATTATTTCAAATACTTGACCCGATTGTTCGCGTGTTCGGCTGTGGTCTTGGCATAATGCACCGCGCCGTCTTTATCGGTTAAAAAATATAAATAACTGTTTGGCGTCGGATAAATCACCGCGCGGATTGCTTCAATGGATGGATTGCAAATAGGTCCCAAGGGCAAGCCGCCATATTTATAAGTATTCCACGGCGAATCAATTTTTAAATCATCGTAAGTTGAGCGGTCGCGGCCGGATTGTGTTACATAATTAATAGTTGAGTCGGCCTGAAGAGGCATCCCGATTTTCAACCGGCGCCAAAATAAATCCGCCACTATCCGCCTGTCTTCATAATTTCTCACTTCGTTTTCCACGACAGATGCCATGGTCACGACCTGATGAATTGTTTTTCCTTGCCGCGCGATTTCCGCGCGCAATTCCGGCGTTAATTTTTTTCCAAAATTATCCAGCGATTTTTTTATCAACCCTTCCGCTCCCGCTTCATCCAGCACGCGGTAGGTGTCCGGATAAACGTAGCCTTCCAGCGTGGCGTATGCCGGCCGGTCAGCCAAAAAATCATAAGTCCAATTCTTGACAAAATCTATTTTTGTTTTTCTGTAATCCACAGCCGGGCGTCCGGTTAAAAAATAAAAATCACTCGCGCGGTTTATGGTTTTTTTAGTAACCAAATAGTCCACTATGTCTTTTAGCGACCAGCCTTCAATCAAAGTAAATCTGTTTTCTTTTATGTTGATGGAAGTAAGAACTTCCACAAGAGCACTGATTGACGACCCGGACAAAAGCTTGTAATCGCCGGCTTGAAAAATATCTTCCGCCTGAATCAGCCGGACGTAGCTTGAAAAAACAAAAGCGTTCGGAATAATTCCCGTTCTTTGTAATTCGCCAGCGATTTTTTTCACGCTCTCGCCTTTTGTCACGGAAAAAGCCACCGCCTCCGCGCCCTGCGCCGGGCGCTTGAAAAAAAGTTCATTCAAAAAATAACCGGAAAAAATCACTCCGGCAAAAACCGCTAAAATCAAAATAATTGCGCACCATCTAACAATTCTTTTCATATAAATATCTTAACAAAAAAACAGCCGGATTGCCAGCTGTTGAGAATAATTATTATTTTTTAAAATTCCTGAAAACAACATGCTTATCGCCCACCGTGGCGCGAAATACACGATCAACCTCTTTTTTTATCTCAACCGCGCCGTGAATATCCGGGTTTATGCATATTTCCAGAGCTTGCGAAAAATTCTGCGTAACCATTTTAGCTAAAAGCTTTCCCCACCAGCGCTCGTCATTCACACCCAATCTTATGTATTCCAGATGTTGATTGTATATGCGTACAAAACTATTCCGGGTTAATCCGCCCTCGTTAACTTTCTTCACCCAGGAAAAAAATGCGCGCTCCATACTTCTCAATCTTTTATGAGATGGCGCCCAAAAATCAATAACAAAATAATTACACAAACTGTTAAGCTCTATATTTTTATCCTCATCAATACCCATTCCCTCATGAAGACCCAAATTCTGGATAATTTTCCAGCCCATTCCGACCACTGACAAATCATTAATCATATCAACAATATAATAAAACAAAACAATATCACAAGGGTTGACCGGCGCGGAAAAAACAATCCTCATTGCGTTTGTATCAAGAGTGCCGCCCGTAGACGACGCGTCCCAATTAATAAAAGCGGGGGGTGGTTCTTTAATGGTAATACTGGAGACATCGGCCATCTGCCAAATTGCAGTTTTCTTTATGATAGAAACAACTTCCCCAATACTGGTATCGCCAACAACAATAACCGTTGTCCTTTCTGGACGATAAAAACGGCGGTGCCAATTTTTTAATCGCCTTGGCGTTAACGCATTAACCGTCTTAATTATCCCATCTACTGGTAAACTAAAAGAATGACGCGGAAAAATACGGCTTTCCATTACGCTATCAAGATCATCGGTGTCGTTTATTTTTTCGTTCGCCACAATTTTTTGTTCCAGCAGAAAAATTGCCTTGGAAAAATCTACGCTGCCTATAGTATCAAGCAACATCCTAAAATTGGATTTCCAGCACCTCTGCAAAAGGTTAAACGGATATTCGGTCCAAAACCTGGAAGTCGTAGGATTAACATCAGCGCCTGTTTTCTCAATTTTATAGATTGGCGAATTTCGGCGGCTACGCCTAATTCCACCGGAATAAATTAAATGCTCCAAAAAATGCGAAATTCCATTATTACCGCCCTTAGTTTCATATATTGATCCACATCTTACAGCCACAACTCCGCTTATGCCACCGGATAGCAGACGCTTCACAATCACCCTTAATCCATTGTCCAGTACACATTGCTCTATCCTGTATTTTTCAAGGTCGTCCATGATTTTACCTCTTTGTTAATGAGCATAATCCCCTGCATCCATATTCTAATTTTAATCGGTTTCTGTCAAATAAAAAATCCGTCCTAAGTTTATAGAAGAACGGATTAGATGATTCTGTGCACGAGACCGTACTCCAACGCTTCTTGCGCGCTAAAAATTCTAAAACGGTTTAAATCGTTCTTTACTGCCTCTCTATCTTTACCGGTTTTTTCGCAAATCAATTCCAGCATTCCATTTTCAATTCTGTCTAAATCATTCGCAATCCAACGCGCATCCTCGGCGAATAAAAGAGAGTCCGTTTTTTTCCAAGGTCTATGAAAAACGATAACCGAACTTTTGCTCATAAACCTTTCTTTGCCCACCAAAAAGACAATCACGGCGGCCGAACCGACTTCTCCTTGCACAACAGTATTTATCTGAAGCGGACATGCTTCAATATAATCGCGTATGGCAAAGGCACACTCGGCAATACCCCCCGGACTATTAATAAATAACGCTACCTTCCCATTTGGATACTTTATAGCAAATTCATCAATAGCCTCAAAAAGCTCAACTTGTTTCTCATGACCAATTGATTCGGACAGGTATCGCCTTAAAATATGCTGTTTCTTTTTTCTTGTTTTCAAAATAGCACCTCCTAATCTCGACTGTACTAATTATAGTTTATCAAAACTAATAAAAAACCGCTACTTCTGGCAATTCGGGCAGAAGTAGGTGCCGCGGCCGGCGGATTTTATTTTTTTTATTTTCCCGCCGCACCGCAAACACTTCTCCCCATCCCGGCCGTATACTTTCAATTTTGGCA
>CAZFZQ010000001.1:6558-69414 GCA_964522845.1 uncultured Gammaproteobacteria bacterium | reverse complement strand
CCACGCTGAGTGGGTGGAGGGCTTCAAAAAACGAAAAAAGGCAAAAGAAGAGGAAGCCGGCTGGGATGAAGCGATTAAAGAAGCAAAAAAACGGCTAGAAGAAGAACCGGAGAATATTAAAGAAGCGACGGCGGACATTGACGATAAATTTGATTTTAGCGATGTAGATGTGGAAGAAAAGAAAGAAAAAAAGAAAATACGCAAAGAATTGGTTGAAACAAAACCGGAAGATAAACATGAGGCGCGGGGCGGTTCGGACATAAAAAGACATTTGCGCGCGAATCTTCTTGATTATCCGGAATTATTACAGCCGGAAATAAAAAAGAACTTACAGACCATCGCAAAGAATGAAAATATAATTGAACAAAATAAAGGCAACGCGAAAAAATCGGCACAGGATAAAATAAAAAAATCCGAGGAAATAATTGAACGGGCGCAAGCGGCCGTGGACGGCTATGTTAATGACTTGGTAAAACAATATTACACATCCCAAGAATCATTAATAGAAACATCGCAGGAGCTTTGGGGCGAACAGGTGCCGGGCAAGAAAAAAGCAGCTGGCGGGCTGGAACGGCAATTGCTTGATATGGCCGGAGATAAGGCCGGATTGGAAAAAAACGGGCTCTTCGGCGGAATAAAAAATTTCTTTTCCGATCGCAAACTAAAAAAACAGCTTGGCGACAAATGGGACGAATTTGAAGTTATGCGGAGCGACTATCAAGATAAATTAAAGTTTTATAACAACATGCTCGCCTCCCACACAAAGAGATTCAGCAAATTGGAAGAAGTGCGTGAATCCGGCACAACATTTCGCTTAGAGCCGAGAGGATTAAGCTCCGAAAAGTTGCCCAGAGTACGCGGAAGATAAAATCAAAGGATTACACGAATGGCGACTACGCCCACTAATGACGCGAATAAATATAAAAAGCCCCGGAAAAATTTCCGAGGTCTTTTTATTAGTGTTATTCGTGGCGCGCGAGCGCATTCGCATTAATCCTTATTCTTTATCTCTTCCGTTATTTTTTCCAAAAATTTCTTTGCGGGCATTTTATATTGTTCTTTTACCCCCCGCTCGCGCACGGACAATTCTTCTAAATCTTTTTCTTTGTCGCCAATCACGAGCATGTATGGAACCTTAAATTTTTCCGCTTTGCGGATTTTGTAACCAACGGTTTCATCCGCGCTGTCAACCGAAACGCGCACGCCTTGAGCTTTGAAACTTTCCGCCAATTTTTCCGCGGGCTTTATATGGTCTTGTCCAACAGGAATAACTTGAACTTGAACAGGATGAAGCCAGGTGGGAAACGCGCCCGCGAAATGCTCAATCAAAAAACCGATAAACCGTTCGTGCGTACCCAAGGGCGCGCGATGAATACAAACCACGTATTGTTCCTTGCCCTCATTATCAATATATTTCAGATCAAACTTTTTCGGCATAAACAAATCAATTTGGTTTGTGGAAGCCGTAAAAATTCTGCCCGTCACCGACTTAATTTGAAAATCCACCTTAGGACCGTAAAAAGCCGCGCCGTCATTTTGCACTTTGTATGGAACGCCTGATTTTTCCATTGCCTCGCGCATTAATTTTTCCGCCTCGTTCCACATTTTGTCGTCGCCGTGATATTTTTTATTTTCCGGATTGCGCAAACAGAGCTCCATGTAATAATCCTTAATGCCTAAAATTTTATAATAATACTCGTGCAACCTGATAACATCAATAAATTCTTTTACCGCTTGCTCTTTGGTACAATAAATATGCGCGTCATTCATCATCATTCCGCGCACGCGCATCAAACCAAAAAGCGATCCGGAATCTTCATACCGATGGCACCAGCCGTATTCCGCGAGGCGCAGCGGCAATTCGCGGTAGCTTCTTTTTCTATTTTTAAAAATCGTATGATGAAACGGGCAATTCATGGGCTTGATGTAATATTTTTCACCATCAATATCCATGGGGCTGTACATACTGTCTTTGTAGTGCGGAAGATGCTCGGAAACGTAAAACAAATCTTCTTTGGTAATAATTGGCGTAGTCACGCGCACGTAACCCCATTTTTCCTCAGTTTCTTTGGCCCAATTTTCCAATTCTTCTTTTATGATGTTGCCGTTCGGCATCCAAAGCACAAGGCCCGGGCCGATAACGGGCGAAAAAGCAAAAAGTTCCATTTCTTCCCCGATTTTCCTGTGGTCGCGCCTTTCAGCTTCTTTCAACATGCTAAGATAATCGGCCATCTCTTTTTCTGTTTCAAAAGCTACGCCGTAAACGCGGGTGAGCATTTTATTTTTTTCATTTCCGCGCCAATACGCGCCCGCGAGTTTTTGCAATTTAAAAACCTTTATTTTTCCGGTGGATTCCACGTGCGGTCCGCGGCACAAATCAACAAATTTGCCGGTTTCATAAATAGAAACGTTTAAAATCCCCCTCTTTCCCCCTTTTTCAAAGGGGGATGACTCGCCTTCTATCTCTTTCATCACCGTCGTCCCCTTCTTTTTCAAATCTTGCAATAATTCCACTTTATAATCCTGCCCCATTTCTTTAAATAGTTTTATGGCCGCCGCGATGGTTATTTCTTTGCGCGTAAATTTTTCTCCGCGCCCTTTCAATTCCTTCATCTTTTTTTCAATTTTTTTCAAATCTTCATCACCAAGCTTTACTTCTTTTCCCGATGCGTCCAACACTTCCATATCATAATAGAAGCCGTTTTCCACGGCCGGACCCACGCCAAATTTTGTTTTGGGATAAATTTCTTGCACCGCCGCCGCCATCAAGTGGGCGGCTGAATGTCGCATCATCTCTAAACTGCTTTCATTATTCTCTATTTTTTTAGGCATATTATTGAACAATAACTTTTATATGATCTCTCAGCTTCGGCACCCTATCCAGCCAAAATGGGAAAAATTTTACTTCCACATTTTTAATGCCGGCATATTTTTCCAAATAGCTTTTTACCTCATCTCCGGAAAATCCCGCCATTTTTTCCCGGTCAAAAACCGGGGAATCCGCGCTGATAATCGTTTTACCTTCCAGCCCGACCTTCAAATTTGCCGAACCGTCCGTCAAATCATATTTTTCTATCACCGGCACGGCATCTAAAATATTGGAAGAAACCAATTTTCTATCCGAAGATATCATGCCGGCCAGCGTTTGCGCGGCCTGGTCTTGCAGGGCGGAAGAATATGCCGCGCCTATAACATCCAATTCTATTTTGACTTTGAATTCGCTTACTTTCTCGCCGGGCTGGACGCCCACGGTTTTAGTTTTAATTGAATCCGTAAAAACAACGCCGGCAAATTTTCCATCGCTATTTAATGTTGTTTTCAATTGGGCGGAGGCTTCGGATAAAAGCGATGAGCGCATATTTTCCACCGCGCCATTTATATCTTTTTCCGTGACAATTCCCATGCGCGTTATGCCGCCGGTTGTGACTTCTGTGCTTTTGCCATAAATTTGCGTTTGCAAACTCGCGGCCAGCCCGGGAATGGTAAAAGTTGTGGGGCCGACTTCCCCTGATTTGCCTTCTTTATCCGCGATAATTTCGCCTTTAATTTGTCCGCCAGCCGGAACGGTTACGGTCTTTTTCAATCGAAACAAAATACCACTCTTTGATAAAAACCGCGTGGTGGCAACAAGCGTTTGGCTTTTTCCGGCGCTATTATATATTGTAACCGTACCAACGGCTTTAGCCGGCGATTCTTCCCCCGCGCCGGAAGACGGAAATGATGCCTCACGCGAAACCGTTACCATCCCCACTTTTCCCAAAATATCACCACCCCGCAAATCTTTTTCTTTAGCCGCGACCAAAAGATCGGCGGAAACCGTCTCTTCTTTAGGCGCGACAATAATCGTCGCTTTGGAGAGCGCCATATACATCACCACGCAGAGCATGATGACGGTAGAAGATATAAAAGCAAAGCCGATTCGGCGATAAACGCGCGACGGCGGTTTTTCCGTATTGAACATATAGTGAGTTTACTTAGCTGTATTCATTTTATCAAGATTATCCGGACTTGACAAATCGGCCGAAATGTGCTATAATACCTTTATAAATTAAGCTTAAAATATGCGCATTGAGTCAATGGATACAACTAAAAAAATCACGCGGCCGCAGAAAGAAGGAACCGAGGATACACAAGTCGCCCAACCAATAGAGGCAGCTGATACAATTATGCGCCATCCTGAAGAACCCGCGCCCGTAACCGAAAAGGGTCCTGGTGTTGTTGTGCATCCAAAGACTGAGAAAGAAGAATTTTTAGAACGGTTTGGGATGTATGACGAACCGGAAGAGCTGGAAGAACAAAAAGAAATCCGGGCGCAAATAAACGCGGAGCCGGAAGCACCTGCGCATTTTCTTGAAAAAGAAGTTCCTGACGAGAAAAAACAAGAAAAATTTTTGGAAGATTTAGTCATCCGCTTGCAAGCAATTGTGGGCGTGAATATTGACAGGGATGAAGTTGGTGAAATTATAGAAGGCGATAAAGATATTTACGACAAGATTAAAACCTTGCTCGTTATTTCACGCGCTAAAAATTTTAAAAATCTCCAAACAAGAAGGGATATTTTTGAAGAAATACATAATTTTTTAGATGCAAAATATAAAAAAGACAAGCGGCAAATATTAAACGAGCTTGCCAACACGGACGCAAGCCAAGAAGAAAAAAACCGCCTGGGCGCGCAAATATTAAATCCTCTTGAACAAAATTATAAAACCAAAATGATTGATTTTAAAAATGAATATCTTGGACTAAATTTGCGGCTTACCAAAGAAGAGGTGGGCGAACTCCAAACACTGTCAGATAAACAAATGGAAATAAATAAGGTTAGGGAACTTGGGGAAGAAATTGAAGATTTAACGGACGAGGAATACAAAAAATTGAAAAAACTATCTGAAAAAAATAGAATTATACAAGAGCTGGAAGAAATTTAAATAAACTTTTTTTCATCAACCTTATAAGTCGTGGGAATGAGTTTCTCGGACTCCGCCACGCGCAAAAACACTTGGGTGCCCCCCGGGTGTTTTTGTAAATATTCTTTTATGGTATCGGCGTGCATTTTGGTCATCTTTGCCGGAACCGTAATATAAATTGCATTATCCTTCATTATCAGATTGCCATTAAAAAACTGCTTCATGGTTTCGCCATTATCGGCCTTCTCACTATCGGATTTCCGACTTCCGAATTGGCTAAATTTACCACTATCGGAAGTCGGAAATCCGATAGTGTCTTTAGAAGCGAATTCTTTCTTCAATTCTTCAATCTTTTCAGGAAAAAATTCCGCAGCCTTGCTTGCTAAAATCTTAGTCTCCCCTTCTTTGAAAGAAACTCTGCCTTTGACCACAACCGCCCTGTCCGCCTGCCACAAATCTTTTGTTTTTTCAAAAACTCCGGGGAAAACCAAAACTTCAAACGCGCCTTTGGCATCTTCCAGCGTGGCAAAACACATCAGCTCATTATTTTTTTTGGTACGGATTTGTTTTGTGATGGTAACCACGCCGCAGACCACAGTCCACGCCCCTTCGCGCAAATTTTTAAGATCCGAAGACGGGGTGGCCAAATCTTTAGCATACGGCGCGAGATGGGAAAAAGGATGGGCGGAAATATAAAGCCCCAAAAGTTCTTTTTCCCAAGCCAATTTTTGTTTGAATTCCGCCTCAGGCGCGGGCTCCAATCGCAAAATCGCGCGGCTAAGCGCAATACCCGATCCGCCAAAAAGCGAATTTTGCGGTTTCGCCGCGGTCTTTACATCGCGATGGAAATCAAGCATTTTTTGCACATTGGCAAGCATCATTCCCCGCTCGCCGAAAGAATCCAGCGCTCCGCATTTTATAAACGACTCCAAAGATTTTTTATTCAAATTTTTATCCTGCACGCGTTCCAGCAAATTTTCCAGCGAATCAAATTTTCCATTCTCTTTGCGCTCGGCAATAATATTTTTCGCGATCTCCGATCCGATATTTTTCACCGCTTCCAGCCCGAAACGGATTTTATTAGTTCCGGGCACCACGGCAAAACGAGGAAACGATTCGTTGATGTCCGGCGGCAAAACTTCCAGTCCCAACGATTTGCATTCTTCAACTTCAATTGTAATTCTATCCAAATCGCCGGAGTCGGCATTCATGAGCGCGGCCATAAAACAATCCGGCCAGCGCGCTTTGAGGTAGGCCGTGCGGTAAGCAATCATGGCGTAACAGGCGGCGTGCGAACGATTGAACGAGTAGGCGGCAAAATCTTCAAATTGCGTAAAAATTTCTTCAGCCAGTTTTTTTTCCACGCCGTTCTTTACCGACCCTTCAACAAACTTAGCTCTCATTTTTGCCATTAATTCCGGAATTTTTTTACCGATGGCTTTGCGCAAAGTGTCCGCCTCGCCGCCGGTAAATCCCGCCATATCTTTGGAAATTTGCATGACTTGCTCCTGATAGATGGTCATGCCATAAGTGTTCTTAGTGGCGTTTTCCATTGACGGATGCGCGTAAGTAATTCTTTCCTTGCCGTGTTTGCGTTTAATAAAACTGTCAATAAACTGCATCGGCCCCGGACGGTAAAGCGCGACCATGGCAATAATATCTTCAATATTATTTGGTTTCAATTCTTTGATGTATCGTTTCATTCCCGCGGATTCCAATTGAAACACACCAGTCGTTTCCGCGCGCGCTAAAAGTTGAAATGTTTTTTTGTCGTTTAGGGGAATTTCTTCAATATTTATTTTTATTTCGCGGCCCAAATTTTTTTCCACAGCTTGCGCGATTTCTATCGTGTCTTGAATAATAGAAAGATTTGCCAAACCCAAAAAATCAATTTTTAACGGACCAACGTCTTCAATCGGATGCAGAGAATATTGCGACACAATTTCAACATCTCCGCCTTGAGCTTTTTGCAAAGGCGCGTGTTCGGTAAGCGGCCGGTCACCGATAATAACTCCGCAAGCGTGCTGGGAAGCATGGCGCACCGTGCCTTCCAACTTTACGGATAAATCAAAAAGCTGCCGGATCTCGCCATTTTTTTCGTACAATTCTCTAAGCTCCGTAATTTCTTGGATATGTTTTGAAAGCGGAGTGTGCTTGCCCTGCACCGGAGGCGGAATCATTTTGGCGATGCGGTCAACATCCGTGTAAGGCATTCCCATCACCCTGCCTACGTCGCGCAGTACGGCGCGCGCCATCATGGTTCCAAAAGTAATGATGCCGGCGACCCGATCCTTGCCATATTTTTCCTGCACGTATTCAATAACTTCATGCCGGCGCGTGTCGGAAAAATCCAGATCAATATCAGGCATGGAAATGCGATCGGGATTCAAAAATCTTTCAAAAAGTAATTTGTAATGAATCGGGTCCAAATCCGTGATGCCTAAAACATAAGAAATAATGGAACCGGCGGCCGATCCCCTGCCCGGGCCAACGACAATGCCTTGATTTTTGGCAAATTTAATTAAATCGTCAACGATTAAAAAATAAGACGCAAACCCCATGCGGTTAATAATGGAAAGCTCCCACTCCAAACGATCACGAATTTCTTTTGTAATTTCTTTATAGCGTTTAGCAAGGCCAATTTCGCACAGCTCGCTCAAATATTCCACGTCCGTCGTGCCGGACGGCACGACAAATTTTGGCAAAATGTTTGTGCCGAGGACGAGCTCCACATTGCAGGCCTCGGCAATTTTTACAGTGTTGTCTATGGCCTCGGGCAAATTTGGAAAAAAAGCGCGCATTTCTTCTTCCGAAGAAAACGAACAATCAATCGCGCGCATGGTAAGCCGGTCAGTATTGGCGAGTTGCGTACCGGTTTGAATACAGAGAAGCGCGTCTTGCGCCTCGGCATCTTCTTTCAAAACATAATGCACGTCTTTGGTGGCCACGAGCGGCGTATTGGTTTTTCTTGCCAATTCAATCAAACGATCGTTCACAATTTGCTGTTCGTTATTTTCTGTTGAAGTTTGCGGTTGGACTTCCAAATAAAAATTTCCTTCGCCAAAAATTTCTTTGTATTCGCGGAGAGAATTTTCCGCGTTTTCGTAATTGCCGGATAAAAGCTGGCGCGCCACTTCGCCATTCAAACAAGCGGAGGTGGCAATAATCCCCTCGCTGTATTGTTTTAGCAATTCTTTATCCACGCGCGGTTTATAATAGTAGCCATCCAAATGCGCGATGGAAGTGAGTTTCAAAAGATTTTTATAGCCGGTTTCATTTTTCGCGAGCAAAACCAAGTGATATGGCTTGGTGTCCACGCCGGATTCTTTGTCCGTATGTTTGCGCGGCGCCACGTATGCCTCAACGCCCAAGATGGGCTTAATCCCCGCTTTCTTACACGCTTTATAAAAATCAATAATGCCATACATCACACCATGATCGGTCAACGCCAAACTCGTCATACCCAATTCCTTGGCACGATTAACAAGATCCGGTATCTTTGGGAGACCGTCTAAGAGTGAGTAATGAGAGTGGCAATGAAGATGAATAAACATAAGCTAACCCTATTCTAACAAAAAACAATGGAGTTCGTCCATTGTTTGGCGCTTTTTTTTATTAAAAAACCCTTGATTTCAAGGGTTGATGTACTTTAGGCCGTTGTAATCGCCAAAAGCGTAAATGTCGCTTGGAGAAATATAGATCACGGCATTCAAGAAAGAATCCACCGGTGGCGGTTCTCTTTTCCATTTGCCGCCGGAAAAGTGCAAGACCGACTCATCTGATTTGAACCACGGATGGCCGACTACGAACAGTTCGCCGGACGAACTTCCGGAAATGCTTTTGAAATAACTATTGCTCAAATACAGGCGCTGCCAAGCTTGGCCGTCATAGTGCATGAGAAGGCCATTATCTCCGGCGGCATACAAATCTTTGGGAGAAGTCCCCCAAAGAGCGCGGATGTTTTCAGTCGTTCCGGTTTCAACACGCGTAAATTTGTAATCATGGCCTTTGAGCATTTTTCCGTTTTCACCGGCGACAAATATCTCGCCGGAAGAAAATCCGTAAATGGCGTAATAATTTGCCTGCATGTCTTTAGGAAGCATAACCAAATCCCAATCGTTTCTCGCTCCATGGCTCCAAAGCATCCCATCGGAAGAAGTAACCCACATATCAGTCATGGACGATCCCCAGATGGCAAAAAACTGCCCCCAAATCCATTTGCTCTTGCGCCACATGATTCCGTCAAAGTAAATCACGTCGTAATCGCTGATAACATAAACGTTATTAGTATTGGTGCCGCAAACGCCATGAAATTTTGTAGACATAAGAAAGGCGTGATTGACGCCCTGCATATACTGCCAAGTCTTGCCGTCATAGTGCATAATGAGCCCGCCGGAGCCCACGGCATACATATCGTTCGCGGTAACTCCCCAAACAGCGTTCACTTTCATCGTAGCGTCGTTATAAAGCTCTTTCCAAAAAACTTTCTTTTCTTTCAAGGACACGCTCGGTTTTTGGTATCCGGCTTGCCATTTGACGACATTGTGCGCGAGATTATCTGCCGCGCGGCTATCCGCCATTCCGCTGTCCGGAACAACCGCAGGATCATCAGCACATCCAAAAAATAATGCCGGAAAAAGAATACAAGACAAGATACGCTGTTGGTATTTCATGTTTTTCTCCTGTCAAAGGGCTGACTTATTCTTATCATATTTTTAAAATATAATCAAATGTTGTTTGACAAGCGCAAAAAATACTGCGACACTATATTTATCGCAGGCGGAGAAAAAAAATGACAAAAGAAGGGCTCTATAATTACATAGGATTTTTGATAAGAGAGGCGCGTGGCTTAATCGCGCAGAGGGATTACAAAGAAGCGATCTGGCGATGTCTTATAGAATCACAAGACGGTTGGAGCGGATGGATAAAAGAAGTTGATGCTCTTTTTCATAAACCGCAGACTTTGGAGGATGCCGAACTGCGGACGGAATTCCAGGACGTTAATCTGCGGGCTGCCAAAGGCCTCCTATCCGGCATTTCTTCCGTAGACCATTATCTTACCGCCGCCGATGTTCTCGCCGCCCAAGTATGCCTTAAACGGGTGGATCCGAAAAATCTTTCTCCGGAATTATCGGAAAAACTCTCCAGGCTCATTCTACAATGCGAAAAATACTAAACACAGGGCCCAATTGCTCTGTTTTTTTTATATTTGACAATCATCATTTTTTCTGCTACATTAAGTAGCAAAAGGAGAGGAAAACATGCGCCGCGCGCTGCAAATCATTTTCGGCTTAGCCATATCCGTTCTGGGCATAGCGCTAACGTTGCTGGCGCTATCAGGAGTGGCTCATCTTTTAGATAAAACGATGTTGCTCGCTGCCGAAAAAATACAATTCATTTTTGGCGATCTGGCGGAAATTGCGCGGGGCATCCAAGAACTTGCCGAGAGCCAAATAATTACGCCGGAAAATGTGATGGAAGGGTTCGTAAATCCCATCTATTATATCTCCGCGTTGCTATTGATCGGCCACATATTTATTCTGGAAGGGCTGAACTTATATTCTGGATTGCGATGACCCAATAGCCGATAACATGGAAAATTTTCTTTCTTAGGATCACCACAAATACTAATTCAAATCAGCGCCGCCCCGCTGATTTTTTTTGCATCAAAAAACCGCCCATGGCGGAAACTGGATCCCGGATCGTAGTCCGGGATGACACAGAAATGTCATTTCTTTTTTTTCTTCTTTCCCGGGCTGGAAGTGACAAAAGAGCCAATCAGGCGTTCCACGGCTTGGGCGATAAAACCAAGCTGAGAGGCGCTGTGCCCTATCTTATCTTTAATAAAATCAATGCCGTCAGTAATTTTTTCCACTTTGTCTTTGGCGCCTTTTACAAACCAGCGGACATTGCGGGCGATGGAAATAAGATAAAACAATAAAACCGCCAACATTATCGTCAGTATGGCGATGGAACCGGCTAATATGTAATTTAGTATGTCCTCCGGATACATAAATTAATTATATCACATTCTGATTTCCGCGCCAAAATCCTTTTTCAATGCGGAAACTATTTTTTCAAATGCCTCGTCCGCTTCTTTGGCTTCCAATGTGCGATTGGCAGATTGGAAAAGAATATGAAGCGCAATACTTTTCTTACCCATAGGAATTTGCCCCCTGCCATCCGAAGCTTTAGCGAAGGATGGTTCATACACATCAAACGGCTCCACTTCGGCGACGAGCGCGTGGGCCGACGCCACGGTTTGTTTTATTTTTTCGTATTCCATTTTTTTATCAACAATAAAAGAAATGTCGCGCTTCACGCCCGGAAATTCCGGAATGGGCGCGTATGCTTTGTGCGATTTGGCATGAGCGAGCAGGGCGTCAAAATCAAAATAGAAAAGTCCGGCTTCGCAGGATAGGCCAAAATTTTTAGCCGTTATGGGGTGCACTTCGCCATAAGCGCCAATCCAATCTTTTTTGAAATATATATCAACGGAGCGCGCGGGATGAAAATTTTTATCGTCGGATTCATGGAACTGGATTCCCGCCTCCGCGGGAATGACAGACGAAAAAATGCCAAATTTTTCCAAAATCATTTCCGCAAAACCCTTGGCTTCATAAAATAATTCACCCTTGGACGACTTGCCATAATTTATCCCCGCAAAATGCAATTCTTCTTTCGGCAAATCCGCCAGCTGGCGGACGCCTTTTTTGGCGGGCGTGTAAACGCGGGAAAGTTCAAAAATTTTTGCAGATGGAAAATTATTTTCATTTTGCGCCACAGCTTGCAAAAGTCCGGGCATAAGACAGGTGCGCATATATTCCAAATCCACCGATAATGGATTGGCGATCTTTATGGCGTCTTTTTCGCCCGCCGCGTCCATCATGCCTTTGCTAATCATTCCATAAGAAATAATTTCGTCATAGCCCGCGGATGCAGCGAGCTGTTTGGCGGTTTTTTCCCATTGGAACATCCCTCCGTCCCTCCCTTTTCCAAAAGGAGGAGATCCGGCCGGAAGCACGGACGGCAACCGATGGTAGCCGTAAACCCGCGCTATTTCTTCAATCAAGTCCTCTTCTATCTCCATATCATTTTCGCGCCAATAGGGCGCTTTGGCTTTTATCTCATTACCTTTAACGCTCACGGCAAATCCCAGCCGTTTCAAAATATCCGCCATTGCCTCGGCCTCCAACTCTATGCCCATTATTTTATTGGCTTTTTCCACGGACATGACCACGGCATTTGGTTTAAAATCTTTTTCACGCAAATCAAAAACTTTGCTCGCAATTCCTCCGCCAGCAAGTTGAATCACCAGTTCCGCCGCCCGCGCCAAAGCAACGCTAGTTGCCTCGGTGGATAATCCTTTTTCAAATAGATTAGATGAATCGCTACGCAAATTTAGAGCTCGCGAAGTCCTGCGAACGGACACGGGGTCAAAAGTCGCGGCTTCCAGCACAATCGTGTGCGTGCCATCCGTCACGCCCGTCGCCTCTCCGCCCATAACACCGGCAATGGCCACGGGTTTTTTGCCGTCGGCAATCACGAGCATTTCTTCTTTTAATTTATAATCCAATCCATCCAGCGCTTTTATTTTTTCGCCCTTTTTTGCCTTGCGGATAATAATATTTTTCCCTTCCAATTTTTCATAATCAAAAGCGTGCAGCGGCTGACCCATTTCCCACAAAACAAAATTAGTAATATCCACGACATTATTTATTGAGCGCGTACCCGCGGCGGCCAATTTTTGTTTCAGCCACCATGGAGAATTTTTTATTTTTACGCCTTCTATCACAATTGCCTGATAGCGATAGCACAATTCCGGCTCTTCATTTTTTACCTTCAAAGAAACGCCGCCATCCCTACCTTTTAGCGACGCAATTTTCGGCATCGTAAACGGCGATTTCAAAATCGTTCCCGCCTCGCGCGCAATTCCCAAAATTGACATCATGTCCGGCCGGTTGGTTGTCACTTCAATATCAAAAACAACATCTTTCAAATTTAATGCTTCCGCAAGCGGCGTGCCCGGTAGTAGAACTTTGGTAGATTCCAATCTTGCGCCGCCAGAGCGGCGAACCAAAGTTTCACTACCGGGCGTGCCCGGCTTCGCGTACAAATCCGACAAATCTAAAATTTCTTTTTCATCTTTTTTTGGAAACTCGGCGCCAAGCCCGATTTCTTCGGCCGCGCAGATCATTCCCTCGCTTTTCACGCCGCGGATTTCTGTTGGTTTCAATTCCACAAGCTCCCCTTCTCCGTGCCATTTTATTTTTGCGCCGGAAAGCGCCACCGCCACTTTCATCCCGCCCTGCAAATTTGACCCGCCACAAACCACTTTGAGTTTATGGCTTGTCCCGCGAAGCCTTGGCGAAGTGGGGCCGATATCAACTTCTACCAAACGCAATTTATCAGCATTAGGATGTTTTTCCACTCCCAAAATTTTTCCCACAACAATTTTATCCAAATCAGTTCCCTGATGATGGATACGCTCCACCGACGGCCCGCAAAGCGAAACTTTGGCCGCAAATTCTTCCGGCGGCAAGTCGGTTTTCAGATATTCCTTCAACCAATTGTAGGAAACAAGAATGTTCATATAAATTTATATTTTTTCATTAAATATTTGAACGGGAGTATCATTAGCGACCAGGGTAAAATGGAAAGTACAACCGGCACGATAACATTCGGTTCATTAAAGAAATTACCCGCAAGATATATTGCCAGAGTAAAATTCATATATGTGAGACAAATCGTAACCGTCACCCTGTCTTTTTTCTCGCGCCAAAAAATGGTGAAATATCCAAAAAAGTGCAAAACCACAAACAGCGCAAAAAGCAAAACAACATAAATCAAAAATTTTCCCTGCAATCCGTTCATTATTACGGCGGCTTTTTGCGCCACCGTGCCCATAATCAAAAGCGCGAGAAAAATTATGGAAATCGGCTTAAAAGTAAAATAAGTCGCCTTTATCCTATGATGCCAGAAAAATTTTATGATGTTGGCCAGAACAAAAGGGATAAAAATAACTTTTGCCAAAGAAAGGAACATTGTGTAAAAACTAACCGTAACGGCCGTTCCCGCAACCAATTTAATTACCAAAGGCGCGGTAAACGGAGCTAAAAGCGATGTTGTAACAACTAAGACCAGGGCAAGACCTTGCCGGCCTCCGCATATTTCCGATAAAAGCGGAGTTGTCATACCGCAGGGCATGGCGGCTAAAATCAAAAATGCAATTGCCAAATCCGGATAGACCCCGAGTGTCAGATAATAAACGATAATAGGTAAAAAGAACAACATGAACAAATTAACTACGACAATCATCTTTTTATCCTTAAGATATCCCGCAACCTCTTTCAAGTCAATCTTGAGCGCGCTGAAGAAAAAAATTATTCCCAAAAAAATCGTATTATACGGCGCAACCTTAACCGCGTACTTTGAAAAAATTATGCCGACCAAAAGAGCCGTCAACAAAACGAAAATGTAAGATTCTATCAATTTGTTGAATAAACTTTTCAACATATTAAACTTATCTGCGCGCCAGAACCGCGAAATTAAATAAATATTTATCTAAATCCACCAAATCGGTTTTATATTGTTTCTCGCCAAAGACAATGTCGCACAAAACCTCTCGCAAAAGTAAAATTTCTTTTAGTCGGCTTCTCCAGCGCCGGTCGGCAATCGTTAAATCAATCAACTCCAGCGCGCGATCAACTGCATTATTAAAATATTTTTCTTCTCGCCCGCGCCACTTTATTGCTCGGCTTACTTCACTGCCGATATTCCCCATCTGTTCAGCAAAAGTAAATTTTTTCCATCGGCCGGCGGCGAGCTCCTTATGTTGAAAGTTATATTCCATGTTATTTATCAACTAATTTATCAATAATTTTTTTGATTTTATTTTGCGTATCTTTATCTTCCACTCCCCGCGAACGATTATGCTGCCAAGGCCTGATGTTTATCATTGAATCAAACTCTACAAACTCTTTTCCATCCGGATACAAATTTATACCCCATAAATTTTTCTGCTCTGATCCGTTCTCCAGCAAAAGCTGTTCTTCATCAACATGCATTTCTGCACCGGCGGCCATAATTTCTTTTTCAATATCTAAAACCACTTTAACCATATCGCCGTAGCGTTCTTTGGCTAAAATTTTTAACTCATCCAAAGTAATTTTATCTTTTATAATTTTTATCGGCATAATATCATTTTATTTTCAGCCAATTGTAGGAAACAAGAATGTTCATAAAATTAATCGTTCCAAAATATCAAAATTAAGGAAATAATACCTAAAACTGCGCCTGCAATTTGTGCTTTGCCCACTTGCTCTTTATACAAAAGCAGCCCCAGGACAACGGCAATAACTGCGGACGAGACAGAAAAAATTATCGCGCCTCGCGCTAAACCGGAGCCATGCCGAATGGCTATAAGCCAAAAAATATTGGCAATCACATATGCGCTAATTGCCGCAAGCCACCTCAACCATGTTCCGTGGATTGAATACTCTTTGGCGAAAATATCCGCAATAATTTCAAAAACAATCAAAAGCGATAAAGGTAAAATCCAGCGCATATAAATTTATAATTTTTTTAACGCAATCCTCTTCTGGCTTTCCATTTTCTAGCCGCTTTTTTAGTTTTTTCAGAATCTAAACTATTCTCTTCACCACTGCCTTTTATTTCCGCTCTTATATCGCCGATTCTTTCCGTCTTTTCTTCTTCGTTCTCTTCTTCAATCCCCTCTTCTTTCATCATTTTTATAAAATCAAGCGTGCGGCTCAATCCCAATTTATGTTCGTTTTCTTTCACGTATTCAAGGCCGATCTGTGCCGCCTCCATAACTTCGGGATTTTCAAAATCTATAAAATCATACCGGTCTGTTCCGCGATGATATAAAAACTTTTTCAACTCTTGAATGCTGCCGCGCTTTAAAGATTCTAAGAATCTTCCGCGCATTTCTTGTTTTTCAGGGTCTAATTCATCCTCTGGCGATAATAATTGCGCAGCTTCTTTTTCTCTCTGCGCCATTTCTTCGTCGGACATTGTTGGCACTTGTTCTTGTTTGGACATATTCAAAAAATTAATTTTAAAATTGTTTAATAAACCTCAAATTATTTTTTTACCTTCTTCCCCCAAAAACTCTGCGTATGCGGCGGGTGTTCGGCTTTGTATGTGCCGAGCGCTTTTTTCAATATCACCCGCGGCTTATGCGGTCTTTCTTTTTCCAACAATTCGTGGACGCCGCCCCGGACCGAGTCGCCGCAATCGCTCTTCGGCGTACCTCCGACTGGCGGAATAAATTCTTTATGCAAAAAGTCAATGCCGCTTTTATCTCTTAATTGCGTGAGCCACCGCATAGCGCGATAAGTGGCGTCGCGCTCCTCAACTTTAACGGGCAATTTGATAACGCCTTCCAGCTCGTCTAAAACCTTTTGATATTCGGATTCCAAATTTTTTATTTTTTCATCAATGGGAGATTTTTTTCTTTCCAATTCACCCGTTTCCTGCTCTAATTCGCTGATTCTTACTTCAAAATCCGCAAAATCCTCGGGTTCAACATCTAATAGCAGGTTAGCGGAAAATTTATCGCCGATATCCAGTCCCAATGGAAACCGAACCGTCATTTGCCGTTTTCCTCCTTCATAATTTATCTTTGACTCATCGTAGCGCAAACTTCTTATTGTCTTAAGAACCGTTTTTATGTCGTGCAAATTTTTTATATCTTCCGCGCCGAGTTCCGGCGGCTCGGGTCTTTCTTCTCCAAAACGCCAATGCTTTTCTTTTTCTTCTTCTTTGGCTTCTTTTTTTTGATGGCTTAAAAAAATTCCTGCGGCTTCCAGTCTTGCTTTCCAGTCCTGCATAACTGTCTCATCATCAAAACCTCCCTCGTTAAGTTCGCGCTTTACCCGCTCTATCATTTCATCCAGCGGAAAAAATCTTTCTTTCATTCCTTTGCCGATAACATCAATCAAAGCATAGCTCTGATATTCTTTTTTTTCATCCTGCTCATTTTTTATTCCCGCTTTATCATTTTCAACTTTCATTATTTTTCCTTCTATGTCGCGCAATTTTTTTATGGCGGCTTGGAACGTTTCCGGAGGAATGAGCAACCGCGCGTCAGGATCTATTTCAAAAATTTTTTTAATATTTGCCGCAACGGTTTTTGCGTCAGCCGTTAGCTTTCCGGCTTTCAAATCCCTTGCCCACGAAGCGGCAGGCAAAAATTTTTCCACTTTGCTTTCTTCCCTGCCTGTTTTTTTCGCCTCGCGCCCATCTTCGAATTGCCCGGCATGTCCAAGCTCGTGAAGCAATATGGCGATATTAAACGGGGAATCAAGCGGAGGCGATGTTACGCACCGGCTCGTATCCCCATAACGATAATTTTTCAGCGGCCGGTCGGCAACTATCACATTAACACCCGGAGAATTGGCAACTTTCATCAAATCAAATTCTTCGCTCCCCTCTTCCGCTTGCTTACTTCTCAAAATAAAACTCTTTAACGCTCTGCCTATTCCGTTTTTTTTCTCATCCGCTAATTCCTCGCTTATCGCCGCCTCGCCTTCAAATAATTCCACTACGCCTTCGGCCTGAACTTCGCCCGCGGCATCGCGATATTCATACTTCCGCCGTTCAAATTTTCCGCCGTCTTCGGTTTCAAAAATTCCTTCCACAGTATAATTAACGGTTTGTTCGGGCTGTTCTTTTTTAGGTAATTTTTCCATATTCATAACCCCCTCTAACTCCCCCTTACCTTAAGGGGGAGAAAAGTCGGAATCAAAACTGCCTGATAAACCTCAAATCATTTTTATAAAGTATGCGGAGGTCGTCAATTTTCATTCCTTCTTTCATCATAAAGGTGCGCTCCACGCCCCAGCCAAAAGCAAAGCCGTTGTATTTTTTCGGATCAATGCCCCCGGCGCGCAAAACATTCGGATGAACCATGCCCGCGCCGCCCAATTCCAACCAGCCCTGTTTGCAAACACGGCATTTGTCGCCATTTGATAATTTTCCCGTACCATTGCAAACATCGCAGGAAATATCAATTTCAAATGACGGTTCGGTAAAACGAAAATGAAACGGGCGCAAACGCGTTTTCCGTGACGCGCCAAAAAATTCACGCGCGAAATAATCCAGTGTGCCTTTTAGGTGCGCGATGGAAACTCCTTTATCAATCAATAACCCTTCAAACTGATGAAACATTGGTACGTGCGTCACATCCGCTTGCCGGCGGTAGCATTTGGAAATATTCATCATCCTAATAGGAAGTTCGCCGCGCTCCATTTCACGTACCTGGCCGCTTGACGTGTGCGGCGTCAAAACTATTTTCCCCCTGTCCTTCGTAGCCTTGTGCGAAGAAGGATTCCCTTCGGGCAAATCAATAAAAAATGTCTCCCATTCGTCGCGCGCCGGATGGTCCTTTGGCATATTCAATGATTCAAAAGCATACCAATCCCATTCAATTTCCGGATATCGGCGGCGGACAAACCCCAATCGGATAAATATGTCCGAAATTTCATCAATCGCCTGCGTCATCAAATGCAAATGCCCCAGCTCGGGTTTTACTCCGGGTAAAGTTTTGTCAATCCACTCGGTTTTCGCCAAATCATTCAAACGCGCCGATTCAAACTCCTGCCGGCGTTCGCCGATTGCTTTTTCCAACACAGCTCGCACCTCGTTTGCCAAGCGCCCCATTTCTTTTCTTTCCGCAATGGCAAGCGTTCCCAATTCTTTAGTCAAATCATTAAACTTGCCTTTTCGCCCGAAAATTTTAATTTCAAAATCCCGCAATTCTTCCGCGGTTGCGATTTTTTGGAGTTCTGCGCTCGCGTCATTTTTTAATTGTTCCAGTTTTGTTTTCATACTAAAGGGTAAAAATCCCCCACCGGCCAAGAGGCCGCCTCCCCCTTGGAGTACCAAGAGTGAGGATTATAATTCCTTTAACTTTTTAATCATCAAATCTAAAAATTTGGGCCGCGTGCCTTCCATCAGTTCTGATTTTATATCTTCACATCTCCTGATTAACTTTTTTATATCCTCCATCCCCTCTTTTTCCGCGCTGCCTTCGCCGAATTCTTCACGCAAAGAAACCATTTCCAAATAAATTTCGCGGTCCTCGTCCGTCAATTCTTCAAATTTAATTTTTGCCGCGGTAAAATCTTCGCGGTCTTCGGGCTCAACTTCATCATCCCAGCTCGCCTCGTCAAGATTTGGCTCGTCAACACCCGTGCCTTCAGTGTCCTCATCCAAACTGCCCTTAGAATGCTCGTTGTCTTTTGTTTCTTCCGGCGTCAAATTATCTGGCATAATTACATCAAAATCCTAATCTACAAATTCATCCTAATCTACAAATAAAATTACGAATTTTATCCGAATTATTCGGATGATTTATCCGTAGGTATCCGTAGATTTGGATTCATCCGTAGATTGGAATTTTATATCTTATTAATTATATTTTGCCACAAATGCTGAAACTTGTCGCCGAATTTTACAAAATCGCGATAAGTGATAACCGCGACCAAGAGCATTAAAAGCGCGAAGCCGATGTTGTGCACCGCGGATTCTATTTTTTGATTTATTGGCCGGCGGCGGATTTTTTCCACGATGAAAAAAACAATCCGTCCGCCATCCAGCGCGGGCAAAGGCAAAATATTTACCACGGCCAAATTAACCGAGAGCACGGCCGCAAACTGCAAAATGTAAGAAAAACCAAGCCGCGCCACGCGCCCGGTCAAAACCGCGATGCCCACGGGACCGGACAAATCCACAGCCGCGCCATGCCCCAAAATAAGATCGCGCAAGAGCGTATAAAACGCCAGCACGATTTCTTTGAGCAAATACCCTGTTTCCAAAATTCCTTTCCAAATTGCCAAATACCACGGATAAGAAACGATGCCGGTTTCAATCAAACCAACGCCCACGCCGCCATAACCCGTTTCCGGCAAAATCGCGGGAATAATTTTTTTATCCAATATTGCGCCGCCTCTTTTTATGGAATAATTAATTTGCTCGCCCACCCGGCTCGTGGCGTAGGCCTGCAATTCTTTAAAATTTAATTTCTTGCCGTCAACGGATAAAATCTCGTCGCCGGCTTGCAGTCCGGCCGCGTCCGCCGCGGATTTTTTTGCCACGGAAATAATTTGCATGCTTTGATTTTTCACTTTGGCGCCGGACATGTCCCTGTCCAGGGCCTGAGGCATGCCGATGCCAAAACCCACGGACAAAATCACGGCCGCCAAAATCAAATTCATGGTCACGCCCGCAGCCACAATGACAATTCTTTTCCAAATGGCTTTGGAGGCAAAACTGTCGGCTTCCGTACGGCTGCCGCCTTCCTCGCCTTTGATTTTCACAAAACCGCCGAGCGGAATCCAATTCAAAGAATAAATCGTTCTTTTCATGGCGCCGGCGATACTTTCGTCAAAAGACGGCGTCTTTTTAAAAACCCAGTGGAGTTTTTTCCCGACTTTGTAGACGCCAATCATACGCGGAGGAAATCCGAACCCAAATTCCTCCACTCCCACGCCCATTTTCTTGGCAACAATAAAATGCCCGAATTCATGGACAAAAACCAAAAGCCCTAAGATTATTACGAATAATAATATAGTAGTTAGCATAATATTAATATTATCATAAGCAAAAAAATATTGCTACTGCACCCCCTCTTAAGGTAAGAGGGGGTTAGGGGGGAGTTATGTTAAAGATTCATAACCCCACCTAACCTCCCCTTATCTTAAGGGGAGGAATAATTCAATAAATAAAAAAAGAGGCCGATTTGGGGGCCTCTTGCAACTCTTACTGAAGAGCAAAATTAATCACTTCGTCAATATTTTTCGCCAACATGATTTCCATTTCCCGCTTGACATCATCAGGGACCTCGGACAAATCTTTTTCGTTTTGCGAAGGAATGAACGCGTACTTATAGCCGGCGCGATGCGCAGCCAAAAGCTTTTCCTTGATTCCGCCCACAGGCAGAATCGTACCGCCGCCACGCAATGTAATTTCGCCGGTCATAGCCAAATCAGGACGCACTAAACGGCTGGAAAGTGTCGAAATCAATGATATGGTCATAGCTACTCCGGCAGACGGGCCATCTTTGGGCGTTGCGCCTTCAGGCACATGCAGATGAATTCTGGAATTTTGCCAAAGCGATGCATTAACATTACTCTTGTCGCGAGCGACATCCCACGCCACTTCAATTGATTCCTTCATCACATCGCCCAGACGGCCGGTGTATTTCAGATTTTCTTCATTGCCGGCTCTTGGCATTTTACTCGATTCAATGATCAAAGTGCAGCCGCCAACTTCAGTCCAGGCCAAACCCGTGACCACGCCCGGAATATGAATGTCAACGCCACCGGTAATTTCAAAGCGCGCCGGACCAAAAATTTCCAAAAGGTCGCTTGCCCAAATTTCGGTCTTGAACTCTTTGTTCTGCGCGATCAGAACAGCGCGGTTTCTGATGGCTGAAGCGATTTCCCGTTCCAGATTGCGTACGCCGGCTTCCCGCGTGTAATTATCAACCAAAGAATATAGCGCGCCATCGGTAATTTTCAATCCCTTTTTTTCCACGCCATTTTCTTCCATCTGCTTGGGGATCAAAAACCTTTTGGCGATTTCGTATTTTTCCTGGGGCGTATATCCCGCCAAACGGATAAATTCCATTCTGTCGTGCAACGCCGGAGGAATGGGATCCTCAAGATTGGCCGTGCAAATGAAAAATATTGGCGACAAATCATACGAAACTTCCAAGTAGTGGTCGGAGAAGGCGAAATTTTGCTCCGGATCCAGCACTTCCAGCAAGGCGGACGCTGGATCGCCGCTGAAATCCGAAGCAAGCTTGTCAATTTCATCCAGCATGAAAACCGCATTCTTTGTTCCGGCTCTTTTTATGTTCTGCAAAATCCGTCCGGGAAGAGCGCCGACATAGGTCCGGCGATGCCCGCGGATTTCCGCTTCGTCGCGGACACCGCCCAAAGAAATGCGGACAAATTTTCTGCCCATGGCATGAGCGATGGATTTTCCGAGAGACGTTTTTCCGACACCCGGAGGGCCGACGAAACAGAGAATCGGCGGCTTTTTATTGGGTTTCAATTTCAAAATCGCCAAATGCTCAATAATCCGCCGTTTTACTTTTTCAAGCCCATAATGATCGCCGTTCAAAATCTGCCTTGCCCAAATAATGTCAACGGTTTCTTCGGTTTTGCCATTCCACGGCAAGTCGCAGAGCCAATCCAGATAAGTCAAGGTCATAGCGTATTCCGGAGATTCCCGCGGAATCATTTTTAGGCGTTCAAGCTGTTTCTTAGCCATTTTCTCAGCTTCTTCCGGCATTTCGGCCGCTTCGATACGCGCTTTGAGCTTTTCCATAATATCGTCTACGGGCCGGTCTTTCTGCTGAAGCTCATCCAGCTCATTTTGCAGTGTTTGCGCGCTTTGGCGCAGTAGGTATTTCCTTTGTTCAGATCCCGCTACCGCCGCGACTTTTTTATTAATTTCCAGTTTTGTCTTTTGGCTAGTAAGAACGATGGACAGCTTTTTCAGAATCGCCTTTAATTTTTTTACCGTATTCGGTTCGTTAAAATACCGGACCAGCTCCTCATCGCTAAAAATCTCACCCGCTTCTTTGAACAAATGTTTATTAAAATGATAAATCATCCGTTCAGAAAAAATCAGCGGGCTATCCGCTTCGCATATTTTTTGCACCCGCTTCTCATTAATAAAACACTGAAATGGCTGAAGCTCGTTAAGCATTCGGATGATCATTCTCTTTATTTCTTTGGCTTCATCCGAATCAACATCGTCGTGGAAAAACGCATTTTTGATTTCCGCGAAATGCATATTGTTGGTAAAAACCAATCGCTTAACATGGATTTTTTGATAGATTGCCGCGCGGTATTCAACTCCATCGGCAAGCTTGATACATTCTCTAATTTTTGCCAAAACCGCAATTCCGTCAAAGGTCTTGCGTGAAGACGAAACCGTTTTGTCCACGGCCGGCCGAAGTTTTCCGGGAATCAAAACCACCGGGCCGCCAAAATAATCCGCTTGATGGATGCCCGTGATCTCGCCTTTGGCAATATAGCGAAGAGCCAAATAATCTGTGACTGTCTCCGCCTTCAACTTCAACCAAAAAGACAATGGTAAAAACGCCTTCTCCGGCAAAATAATAGCCGGCAGCAAACTTACCCTTACTCTTGCGGTCTTATTTTCAGACATCTTCCTCTCCCTTTTTATGGGGTTTGGTTGTCAAAGTTCTTGCTTCCCCCTATATCCATCTAAGCATAATTATATAAAAAAATCAACTATTTCCCGGTAATGTGTGGTAATATAAATATAAGGAAAAATATGCCATTTCAAGATAAAAATTACGAAAAAAGCAACCGGATTTTGACGGTTGATGTCCGGCCGTCGGACAATATTCTGCTTTTCACGCGCACGCTTTTGGATAGCGGCGAAGAATATGAGCGGCAAAAATTCGGCGAAGCGCTTTTGGACGAACTCTCCGACGCCGCCCAAATTGACATTGTAAAATTAAAAATATCCCCCGCCAGGCAATATCATAAAAGAGTTCAAAACAAAATAGTATCCAAGCAGTATGGATACTACAAACCGGGCACGAACTATATTTATATTTACAACCGCACGGCCGCGCGCGGGCAAATCCTGGCGCCGAAAACTTTTTTGGACACCCTGCTTCACGAATGGCTGCACCATTATGATTACAAAAAACTGGGGCTCGCGCGATCAATTCATTCCGCGGGATTTTATAAACGGCTGGGGCACTTGAAAGAATTGTTAAAAATTTTTTAAATAAACCTCTGCAACTTTTTCCCAGCTATATTTTTCCAAAACCATTTCACGGGCGGACTTGCCCATTTTTTTTATCATCTCGCTATCGGAAAATAATTGTTTGATTTTTTCCGCTAAATCGTCAACATCAGCCGGCTTGGATAAAAATCCGGTCTGATTATTTTTTACCACCATGCGCACGCCGGGCAAATCCGACGCGATCGCGGGCTTTGCGCAAGCGGCCGCCTCAAGCAAAACCAAGCCGAAGGCCTCGGACTTATCAATTGACGGCAGGACAAACGCGTCCGCCAAATTGTAATAATCCGGGAGTTCGGCATCGGAAATATTTCCCGCAAAAATAATTTTATCCCGCAAATGCAAAAACTCGGCCTGATTTTGATATTCGGATTTCAGTTCCCCGTCGCCCACGACGATAAGTTTTATATTTTCCAAACCCGACTCCGCCACTTTTTTTAAAGCGCGCAATAAAATATCCAGGCCCTTAAAATAATGCGCCGCGTCCAAGCCCCCGACAAAAAGAAGCGTCTTAGTTTCCGCGTCAATAAAATATTTTTCCGCGAGCGCGGCGTTTTTTTCCGTTGGACAAAATTTGTGTTCATCAACGCCGAAAGGAATTTCCACAAATTTATTTTTATGTTTGGCTAAAAAATTTTTAATATCGGAGTTCTCCGCGTAATCATACGAACTGACAATAATTTTATTGGCGCGGTGAAAAATTAAGGGAAGGGCAATTTTTTTATACAAATCAAAAATAGATTTCTTCAATCCCGTTCCGGCCAAATCCATATGATAAGTAACGATCAGCTTGATTTTTGGATGGAAAATAGAAAACCAGAAGATGGGAAGCGTGGCGCCCAAAAACGGCAGATGAAGATGGATGACATCAAAACCTCTTGGCCGCCACATAAGCTGAGGCAAGACGGCTGCGTTTCCAGACGAAAAAAGAGGTCTTATCCTCTCAATTTTAAATCCCTCGCTGTAGGGGGTCGGGAAGCCTGCGGTATTATAGTCCGGCGTAAAAACACAGACCTCCTCGCCCTGCAAGGCGAAATTTTTAGCTAAATTGTACGCGGAATTGCCAATCCCGCCCCGATATGGCGGAAAGGTGCAAACAACTTGGGCAATCTTCATACCCGGTAAGACAACTTTGAAAATAATCAGTAAAAAAGATAATATTTTAATCTTTTGGCTAAAAATCTTCGTCCAGCTGTCGTTTTTAGATATTTTTCTCTTTGCTTAGCATCTCTTTCATCAAGACATGCTTCGTAATAAATAAGTTTCAATGGTCTTCTGTATTTTGTGGAAAAATTCAATCCCTTGCTATGTTCTTCCATGCGTTTTATTAAGTCGGCAGTATAGCCGATATATTTTTCTTTATCTTTCAAGCTTAAAAGCACGTAAGCGTAGAACATAGCAAGAGGTCAAAGTTGGTCTTACCGGGCATATAAATACGATTCTACCCCAAACTGCCTTTTATTTCAAATTAAAATTAAAATATGAACCATGCGGGCCGTTCACAACAAACGCGGAAATTACATTTTTCCCCTTCACTAAATTGGTAAGTGGAATATCGCCGATATTTATATTAGCCGCGCAATTGCTATTGTTCACACAGCCGCCGGCGCCATCCTTGTTTTGCCCCCCCCAGTTGCCGATGGATTGGCCATTTACAAAAATTTGCGCTCCGTCATCGCTTGCAAAATGCATTTGTAAATTGCTTGGCACCGCGTCCAAATAAAAAGTTCCGCGATACGCGCGATAACAATGTTCGCATCCCCAGCCGTTATCCGGCAACGATATGTAGGACCAATCATTGTCGTTAAAATAAATACTGGTCCAATAATTATTGAAAAAAGAATAATTGCTCGCGAGCGGCATGGTTTTCCAAACAATGGAAGGCAAGTCGCCGGTTAAGTATGAATTATAAGCTATGTTTGAAGTATTTGAAATGACGGGGTTGTCGGCGGAGGCAAACTGAATCACGCCGCCATTGGAAACGCCAACTTGGTATCGGCCGGCGGTTGCGCCATAAACCGCAAACCAGCTGTAATAATCCCGCTCTCCTTCCGGCGCGGCAAAAGTTACAAACTTCGTATCTCCATAGCTCGTCGCGCTGTCGCAATGATATCCCTTGCAGCGCCAATTTAACAGATTGTCAATTTTATCAACTTCGCCCTTATAGCGGCTGGCATAAAGCTTCTGGTCGCCGGACAAGTCCTTCAAAGTAATCGTATATTTGCGGCCGTCGGAAACTACGGGAAAATAATAAACCTGGACGTTTTTATCGCAAATGAAGCGATTATACACCTCATCCGTCTTATCTATATATTGAAAGGGGGAATCACAGCTTGCGGCCTCGGCTTTTGTTTTGTATGCAAAAATACCGGCGGCGAAAACCGCGAATATGGCTAAAAAGAGTGCTATTTTGCCTAATTTAAGCATATTTGAGCATTATTGAAATATGCGAGAAGTATAGCACATTTTCGCTCTTTTGTCAAGCCCAGTAAGACAACTTTGGAAATTAAGTCTTTTTTAAAGTTTGATTTTGGATAAAAGTTAGTTGATTTCTACAAACTCAAATCTTTATTTTAGCTAAATTTAGAGAAAAAACAGCCAAAGTTGGTCTTACTGGGTCAAGCCCCCCCCTATATCAATCTTTGAATAATTTTCCAATACAAATTAAAAATCGGGTTGGCAATTTTCGTGAGAAGCGGACTGTCCATATCCTGAAATAAAATTTCCCCGACAAAATGTTTTGCGATTTGACGATCCGAGGCCTTGCGCAATTTTTGCGCCCGGTGCCGGCCGGAAGCAATCACGCGCCAACGCTTCGGATGTAAAAAATATTCATACACGCGAAGCTTTTCCCGCCACCATCCCGAACGGAATGAGAACAGCAAAAGCCCGAATTCCATTATTACCAGCGCCGGAAAAATTAAAATCAGCGTCAGCCCTGAATAATTTTTCATCATGGTGATAAAACGGTTGCGCTCCATCCAATAATATTTTTTAATGGACTTGGAAAATTCATATTTGTGATAAATCACCGACTCCGGCGCCAAAATATTTTTGTAGCCCGCGAGCCGCAAGCGCCAGCCCAAGTCCAAATCTTCGTGATACATAAAATATATGTCGTCAAAAAAACCCGTTTCACGCAGGGCGCGCATATTCAGGAGGATTCCCGCGCCTGAACCATAGGCGATATTCAATTCCGGATCGCGTACGCGCCAATCAACCAGGTATTTTTCCCATTTTTCTTTTTCCCAGCCGTATCCGTAACAATATCCAAAACCAAGGTAATGAATGGCGTTGCCTAAAGTATTTGATAACATTGCCGCTCCCGCTTTTGCAACCGAAGGATGCAAAAGAATAAGCGACTGCACGGAGCCGACATCATCCCCCGCTTTCGCGAGCGCGCGTTCTAAAAAATCAGGCGCGACCGTCGTGTCCAAATTCAATAAGTAGGCATAATCAAAATCTTTATCTTGCAAATATTTTAATCCGATATTATTTCCCGTGGCAAAACCGGAATTTTTATCAACTTTTATTATTGTCAGGTTGGGAAATTGCGGAGCAAACTTTTCTTTCAGATAATCCACGCTTCCGTCGGTTGAGGCATTGTCTATAAAAACAATTTCCCAATTAGGATATTGGGATTTTTTTAAAGAAAAAAATAAATCTTCAAAATATTTTGCGTAATTATTATAATTGACCATCACCACGCCGACTTTTGGAGGCATAAAATCAACAATTATACTTCATAAAATACCGTGACCACATTTCCTTCAAATTTCAAAGTTAATTTCGGATTTACTGGAAGTTGTTTGTGTGTTATTATCGCGCGATAAATGTCCATTGGAGCCATCAAGAGTTCCTCTGCTTTTTCCATATCAACGGGCTGAAGATGAAAGTCTCCAAAAGTAACCTCAGCTTGTCCTCCTATCGGAGACAAGCTTTTAAAAACCGACAAAAAATTAGATAACCGCGGGAAATAACCATTTGATATTCCATTGGCATTCTGGAGATCCCTTCGTCTTTTTATGTGTTCTTCACTACCGCTTACACCCCTAGCTCCCACTGCGAGCCCCATTTTATCAGCATTCTCTTCTTTCTCATCCCAACAAAGCATATCTGTAATAATAAAATTTTCATCAATGGCAACATCATAGGTACTGCCGCCGGATTTCAAAGTAAAATATTCTAAATTATCCATTATTGAACGGTCTCTTTTATGCTTAACTATGGCGCCTGCCTTTAAAATATCCGGCAAATAATCTCCTATTTTTATTTCCCCGGTCTCAATTTTTTCAATCGGAACCATCATCTGTCCCTGCGGATATTTTTTAGAAATCGGCACCTGGATTACATTATACAATCCCCTTGGCGTCAAAAGAGTGCCATTAAAACAACCGATGCCAAATTCATTCGGCATATCATTTTTTTCGGCAGAAATGCCCATCCCTTTCTTATGTTTTTCTCCCTCTCCAACTGCTGTCATTGCGTTTCGGACAGATTTACCGGAAATAGAAAAATTTTTCTCTACTACGACCAATGCCTTTGCGTCCAATCCATAAACACTGACTCTCGGGTTATTTATCGGCCCGGTCTGTAAAAAATCTACCCATTTTTCATCAGTGGTTTCCTTGCTTGTTATATGGGGATTATATCCGGCATATTCTACCGCCAATTGATGAACATCTGCATAAGTTTTATCTTCTAACCCTTCTTTTGATGCATAGTCGGATGGCTCGGACGCCCAATAAAGTAAAGGTTCATTTCTTTTTAACTTATCTCCATGATTTTTGAATAAATTAGCCAATTGCGAATAAGGGATTGCCTCCCTTACTCCCTTGATAGCGTCAAAACCACAAAACGGACAGCCCTTGGAACATCCAAAAGTTAATTGTATGGCGCCAAGATTTTTAAAAATCAAATCCAATTCTTGTTGGGAAAATTTTTTATCCAAATTCAAAGGCAGGGACTCGGAATTTCCAGGATATAATTGTTTCTTTTTCTCCACCGCTTCGTCCACGAGTCGGCGATGGTCTTTCTTCAACCATTTTTCCCAATAACTGAAATGCGCCATTACGGCGTCATCCTCTAAGTTGTCTTCCAAAAATTTTAATAACTTGCCTTCTTTTTCTAAAAATTTAAAATAATCAACCAATTCTCTGGGTGACATATCTAAAACCTCTGCTTTTAATTTCTCGCCTTCTTCTTGCGATTTTGGAACGGCTTCGGCGGTGGACAATTTAAACTTTTCTATCATATTTAGACCTAACTTTATCTAATTTTTCTTTATAAGCATCCAAATCGCCAATCTCCTTCTCCAACTTTATAATATTCTTAACCAGCGTTCTGATTTTTTTTATTTTTTTCTTTTTATCCATAATTATTTTTGATCCTTATTTTTAATCGCCAATTTTTCAACTATTTTTGATATATCTTTTTCTATTTTATTCTGCCGGGAAAAAACGCGAAAAATCATATAAAAAACAAAGATAAGTGAGGCATAGACCACAAGATCGGCGCCGCGGCCAACGCCCAAATAGTTTGCCAAAAAAACCGTAAACTTCGGCATCAAAATCGCCGTGCCTACCGCGAGCCAAAAAACCACCCAAAACAGAAACTCCCGCGAGCTAATATTTTTCGCCCGAAATTTGGCCAGCGTTTGCAACAAGACGCAAATAATGACGAGAATCAGGATATATTGAATTAATACCATACTACTTCATTATCAAATCAAATAAAATTTTGAGTGCTCCCGAAATTTTTTGTCCTTTACGCTTAGAATACTCTGTATATTTAACCGTAACGGGAATTTCTTTGAATTTGAGTTTCAGCCGGGCTATTTCATGGATTATTTCCGACGAATGCGCCATTCTGTCTTGGCGGATATTTATTTTTTCCGCCGCCCC
The DNA here is from genome assembly GCA_964522845.1 of uncultured Gammaproteobacteria bacterium. Classification (GTDB taxonomy): domain Bacteria; phylum Patescibacteriota; class Patescibacteriia; genus CAZFZQ01. The sequence goes on along the minus strand of CAZFZQ010000001.1, from coordinate 39,788 downwards.
GCGGCTCATAGCGCGAAAACCGTTATGCGTATCGGACAAATTTAAACCCGTAAGCAACCGTGTAAAAAAAATCGCCGGAGCAAGAATTAATCTTTTTATAAACGGAATTTTATTTTGAGTTAAAAATCTTGAACCCAAGACAACGTCGCAAAACCCATCCGCGAGCGGCGCGCAAATTTTTCCAATTTCTTCGGCTTCAAATTGGCCGTCAGCGTCAAAAGTAACAACTGCGTCTGCGCCCTGCGCCAGCGCGTAATTTATCCCCGTGCGAAGCGCCGCTCCCTGTCCGCGGTTCACAATATGCCGCAAAATAGTTGCGCCGGCAACCTCGGCCGCCTCAGCGGTTTTGTCGCCGGAGCCGTCATCAACAACGATAATATTTGAACACCCCACTTCGCCAAGACTCCGCGGGGCAAGAATTTTGCGTACATCAGAAACGGTCTGGCCAATAGCTTTTTCTTCGTTATAAGCGGGAATAACAACAAATATATTCATTCATCCAAAAACTCTTGAAAATTAGTAATTAGTAATTAGTAATTAGTAATTAAATTCCCAGCAGTTCTTTATGCGCCAAAGTATAATCAATAGTCTTCTTCAATCCGTCTTCCAGGCGAACGAGGGGCAGCCAGCTCAGTTCTTCTTTAGCTTTGGTAATATCGGGCAAAACCAGCTCGGTAATAAACGGCAGAGGTTTGTCAAAAACAATTTTGGATTTTGATCCGGTCATTTCAATAATTTTTTTAGCCACATCAACGATTTTTAAATCCACGTCCGAACCGATATTCACCGGACCGATATCCGCGCGCGCGCTCATCAATTTTACAAGCGCATCCACCACGTCAGACACATAAACCAGAGAGGTTTGAAAATTTTTGTCGCCATAAATTATCAAATCTTTGTTATTGGCCGCGTCAACCACGAAATCCGGCACCATCTCGCCGTCAAAAAGGCGTTCGCGCGGGCCGTATGTCCGGAAAACGCGGGCGATTTTATAATCGGTTTTATAAACCTGGTGATAAGTCGCGACCGCGGTTTCCGCAAAACGCTTTCCCTCATCATAACAGCCGCGCGGGGATAAATGGTTTACGATCCCCTCTTCGTCTTCCGTTACCTTTCCTTTCATTTTATCCCTGCCGCCATAAACCACAGATGAAGAAATATGGACAAATTTTGATTTATATTTTCTCACAAGCTCCAAAACATTTTTCATAGCCACACTGTTAGAATCCAATGTGGTAATCCTTAATGCGTCAAAATTTTTGGCCGAGGTGGGGCAAGATAAATTAAAAATCGCCTTAAATCCCTTAACATTTATTTGAAATTTGGCCAATTCCGGCACCGCCTCCAAGTCAAAATCGTCCGACAAGTTTTGTTTTATAAATTCAAAATTTGGGAGCTGGACCAAGTGGTTGATATTTTTCTCGCTGCTGGTCAAAAAATCATCCAAACAAACAACGTTATAATCTTTTAAAAGCCGTTCGCATAAGTGCGAACCGATAAAACCGGCGCCGCCGGTCACGAGAACATTTTCCTTGGCCATAATAGTTAATAGCGAGTAGTTGGTAGTTAGTAGTTAGTAGTTAGGAAAAACACTACTCACTATTTACTACTCACTTCTTTATTTATCTTGTTATTATATTTTTGGAAGTTTTTCTTCAAGCTCTTTAATCGCTTCATCAAAACCGAGATTGTTAGGATAAGCCTGTTTTAACATTTTATAATACTTCAAAGCTTCTTTATAGTCTCCAATTTCATTCAAGAAACTGGCGTAATTGTTAACCAAATTGCCGCCTCCCACTATTATTTGCATGGCGTTTGTGTATACTGCTTTAACCTCATCATTACTTTTCTTCATGTAGTCTTTGTACAAATTCGCCAAAGCGATATAAAGATTTTGCTCGCCGCGGTCAATTTCCAAGGCAATTTTCAGATCTTGCTCGGCGCGTATGTAATCCTTCAATTCAATATAAACATTGGCGCGATTCAAAAACGGCAAGTATGCCTTGTTGCCCCAGCGTTTAATCACTTGGTCATACATCGCTATAGATCGCTTTAAATATTCATTGTTTTTCGTCACCTCGCCAATGCCCTTCCAATTAAAAGCAATGCTCATCATGTAATCATAGTTATTTTTATCTTTTTTGAGCTGGGTTTCTCTTTTTTGAATTAGCGCGTAAGCCTCCGCGGTTTGCGGATTGGCTGATAAAAACTTAGCTTCCTTGGCTTTTTGCCAAGAAAAATAGCCGACAATGCCTCCGCCGGCCAATAAAATTAAAATTATTAAAATTATAATTGCTTTTTTCATAGACCCTTGATTTTTTACGCAAAATAAGCTATGATGTTTTTAACAATACCTATGTTAATTCTCGCTAAGCTTAAACAAATAATCCTGCTTTTAGGCGATCTATTCCTTCTTTTCGCCTCTCTTTATATTACCCTGTACCTCCGTTTCAGTCAAGCTTATATAAACGCAAACTGGCAATTGCATTTTTATCCCTTTGTCATCATTTATCTTATCTGGGTGGCGGTTTTTTATTCTCAAAATTTGTATAACCTGAATTTTTTGAAAAATAATTTGGTTCTTTTCCGGACGCTGCTTGAAAGTTTTGCCATCAATGTTTTTATCGCCTCTTTCTTCTTCTATCTTACGCCAATTTTTGGAATTGCGCCAAAAACAACTCTTTTCATGGACGCCGCCATCGCCGCTTTCCTTATCATCATCTGGCGCGCCGCCTACAATCTGATAACCGCGAAATATATTTTTAAAACCCGCATTGCTTTTTTGGGATATTCCAAAGAAGTGCGCGAGCTGATTACCGCTTTCAAAAACGAGCCGCAGCTGGGATATGAAGTCGTCTGCGTGGTGGCCGATGAAAAAATTCCGGACTTGGACATAAAACAGCCGGCCATGGAAGAAATGATCCAAAACGCAAAAGCATTGGGCGTGAACACCATCGCCGTCCATCATGGAAAAAATATTGATGAAACCGCGAACGCCAAGCTCTATCAGCTGATTTTTTCCAACATCACTTTTATCAATTTGTTAAAATTATATGAACAGGTGACGGGCAAATTGCCGATTGAAAATTTAACCCAAGGATGGTTTTTGGATAATTTGCAAGAAGCGGAGAAAAAGATATACGACCGCGGTAAAATCGCGACCGACTATATTCTGGCCGGAATTTTGGGCGTCGTGTTTGTGGCAATTTTTCCGATTGTCGCGATTGGGGAATTGGCGAGCGACGGCTGGCCGATTTTTTACACGCAAAAAAGAGTTGGCAAAAACGGGAGGATTTTCAAAATTTACAAATTCCGCACCATGGTGAAAAACGCGGAAGCGGGCGCGCCGCAATTTGCCGGAGAAAACGACAGCCGCATCACCCGCTTCGGAAAATTTTTGCGGCGGACGCGAATTGACGAACTGCCTCAAATTTTAAATGTTCTTTTGGGCGAGATGAGCTTTATCGGCCCCCGGCCGGAGCGGCCGGAGTTTGTGGCGGAATTTACGGAAAAGGCACCATTTTATCCTTTACGGAACTTAGTGCAGCCCGGGCTGACCGGCTGGGCGCAAATAAATTATCCTTACGCCGGAAACGCGGAACAGAATCTGAAAAAATTGCAGTACGATATTTTTTATATCAAAAATCGGTCATTTCTTTTGGACGCTACCATCATACTTAAAACCATAAATACTATTTTGAGATTTAGGGGGAGATAAAAATCAGCACGATAACAGGGCTGATTTTTTATAAATACATTTTTTTCAATTCTTCTATCCCCTCTTCCAACCGAACTTTCGGTTCCCAGACCAAAATTTCTTTGGCTTTAGAATTGTCAGCTTGAGTAAAGCGGACATCGCCCGGGCGGGGCGGCACAAAAACAAATTCTCCGCCGATCATTTTAACCAATTCGTTTACCGAATGCGGATTATTATTTCCGATATTAAATACATCGCCTCGTCCAACTTTATCCGACTGCATGGCCGCGATGTTGGCGCGCACGATATCGGAAACGTGCGTGTAGTCGCGATAATATTCTCCATCGCCGCAAACAGTCATGGGCGTGCCTTCTTTTTTTTGTTTTAAAAACTTGCCAATAACCAAGGCGTACGCCCCTTCGGGATCAAAATACGGGCCATAGACATTAAAATACCGGAGGCAGACGGTTTCCAGCCCATAGAGACTATTAAACAGCCGGCAATAATGTTCGCCGATAAATTTATGCAAAGCATAGGGACTGATGGGCAACGGAATAAAATCTTCTTTCAAAGGATAAATTTCTTGATTGCCATAAACCGACGACGATGAAGAAAAAATCACGCGTTTTATTTTATGATCCCGCGCGGCGATTAAAACATTTAATGTACCAGTAGCATTGGCCGCGTGCGTTTCCGCCGGATGCTCCACGGAAAAAGTCACTCTGGGCAAAGCGGCAAAATGAAATATTCCATCAAAACCGTTTCGACAAACATTATTCAAATCCTCGGGCTTGCGGATATCGCCCTCAAAATATGTGGCGCCGTTTTGCATCCGCTCCGGTTTTCTTCCGCCGGCATAATTATCAATCACAACAACCTCGTGGCCTTGCGCCAGCAATTCTTTTACTAAATTCGTCCCAATAAACCCCGCCCCGCCGGTTACGAGATATTTCATAATTTAAATTTTTCCGTTCATTCCTTGTTTGCCAATCAAATCATTATTAATTTCCTCAACCATTTTTAATAATTTCAAATCCACTCCCAAACGTTCGCCCAGCTGAATGAAAGCGCGCGTATCCTTGGGCAAACACTTGCCGCCGTAACCCCGATACCCTTTATGTAAAACTTGCAAATGCGATGGCCCAACGCGTTTGTCCGCTGACGCGCATTCGGCGATTAAATCGTAATCCGCGTTTAATTTTCCACAAACATCATAAACCTGATTGGCAAAAATAACTTTGGTCGCGAACCATGTATTATTAAAATATTTTACAATTTCCGCAACCTTAGCCGGAACGATTCTTTCAAAAGGCGCGAGCGGCAAAAGCAACATCAAATCCTTGGCTACATTAAAACTTTTTTCCGTATAGCCCACAATCTGGCGGTCGGGAAATTTCATATCTTGATCCGCCGTGACTTCGGTCAAAAATTCCGGATTAAATAAAATCTTATGCTGAGGAAATTCGGCCTGCAAATCATCGGTTGAGCCGGGCAAAATCGTTGATTTCAAAACAACAATTTTTTCTCCGTTTAAAATAGAAATTGCCTGCCTGACAAAAGATAAGTCAAAACCGCCCTTCTCATCGTCATAAGGCGTAGGCACGCAAATAAAAACCATTTCCGCCTTGTTGATTTCTTCTTTGGAATCCAAGCCCCGCGGCGGATCATAAAGAAACGGTTTTATGCCTTTTGATTCAAAATAACGCGCCGTAGCTCCCCCCACCATACCTATCCCCATTATGCCGACTTTGTAATCTTTCATATTATCTTCCTCCGTATTTTAATGATAAAATTTTTTCAATTATTTTTTTCTCCGGCACAAAACCGAGCCAATGCCGCTTCCATCGCCAATTGATTGTTTTACTGTAAAGCTTGGTCAGCCATGCTGGTCCATCACTCTTGTCTACCTCCAAATATTTTAACAGAAAAATAACATTTTCCACAATCCGCCGCATTTTTGGAGTAATCCACGGCGTATTGATAACGGAGTATTCAAACTTTGACCACTCCGCAATGGAAACCGGCGGCACAAAACCGTGTTCCTGGCTTAAGATGTAAAGCAATGTACCGGCATACGGCGCATAAACGCGCCATTGCGGAATGCGGATGCCCGGTGAAATTTGTTTCATTTTTTGCATTAAATCCGTTGTCGCATACATATCTTCTATCGTCTCCGTGGGAAAACCGACCATAAAATAATATTTTGAACCGATGCCGGCTTTTTGCAGGCGGGCAACACCGCGCAGAACCTGTTCTATTGTGATATCCTTATCCACAAATTTTAGCATTCTCTCCGATCCGGTTTCCACGCCAAAAGATAGTATCAAGAAACCGGCTTTTTTTATCAATTCCAAATAATCATCATCCATTCTGTCTAAATAATTCAGGCGGCAGGAAGTAAAAATTTCAATCTTCAAATTGTTTTGGATAACCAATCCGCAAAACTTTTTTACGCGCGCCAAATCAGTAAAAAATTCATCATCTTCTATATCGAAAGCCGTAACGCCATACTCATCATACAGCCGCTTAATTTCTTTGAAAGTCCGTTCCGCGCTCATCCCCCGCCACCGCCTCTTGTTGAAGCCCTCGTTGTAACAAAATCCGCAATGATGCGGACAACCGCGGCTGGTAAAGAAAAAAATATTTTTTGCCGGCCGGCCGGAAGCGAAAGATTTTGAACTGATATACTTTTCCATTTTAATCAAATGATACGGCAATTCCGGCAATGAATCCAAATTGATAAAACTCCTTGGGGGATTTACAAAAATTTTTCCGTCTTTCCTATATGCCAACCCCAAAACATCTTCGTACGGACGCCCGTCTTTCAGCCGGCCGTAAAGCTCGCTGAATGTTTCCTCGCCCTCTCCCACGACCACTATATCAATGCAGCCGTTCTCGAGCGTCTGCTCCGGTAAAAGAGAAGCGTGAATGCCGCCCCAGACAATTTTCGCCCGGCTGTTTTCTCTGACGATTTTGCTCGCCTCAAGCGCGTAGAGCAACTGCTTGCCCGTAAGAGACGTGAAGCCGGCAACAAGCGGCTCTCGTTTCAATTCTTCCAATAATATCTCGCGCCAGTTTTCATCCGTGCGCTGATCGATAATTTTAACAGACACCCCTTTTGCCACGAGCGGCGCGGCCACCATTAAAAGATTGGCCGGCAAAAAAGCCGATGAACCATCTTCTTTGACTTTCGGAAAAAATAAAATTACATCAGACATAAACTATTCATTATAATATCGCAAGGTTTCATCAACCTGCTTTTCCAAAGAAAATTTTTCTTTTACTCTTTTATTTCCTTCCGCACCGAACGCTTCGGACAATTGTTCATCTTCCAACAAATTGGAAATTTTTTCAGCCATGATTTCTATATTAAAAGGATTGATTATGAAACCGGTTTTTCCATCTAAAACAATTTCCGGAGTGCCGCCGTAGCAGGTGCCCACGACCGGTTTTTTTGCGGCCATAGCCGCAATATTCGTCAAATTAAACGGATCCAAATAAATTGACGGCGTCACCGCGACATCGGCAATAAAATAAAATTTGTCTATTTCTTCATAAGGAACTCTGCCTAAAAACAAAACGGCATTTTCCAAGCCGGCGGAGGCGGCAATATTTTTCAAAATTTTTACATACGATTCGTTGCCGTCGCCGGCGATAAGCAAAACAGCATTAGGAATCCGTCTTAAGATATGAGGCAATGCCCGCAATAATGTTTCCGGCCCTTTTTCCCGGCTGATTCTGGCCGCAAAAAAAATAATTTTTTTCCCCTCCAGGTTATGATGTTTTTTAAAATTTTTAACATCATCTTCTTCGGCACGAAAGGAGCCTATGTCCACGCCATTATAAACAACGGCTATATTTTTAATTCCGTTTTGATTCAAAGCGTCCGCGAGCGCGTGGCTGACTGCAAAAATTTTGTCCGCATATTTTAAATAATGTTTGATTAAAATATTGCGCAGCGGATTATATTGCTTCCCCGCTGTTTTAAAGTTATCAATCCAAGACGCCCGACAATCAAAATTTTTTAAATATCTTGCACTGGCCAATTTTCCGTAATTAAACATCATTGCGTCATGCGTGGTAATAAAAATTTTTTTGGCGATTTTTTTGGCGATTTTCAAAGAATGGTACGACAAGGCGGAATGCAAATTATGGCAATGAACAACATCCGGTTTTTCTTTTTCAAAAATCTTACGGATTTTTGGCACGATCTGCGGATTATATAGGCAAAAATAATATCTTAAAAAACCAAATGGCCTGTTTTTAATATTGTATATTCTCAAGCCGCCTCTTTCTTCATATTCAGGCACATCTCTGTGCGTGGCGCAAATAACAAAAACATCGTGCCCGCGATGGCACAATGCTTTAGCTAAATCAAGCGCAACCACGCCGGCCCCGCCAACGGAATCCCACGGCATTTCATCTTGTAGAATGGCGATTTTCATAATTTACAATTTCTCGGCCACAATATATACATTGGAATAAATCTTATCATTTTTCGCATACTTGTCAAGAAATCTCGCCATTTTTAGCAAAAAAACCAAAATGCGCGGCGCGCCTTTTTTCTGTTTTTTATAAGGATCAAAATAAATAAACTTAATAAATTCGGACAAAACGGTAAAAATTTTCCCATAACTGCCGCATTCCACGATTTTAAATCCGCTATTTTTAAAAAGAGACGCCATGCCATCTTTCGTATAACGAAAATAATCTCCAGGGTCATTGTGATACGGCTGTAAAAATGGCGCGGTCAAAATGCACTTCCCGCCGGATTTCAAGATACGGCTTATTTCGCCGATCATTATCCACGGCTTTTCCACATGCTCCAGCACTTGCGTGGAAATAACGGTGTCAAATTCAGCCGCAGCAAATGGCGCGCTCATTACGTCGCCCACGACATCAATATTTTTTCCCGGCATCATATCAAAAGCGATATACTCGTTTGCATTTCTCTTGATTATATCGCGATATTTGGCACCGCCTGCGCCAAAATCAAGCGTTCTCCCGCTTATATATTTTGATAAATATTGTGTTACTTCAGACGTTGTCTGCATATTAGGATATTAGTTTCTTATTTTTTATGGCAAAAAAAATTCTTCTTGCCAGCAAGCTATCATACCTGTCAAAAGAAAAAAAACTTTTTACTGTAAAAATCGGGCCGCTGATCCTTTTCCGCAAATAATAAATTCTGAAAAAAAGCGAACTGGCGGCTGAAACAGGCGCGACAACACTAAAACCAAGAAGTCCCCATCGCAGAGAACAGAGTATGGCAATTGGATAGGAAACAAAAATCGTCCAGAGATGAATCTTTAAAATTGTTTTTTGATCTTTAAACGCAAAAAATGCCGGACGCAAACTGGTCCCCAGGGCGATAGCCGGCAAAGAAATGAGCATCATATAAAAAACGGGCATGGCCGCATTATATTTTGTTCCAAAAAGAAAATACAAAACCGGCGGCACGGCAAAAAAACCTCCGAGAGTGAGCGGTACAGACAGCCAGAACAAATATTTACTGACTCGCTGAACTATAAAACCCGTTTTTCCCGGCCGTGATCCCATTTCTTCGGAAAAAATCGGCATTAAAACTGATTCCGAAACGGCGGGCAAAAGCGAAATATAATTAAAAAGCTGAGAAGCTAAACGATATAACCCCACCGCCGAAGTATTTAAAGACCAGCCGATATACCACAGTTGGAAATTGTCCGACAAAGCCTTTATCGGCTGGGAAAAGGCTTGAAATTTTCCATGTTCAAAAATAAGTTTTTTGAATATCGGTTCGGGCGATGTGATAATTTTTCTAAACGGTAAAATAACTTTTATAAAAAACGGCAGAGAAAATACGATCGCCAAAAACGTGGAAAAAATATAAGACAAAATTACGCCCTCGGCTTGCATTTTCAACAAAAAAATAAAAACAAAAATGGCGGCAAGTTTGAAAAACGATTCCAAGATGTTCAAAACTGCCGAATAAAAAAATCGCGAGAAACTTTCAAAAACAGTTATAACGATGCTTCTCACACATTGAATAAAAACAAAAATGGCGGACAACCGCAGAAGCAAAATAAATTGCGCGTCATATTTCAAGAAAAAAGAAAAAATCAAACCGGCTATGGCAACAATGGCGCCAAAAAATAATTTTAAAAATGTAAAGCCGCGGAACAGCCTTTTCACTTTATCCATTTCTTTCCGCCCGAAATATCCGGCCGCATCCGCGACAACAACCTGGCTGATACCCAAATCGATCCACGGTAAAACCACCCAGGCGAACGATAAGGCCAGAGCGAACGCGCCAAATTGCGGCACAGTCAGATAGCGTAAGGTAACATAACCTGCCAGCGCGCCAAAAATAATATTAGCGATCGATTGGGCGTATTTTATACCCGTATTTTTTCCGATTTTTCCGGCTAATGACATAATATATAGCGGGTTTAATTGTACCACTTATTGCGCCATAAAACAACCGTAGTGCGTTCATCTCTTGACCAAATATTTAGCCACAAAATGCAATGGTAAAAAACTAAAAGGAATGCCCTCAATTTTGTGACAAACTAATTTATTTTCAGATATTCCATTTAAAAATTTCTTATCAGCTTCCCTCAAATGCCATTCGTCCGTCATGTGTTTAGAAATTTTTGGAAAAAAGAAATTAAATACGCGTAATTTTAAAAATACGGATTTTATATTATTTATCAGTTTCTCATTAGGCACAGAAAAAACTATCACCGTATCTTGATGGCTCACTTTCAAAATTTCATCAACTACTTTTTCCGGATGCAAAACATGCTCCAAAACCTCGCTGCAAAAAATCTTATCATATTTTCTGCACGAAATTTCCAATGGTAAATTTTCAACATCGCCCCTTATAAAAGCGACTGGACGTTGATAATTTCTGTTTTGCGCAATATTTAAAAGAAAATCCGAAATATCCACTCCATAAAGTTCGCCCCCGTTAATCTGCGCCAACATATTACCCGCGCCGCAACCCAAATCCAAAACTTTATCACCATCTTTAACATCTAACGATTTTATAATCGCCCTTGCCCTCGCTCTTTCAATCCATCGAATTAAAAAATTATTACTATTATGATAATTGTCAGGATTATATTTAATAGCCATCTCTTCGTTCCATTTTTCAAAATCAGCTGGACGTTGTTGCATAAAATATATTTTAATCTTGCTTATAACCTATGAAATAAAATCCAGCGGCAATATTTTTGGACGGCGGGTACTTATAATAAAAAAAATCTAATAATTTTAGCGGGGATAGAACTATTAAAAATAATATTATCAATGATTCATAGATTCTCTTTATGCCGAAAGATAAAATAATTGCCAACCATTCGGAAAGTATAAACACCATTGCAGAGCTCGGACCAACGCAGACGCCAACTTCCGCTTTGCAAAAATCTTTCATTCTAGCTCTCAAACCGCTTTCGGTCCAACGATAATAATCTTCCGGACAGCTATGAAACCCAAAAATAAATGGTATTGTTACATAAACTAAGCCGCCGGGCCTCAAAACTCTTGACATCTCCTTAATTACCGCGTCAGGTTCGTCAATATGCTCCAAGACGGCGTCGCAAATTATAAAATCAACGGAATCGTCTAAAAATGGTATTTTTTTTATGTCCGCCACCACATCAACACCCTTGAACGGGAACGAATCCACGTTAATAACATCTTTTCTAATTATTTTAAAGCCTGACCCTAAATTTAAAATTAAATTTCCTTCCGGAATGTTATTCAATAAAGATTTGATCGATTTTCCAACTAAAAAAGATCCAAAACAATAATAAAAAATTTTATATAAACTGGGGAATTTTTTAAAAAAATTTTTAAGTTTGTCAACAATACCATTAGAACTGTCTTTATTGAGAAAAAAAGATTCTTTAAATGGAGATAATATTATAGCATCGCCACGACGTTGATACGCTGTCTGACAATGGGGACAAACAATTCTTTTATTATCATCCGATAAAACAGCCCCGCATTTTAAACAAATCAATTTATTTCTCAAAACGCCTTTCATAAAAAAATTATTCATCAAGATTTAATTTCATAGATTCTTCTAAGGTCATTTCCTTTTTTTAACTCATATCTCAACTCAAGAATGTGTTTTTTCTTACAAGTTTCCTCCAAGCCTTCCGGCCACTGAGGCGTAATATAAATATATTTTATCTTATGATACCCAAAAAACTCCGAGTCGCAATCTTTTACGGATTGATGGTATTCAGGCGCCTCTACATACATTTGAGTTTGGCTCTCCGCGCCTCTAAAAATTTCCATTGGCGCAAAACGGCCATGAAGAGCGGAAAATTCCGTCGTAGAATAATTAAAAATTGATTTTTTATAATAAACGAAAAAAATGTCCTTTATGGATGTATTCTTTTTTATCCATAGATCAGCTTGTTTTTCAATTTCCGGCATTTGCGTTGCGCGCCCTAAAAGTGGTTTATTTTTGCCGATGTCCCCTATTGGAAATGCTATATAAGCAATTTGCCAAATCAACCCGCTTAAGACACTAAAAAATAAAACAACTCCGATTAATTTCATCATTTTTATTCTCCTCTCTTCTTTAAATTTTAAAATCAACCGACCCAAAAACAGCCCGTCCACTAGACCTAAAAATGCCAAAGTTAAAAAAAATAATCTTTTCAGTGCCGCGGCAAAAGAATATTGAACCAAAAATGGCGCAGAAAAAGAAATTATAATAATCAAGATGAAAAATAACAGTTCATAATGGTATCTTTTCAAATAAAACACGGCAAAAGGAAATAACAACAATAAAAATCCAAAATTCATAAACAAATCAAACGCACCAAAGGAAGATAACGCCGTCATTTCTTTCAATAAGTTTGATGAGGAAGTTCCGCCTAAAGAAAATAACTTCAAAATAAAACCCCCCCGGATATATTCGGTGATTACCCCTCCTTGGATCAGAGCTATCGGAACGCCAATCAATAAAGTAATCGCGGAAACCTTAATATTTTTTTTAAATTGGCTTCGATCTCTTCGAAATATAAAAATTAAGAATGGATAAATCAAAAAAACGACGAATAAAACAGCAAAATATGTTTCAATGCTTAAAGCTAAAAAACCGAATAAAACTCCGCTTAAAATAGTAATTCTCAACCAATATTGATCATTTTTTATTGCTTTAAAATATAAATAAACTATTCCCAAAACCATGGGCACGCCCATGGCTCCGCTGTGATTATGAATATTGGCGATCAAGGGGTTGAATAAATTGGCGTTAATGGCTGAACTTAAAAATTTCCACGGCGCATAAGCTTGTTGATGTAAAATAATTTTTTGGTACAGGCCGAAAAAACCTTTAAAAAAATTTACAAAAGTAAACCCGCCACCAAATAACATTAAAAAAGAAGCTCCTATCCCCAAAAAAGAACTGTTCGTAAATTCATAAATCAATAAGAAGCCCATCAAAAATATAAGGCCGGAAAAAATAAACATCTGAACATCATAGCCAAATTCAACGGACAAATTAGTTATTCTAAAAATTGCCGCGGTAAATAAATCCGGAGCATAATGATATGCAAATAAGTTTGATGGATCAAGAACGTTGCGAACAGGAAAATTTCCCTCGCTGATTGTTGGGGCTAAATTGATGTGGCCTACGGCCACATCGTCATATTCCAAGGCTCTCAACGCCACAAAACCCGAACTTAGCATTATAATTACGGCGATTATACCAACTGCTAAAAATTGCTTTTTCGGTAAACCCAAATTTAAGTGTTGACAGCCGCGATTTAAAAGTAAAAATAATAATCCCAAAACCAGTAGCAAGCCCAAAACCAAATAAAAAGAAATCCGTATGTCAATAAAATAAGCTAAAGCATTCAACAAAAAAACATAACCGCAAACACCCAGCAATTCCGCAAAGGGTAATAAAACATAGATCCTATTTTCTTTAAGCAAAAAAATGGCCAACTGCCAGCCAAAAAAGAAAATAATGCCGAAAAAAAATATTAAACTAACAAAGGTAACCATAAAAAAACCAATAACTTTTTTGCATTATCTCATCCACCAATTGCGATAAAAATTACAATCCTTACAAACGGATATAAGATTATCCGTTCCTTCAAGATGCATTTTTCGCAACTTCCCGAGTCGCTCCCCATTCCACACATCTATTAATTTTTCCGTATTAAGATTTCCAATTGATACCTTTGAATCAAAATCATTGCAGCATAAAGAAACGTCGCCGTTCCAGCGAATCGGCAAAAAAGTCCACAAATGCGGACAGGGTGGATTTCCAATACCGGTATAAACAGAATTATTAAATAATGAATAATCAAGGCCATCCTTCAGCCCCCCCCAATTGGTGGCCATGCTAAAAAGCACATCCTTTACGCGTCCGCTATATTTTTTATATATATCCTTAATGTCATAAAACGAATCCTTGGAGTAGGCGACGGAATTTATTAAAACGGAAGTTCCTGTTCCACGGCTTTTTTCAATAAAATATTCAAGATTTTCCAGTACCGCGCTAAAATGCAATTTTCTAATCTCTTCGTATTTCTTGGGATTGATACTATCAATGGAAAAAATAATTTCGTCCAAACCAGCGGATATTAGAGCATCAATCAGCGGGCGATTTAACATAGAACCATTGGAAAACATTTGAACCTTATTTATTCCTTTTTCTTTGGCATATTTGACTTTTTCCGGCAATTTAGGATCCAAGGCGGTTTCGCCAAAACCAACCAAAACTATCTCTTTATAACTCGTGGGCCAAGAAGATAGCTCGTCAATTATCTTTTTGTATAATTCATCGGACATTAAGCCAATGGCGCGCGTCATTGAATTTCTAACACAAATTTTACAATTAGCATTGCAAGCATTGGTAAGTTCAATGCAGCAAATGGGGGGATTGTTTTTCATATACGCCATATCTCGCGCCATTTTCCGCTTTAAAAAAAATCTATATGGAAAACTGCGGACAAATGGCCGAAACATAAGCAATCGCATTGCCAAAATACTAAAATAATAATTGCGTTTTATATCTTGCAGCATAAATTAAAAAAAATTATAAATAGCATTTCTTGCCCATCTTATAATACGCCGGATGTCTATGGGATTGCAGGCCTCACATTCCTCAAATGGTTTTTCCCCTCTTTTTATAGCAGCCCTGAACCATTTATATTGCTTATTATTAAAACACGCAACAACACCTTCGTTTATAACATTACCCATTATACCGCTTTGCGGCCTCCAGCTAAAATTGCAACAAGGCTTTATATTTCCTTCAACATCAATAAAAGCGTCGTACCAGGGATTAAGGCATATTGATTTATTAATAACATCACCAGGCTTATATTCATATTGCCGCCAATACATATCCAAATAATCTAAAATTTCATTAATATTATTCGCCATGCCCAAGGTCTTTCCAAATTCTCCGGCTAAGGTAAGTTTTTCCCGCAATAAATCCTTAGTCAGCATTGAGGCGAGATCGCTCTTTCGTTCATTTACATTTGCTAAAAGTAAGGGCTGAAAATGTGCCTCATCAACCCCCAGTTGCCGGCAGAGGGACAAAAAACCACTTACCTGATTAATGTTATTCTTCTGCAAACAAAAACTTGCCCTGATTTTCGGCTTCACCAGATGATACTTTTTTTTATAGTCGGTCAGAAGGCGCACATTGTGCGTTACTTGATCAAAAACATCAAATCTTCTTATATTATAATACGTTTGCCTGTCTGTTGCGTCCAAAGAAATGCTCAATAAATCAAGTCCCGCATCGCATAATTCGGCATAATATTTATCCAAAATAACGCCGTTGGAAATAGAGCTTACAAAAATTTTTTTATCGGTACAATGCCGTATCATGCGGCAAAGATTGGGATTTAATAAATTTTCTCCCAAACCGGAAAGCGTTATATAAATCGGCTCGATCTCATCAATGATACGGACAAAATTTTCGTAAGCCATTATTTTCGGAGTCCGAACCGCATCGGCGCGCGAGCAAGAAATACACCGTAGATTGCAATTATTAACCGTTTCAATTTGAATTTTAATCGGCAAAACTCCCGATGCTATCGGTTTGGCAATGCAATTACAAGCTGTTTTAACCTTTTTAATTATTGACATAAATACTTATCTTTTCTCTGCTAAAACAAAGACAGAATCCCCTCGTTGCGAAGAATTCAAGAAAAAAATTATAAACAATACTATGGCCGCTATTTTTTTTAATAATCCCATCTTTCCTTCCGCTAACTGATTAATACCGCCAAGATTTAAAAAATTCCTATAAAGAGGCGAATAAAACGGCCAGCCCCAATAAATTCTTTTCAACACCTTAAAACCAGCTCTTCCCATTTTTTCCTCCAATTCACCGATCGCATAATTTCTCTTATGCCCTATATCCGCCTCAAAATCACGCATTCTGCCGCTGATTGTTCCAATGAGACAATATCTTGCGGTCATATCATATAAATTTTGAATTGCGGCGACATCATTTTCCAAATGTTCCATTACGTCACTGGAGATGACCAAATCAAATGATTTTTCTAATTTTTCTTTTTCACAATCAAAAAGATAAAATTCAGCAAATGGCGCCTTTTCTCGCGCCAAAACCAAAGCCCGCTCCGACACATCGCATCCGGTCAATTCTGCCCCCCCATTTAATATTCGAATAAAATTTAAATTTGATCCTTCGCCACAGCCCGCATCCAAAACAGTCTCAAATCTTAATCCTTCCAGCATTTTTTTCATTATTCTCCGCCTATGTCTATGGAATGGGCCATATTGCTGCATATCGCCCCACTTCTTCAGCCAAATATTTTCATAATCTACTTTTCTCATATTTAAAAAAAATCACTATGTAAAAAAGTGCAGTCCTCGCAATAGCTGGAAGCAAGCGGCGCATCCTTATCTAAAAGCGGTTTCCTTAATTTTTGATAAAATTCGCTATTCCAAATATTTGTATCGTCAAATACATTACCATATATGGAATTGCGGCGTGGTACAATAACGGAACAGGGGCCAACATCTCCTTCGGCATTTACCGTCATAGCATCAAAGCATTGCCGACATCCGCGGATGCTTTTATCAGATGAGCAGATCTTGGGATATATAATATGAATTTTTGTGTTCCGCGCCCTAATCTGTCCTATTACTTTTTTTACAGCTTCATCTCCCGACATCAGTGTCTCGCGAGACAGTTCTTTACAATTAAATCCGCAGACATTTTGCAAATTAATCGCATCCGCACCCACATTCTCACTAAATTTAACCATTTCTTCAATTTTCTTATAATTCATTTTGCCAACAACAAAAGATAATAATATTCTTAGATTTTTCTTTCGCCGTTGTTTCTCTTTTACCAGCCGTTTAACGGATTCGGTAATCTTATTAAATAGCTCCCTCCCCCCATCGCATCGTCTCATTTTTTCATAATCTTCCGGCGAGGAAGCATCCATACTAATATTAATATGCGTCAATGGGGAATTTAATATTTCTTCAAAAAAAATATCAAGCAGTGTTCCGTTTGTAGTTAAATGTATGAGCGGAAATTTATCTTTTGCATAATTAACAATTTTAAAAAAATCAACATTTAGAAGCGGCTCTCCGCCGGACAAAACCAACGCTACCGCATTTTTAAAGACGGGTAGCGCCGCCAACCGCTTAAAATTATCAATCGTCATATCACGACCTTCTAAAATTTCTTGGAAACCATCCATTCGGCGCAATAAACTCTGCTCTGATATGCCAAAACAACAATAAGAACATTGCAGATTACACTTTGACGTAACATAACAAACCATTTCAAAAGGCAAAGTTTTCACGACCGATTCTTTTGGAACAATAATATATTTTAAATACGAAAATATTGGCCCAAATCCCTTGAGTTGAATAATTTTATAAGCAACCAACAATGCGTCCCTTAATCCATAGTCGCCAATACCCTGCAAACGATTAGAAAAAATTATGCTCTTAATCTTTGTTATTGCTCCGTAAGATGATATTTTCATATAAAACAAGATGTTCCTTCGCTATTATTTCCCAGGAATAATTTTCTATACTTTTTCGTATATTATCAATAAATTTATTTTGCAAATCATAATTTTCAATTAACTTTTGCAATGCAGTTGCCATCGCAACAGAGTCGCGCGCTTGCACCAAGAAACCGGTCAAACCGTCTTCAACCACTTCATTATTCCCTATAACATCCGTAACAACAACCGGCAAATCGCAGGCCATCGCCTCTAATAAAGCAAGGGACATGCCCTCATTAATCGAGGGAGAAACATATATATCCGAATCAAGCAGGCGTCTAATAACCTCATCGTGGTTGAGCCATCCCGTTATTTCTACAATCCCTTGCAAACCGGCGTTTTCAATTTGTCTATCCAACTCTTGCCGCAACTCTCCATCGCCTATAATTATACACTCAATGTTATAATTACCCCTATTTTTAAGATCTTTTAGGGCGTCAATCAAATATTTGAGTCCTTTTTGAACCGCTATCCGGCCTATTGTTATTAATCTCAACTTATCATCAATATTATTATTTCTATGATAAATACTTTTAATTTTTTGAAAATCCTTCAAATCGATCCCATTTCTAATGTGTGTCAATTTGGCGTTAGGAAAACTTTCTCTAGCCAAATTTTCGGCGCCCCAACTATTATTAATAACTATTTTTGCGTTATCCCATATCGGCTTCATCAACCATTTTATATAAGAAAACACGACTCCCGTCTGTTCGGGTATAAACCCCGGAATGTCACCACCATGGGTGTGTATCACATAGGGAATTTTGAATAATTTGTACAACACATAACCCAGCGGCCCAACGGGGGCGGCAAAATGACAAACAATAACATCCGGTCTATTTTTTTTAACTAATTTAATCAATGGAAAAATACTTAAAGCTAAAAATAAAAACATCCCAAAAAAACCGCAACAATCCTTCCTTTTCCTAAAAACATTAATCCTGCGTATCTCAAATCCATCTTTATCTTCAAATCTTCTTTCACCTTTATACCAAGACGTAAAAACCGTTACTTCATTTTTTTTTGCAAATTCCCTGGCGAGGCTTTCCATTACCCTCCCCGCACCCCCTCCCACCGGTGGAAATTCGTAATTTACCAAAAGTAATTTCATATTAATCCAAATTTTGATTTTATGCAAGCATGAATATTATCGCAATTTATAAATTTCTATATAAGGCCCATTATAATCCACTTGCTCAAAAAGAAACCACGGCCTAAATTGAGAATTATCCGGGGTAAACTGTAATTTTTTAAATGAAGGCTGAAGTAATAAATTGTCTTTAATTTTAACCGGATAAAAAACCTTAATCAATTCCGCGTTTTTTGGCAAATCTTCCGCCTGTTTGCTTAAATCATTTTTATCAAAACCGGCCAAAATAACATAATCAAATTTTGGCACCAACCGAGAAATGTCAGAAAGGCCGGAGATAAAATAATTCGATTTCGGATAATCCTTGTCCGACAAACTCAATAAATATTTTCTTTTTGTAGAAAACAATTCCGGCCGATTATCTTTTATCAAATTAATGCCCCGCTTATCCTCAATTAGATACAAGCTTTCGCCGAAATACTCGTTTTTGATAATTGATCCGGAGGGAATATTTTCTAAAATCCAATTTCTCGCCAAAACACGCGTGTCTTGTTTTAGCATTCTTATATCAAATAAAATACTAAAATAAATTGAATAGATAGAAATAATAATTAAACATATCCAAACAATTTTTTTATTTAAAAAACCACTAAACCTTGCCTGTATAAATCCGGCCGTAATAATCGCCATTAGCGGAACTACGGGTAATATGTACCTTCCCATTGCTCCCGTTAAAGGCGAAATCATTAAATAATAGAGGATAGCCCATAACACCAAAAAATAAAAAATAATTTTATTTCGCAACCACAAAAAAACACTGCCCGCCAATGCCAGCGCAAAAAAAACGGGTTCTTGTATCACTGTATTTTTTATATAAAACCATAAAACTTTTAAAAAACTAAAACTAAAAGGCTTATATGATGAGTTCCCGATTCCTACCGCCGCATCCGCACTCGGATACATAATCCTCGAAAGATAATTATTCAATCCGTAGGGATTTAAATAATAAACTAAAATCATCGTCAACAGTAAAAATAAATTCATCAGCCAAAAACTTTTGTTTTTGATAAAAATTTTTACAAAGCCGTCTTTTTTATTTCGCAAAAAATGCGCCAGAACAAACCAAAAATAACTTAGAATACCGACAAAATTAATCCCGAAGGCAACGCCGACAATCAGTCCTCCAAAAATATAATCCTTTGCCCCAGGATTATCCTTTTTATAAAATTTTATGGCAAAATACAGTGCCAAAAGGATAAAAAAAGTTTGCGCCGTCCAGGTTTGCGCAAAATGAGCATTGCTTACATTAAAATAACTTATGGTCACAAAAAAAGCCGCGAGCAAACCTGTTTTTTTATCATTAAACAGCAGGCGCGTTATTTTATATGAAAGATAAACGGATAGTGTCCCTAAAAAGACGCTTACAAATCTGACAACAGGAATAAAAATTCCTAAATTAAAAAATACCGCTTCTTGCATTGCTTTAATATCAGAAAAAAGTCCAAACAACCGCCCAAATCCCAAAAAAATAACCAAAAAAGGCAAATAAATATAAGATAATAACGCGGGATAATAATAGCCCGGCGTGGCCGCTCGTAACGAATGCGTTCCGATCATTTTCAAACTCGCCAGCAGAGTCGGGGTTTCGTCGCCAGCTAAAATCAGGGGGTAGCCATAAAAAATGCCCACAAAGCGCAAAACAAAAGCCGTGGCCAAAATCAATATCAAAATCCAATTATTTTTTAAAAACCTCATACGATAATTTTACGAGCTTACTCCCAAAACGTATTTAATGCCATCCCAGTATTGTTTGATAAGCCGCGGATTTTTTATCAATCTTTGCAAATGTTTGGCAATAAATGACCACCTGTAATAAAATAAATGGTATGCTTTTTTTTGCATCATCCTGACTTCCTCGGCATTTTTATAACCATCGGGAACGTAAGTTACCGCTGTTCTGCCTTTATATAAATGCATTATTTTTCCGCTTTTAATTGCGTCGTCATGAAGCTCCGTTCCCCATTCCGGATAAGTATTCAAAAATTGCGCAAAAGTTACATTAAGCTTAATGGCGAATTTAATGGTGTTCATGGCTTTTTCCGGCGTCTCACCGGGCAAAGCCAGCATGAACGAACCGCGCGTATCAATTTCAAGCCCGTGCGTCCAGCCGACTGCTTGCTCCGCCTGCTCCAAAGTCGCGCCTTTTTTTATCCTCAAAAGCAAATCCGCGTTTCCGGTTTCAAATCCATAAAAAATACACCAACAACCAGCTTTTTTGGCACGCTCCAGCATTGACTTGCTTACCGTATTAACGCGGGCGCAAGCCGACCAAGGAATATCTATTTTTTCTTTATCCAATAAATCGCAAAATTCATTAACCCACTGCTCATTAATTAAAAAATTATCATCCCAAAAAGTCACTTCTTGTATTCCAAAATTTAAAACCAGTGTTTTTATTTCTTCTATGGCTCTTTGGGGGCTGCATCTCCTGTATTTCTGTGACGCCCGGCCCGATTCAAAACAAAATGTACACCGCCCCCAAGGGCAGCCCCGCGAAGTAATAATATTGGCAACCGGCCACTTTTTATATTGCAAAGGCAAAGGACGATAAATTTTATGGTCATAAAGCTCCCAAGCCGGCGGCAATATCTCGTCCAAATTCATGATGGGCTCGGCCGGCGGATTCTTTCTTAATTCGCCGGAAGGCAATTTCATCCAAGTGCTTGAGATATCGTCTCTAATTTTTCCAGTCTGTTCAATCGATTCCACAATCTCTTCAAATGCTTTTTCCCCTTCTCCATAAACCAAGCAGTCCAGATTAGGAACTTTTTCAAAAGTCATTTCCGGAAAACAAGTGGCGTGCATGCCTCCTAATATAATTGAAACGCCGGGCATCTTTTCTTTTAAAAATTTTATCAAATCGTAGGCCTCAGCGGCCGAAGCGGTAAGCGATGAAACTCCAACAATGTTGGCGTTAAACAGAAGCGCCTCGCGCAAGATGTCTTCATTTTTGTAAGCCAAAGGAGGGGCGTCAACTATTTTTATCTGATGTCCTTTTTTAAGCAAGGGCGCGGCCAAATAACCGATTCCCAGCGGCGGAAAAAATCCCGCCCTCAATATTCTTTTTGAGCCATACCCTTGTTTCCATAAGTCGTATGGCGGCGTGACTAATAATATTTTCATAAAGCTTATTTTTTACCAACAAAATAAAAAGCTAACGCGATTTTATCAAAACTTTTATATCTGTAAATAAAAAAATCCAGAATTTTAAGCGGCGCCAAAACAAGAATAAAAACCGGCAAGAATATTTGATATAAAAATTTTATGCCAAAAGACAAAAATGACGCCAGCCACTCGCTTAAAATCGCCACCAGCGCCGATGTGGGACCGCATCTCATCCCCGATTCCGACTCTTTAAAGTTTTTCATTAATTCTTTAAGCCCGTCTAATGTCCAGCGATAATAATCATTCGGCATGGAATGGTAACCAATCATAAAAGGCGTGCTAATATAAACCGTGCCGCCAGGTTTCAAGACTCTGTATATTTCATCAACAACTTTTTGCGGATCGGAAACGTGTTCCAAAAGCTGTTCAGCAATAGCCGCATCCATGGAATCATTGGCAAACGGCAAATTTTTTGCATCCGCCACCACATCCACTCTTGCTGAAGGAAAAATATCAACGTTTATCACGTCTTTTCTGACTTTTTTGGCACCGGATCCTAAATTGATAATCTTGCTATTCAAAGGTATTTCTTTTATTGCGCCCACAACATCCTTGCCCACAAAAACCGCACCAAAAACATAACGCAAAAATTCATAAAACTGCGGGGTTTTTTGCATGGTGCTGTGTTTTATTTTGCTAAAAAATTTATCTTCCACAAATATAATTTTAAATTTTCTTATGTTTACTTTTTAAAAATGGCGAAACCGTTTTTCATAAAATTTTTAAATTGAAAAATCGTTTTGATTGACAATAACTGGCGGAAAATATAACCCGGCCGGAAATAAAATTCTTTTTCTATCGCCCTTGTCCGATCAACCGATCCTTTATCAAATTTTAAATCGGCGCCAACCCTATTTTCAAAAACGTTAAAACTTGCGTAGTCACAATATTTTTTGGCAAACTCCAAAGTTTTTTCAAGATCACTGTCGTTTGAGTTTGGAAGGCCAATAATAAAACTGGCTAAAACCTTGATGCCCAATTTTTTACACCGCAAAAAAGTGTCTTTGATCATCGCAACTGTAATCCCCTTGCGCATCTCAAGCAAAAGACAATCGTCCGCCGTCTCCACGCCAAAAAATATAAGATAACAACCCGCCCGCTTCATTAACTCCAGCGTTTCCAAAGATACATTTACCCGGCCATCACAACTCCAGTCAAACTCAAACCTTTTTTCAATCATCATCCGACATAATTCGCGTACTCTCTCTTCGTTTGCCGTAAAAGTAAAATCGCGAAAATATATTTCTTTGACTCCCATTTTTTTTATTTCCTTTAATTCTTCCATCACTTCTCTAAGCGGCCTCTCCTCGTAAGGATACGAACCTGAATTGCAAAACCGACATTTAAAGGGGCAGGCATACGCTGTTAAAACCGTGGCCACTTTTCCCCTCAATGAATAAGGCATTGAATATTTCGCGAGAGGAAAAAGATGGTGTCTGGGCAAGGAAAATTTCCCCAAACCGGCATTTTCAAGATGATAAAAACTTTTTACAAAATCGCTTTCTATGCCCAACTCTTGCAATTTGGGCGAATTGAATTTTGTTACATCGCCGATGAAAAGCAGTCTTTCAGCCCCGGTTGATTCTTGCAATTTTTTTAAAAAATCAGCATCTTCTTTGTAGATCTTTTCCCAAACCATACCGATAATTACGTTGGGGCGGAACATTTTAGCTTTTTCTAATTCCGCATCAATATCGCATTCCACCATAAAATCAATAACCTTAATTTCATAATCATCAAGGCGCGACAACATCACTAAATCAACTGGCGACCAAAAATAGTCCCCCTTCACGAAGTGGCCGCAATAATAATCTCTGATAATCTTTTCTTTTGCCGGCGGATTGATCAATAATAATCTTTCCATAAAAAAATTATTTTTCTTTAATTCGGCGCAAGAGATCAGCTTGAAGCCCCATGGCAAAAATAATTACCGAACCAATAACGGAATAAGCGAACAAATCAAAGAATGTGCGGATGTGAAAAATAATTCCAAATATCAAAATAAAAAATCCAAACAACAACACCAGCGCCGACAGAGCCAAAAAAATCTTTATCGGATTAAAATAGAGAATCGCCTCAACTATTATTTGTAAAGTTCTTAAAGTGTCTCGGAAATATCGCACCTTAGAATTTCCGACTCTTTTATGATATTCAATCGGGACATACTTAATCAAACGGCCGGTTAAAAGATATGACAGAGTGATGGTTGTGGTGAAGCTGAAACCATTACATAGAATATCAAAGTATTGCAAAGCTACGCTTTTTTTGAAAACTCTTAAGCCGCTGTTGATATCCGGTATTTTTTGGCCGGCCGCGAATTCTGACAATAATTTAAAAAAATACCGCGCCGGCATCTTAAAGAATGTGCCGCGGTATTCCTTGCCCTGCCTGGCGCCCACCACCATGTCAAAGCCCCGCTCAAATTCTTTTATTAATTTGGAAATTTCTTTTATTGGGTAGGTACCGTCAGCGTCGGCGATAATAATATTGTCATTGGCCGCCGCCATGATGCCGTCTTTAAGCGACCGCCCGTAACCGATGTTTATAGGATGAGAAATAATCTTTGCACCGAGATTCTTAGCGGTTTCCGCCGTATTGTCTGTTGAACCGTCGTCAACAACAATTATTTCAAACACAAAATTTTCCCGTTCTCCCAACGACCTTATTTCATTTATTACCCTTTTGATACCCTCGTCCTCATTATATGAAGGCAAAATAATGCTAAAATGTTGCATAATTTATGATAAAAACAGCCGTTTACCAAAGCGCTAAAACCGCGCCGATATCTTTTGATATCATTAAAACTGTTTATTTTAAAAATTAATTCGCTCTTTTGTGGTATATGTTTTCTTATCATTCGTTTCATAATAAGAACGCAAAATGATATCGGAAAGCAATCCCATCACAATCAACTGGATGCCAACAAGAAATAATAAAGCAGTTAAAAGCGGTAACGGGGTTGAGATAAACGGAATGCTGTGATAAAACTTTAAATAAGTGGCTAATAAACCACTACAAAAACCGCCGAGAATGGAGGCCAATCCTAATCCGCCAAAAAAATAAATAGACTTAGTTGAATAATCAATAACAAATTTTACCACTAACAAATCCAGCACGACTTTCAAGGTGCGCGAGATGCCATATTTTGTCTTCCCAAACTGGCGAGGATGGTGCGCCACAATAATCTCTGTAACCTTTGCGCCGCGCCAGGCCGCGTAAGCCGGGATAAAACGATGCATTTCGCCGTAAATTTTAATATCTTTCAATACTTCATTCCGGTATGCTTTTAACGTACATCCGTAATCATGAATTTTTACCCGCGTAATAAACGCGATAAGAGAGTTTGCCATCCAAGAAGGAATCTTCCGCGACACAAACTTATCCTGCCGATTTTTTCTCCATCCGGACACAACATCATACCCCTCATCTAATTTTTCCAAAAGCCGGGGAATATCAGCAGGATCGTTTTGTAAATCGGCATCCATGGGAATAATAATTTCACCTTGCGCTGCGTCAAACCCGGCGCTCAAGGCGGCCGTTTGGCCAAAATTCCTTCTGAATTTAATAATTTTCACGAGGATATCTTTTGCGGCAATTTCTTTTAAAATTTCAAAACTTTTATCCCCTGAACCGTCATCTATAAAAATAATTTCATAATCCCTTTTTAAATTATCACAAACCTCCTTTATTTTTTCATAAAGTTTCCTTAAGCTGCCATCTTCATTATAAACCGGGACGACTACGCTTAGTTGAATCATATAAAAGCCGAGAATTATTTATTTTTATAAAAATCCGATTGTTTCTGAAGCTGAGTTATATTCTCTGCAAATACCAACTGATTAAAATCCAGCTGTCCCTGTTTGTCTATCAGTACAATCGCAATGACATGTATGCCAAAACGATCCGCTGGCGTGTTATTTTGTTTTAATTGTCCCAAAACCGCCACATATTTGTCTTTAAAATTTTCAGGCAAACGGCCGGGGAATATAGCATAAAAATTTCCCCCGCCCAAAGAACATGTGTTTGAAGTAATGATAAAATTAAAAAAGGTTGATTCAAACGAATGAATATTATCCGCTCTTAATACTATCATATTGTTCATTTTTTGATTAGCGCCAATATATGCGGGGTTACGGATAATACCCGTCCAATTAATAAGCGTGCCGCGATAATCATCCAAGTTCATCTGGTGCCCAAAAATATAATTTTTAATATTTTCGAACGATTCCCAATTTTTAAGGCTACGGTTAATTAGAAATTTATTCTTAGCCAAAATTTCTTCCGCCTCCTGATTAGAAATGCCTGATAGATAGGTATTTTTGCAAAATACATTATTATAGCCAATTTTTAACAATCCAAAAACGATAGTTGCAACGACAATCAGGATAATTAATCGCCTTGCATGTTTTAGAATATTATTTTCATTTTGTTTAATTTGTCCAAATTCTTTATTACTGATTAAATTCATTAAACTTCTTCTGTTAATTAAAGATTTTCCCAAAACATAAATAAAGAAAAGGGCATACATTATATATATCCAGTCCAAAGGATTGCGAAATCGTGAAGTGCCGCTACCGCCAAAAATGGCGCTTGGAACAACGACCGCCAAAATACAAATCAAAAAATAAATCGTTGTTATTGGCAATAATATCAGACCAAAAGATAACCCGATAAAGCCAAGAATCATTAAAAATGGCTCCCATAGCGTAGAGCACGTACCGCTAAAACAATGCATCGTAAATAAATTATGCGTTCCTTTTTTTATTAGACCAACGGGATTTCTAAAAATACCCTGGAGAGATTCGTTAGTAAGCCTCTTTACTCTTTCTCCCTCACTGGCGTAAGGTTTGTCCCATAAAATTTCCGGATTAACAGTCATATTGTCTCGCTCATACTCTTTGGAGTGATTCGTTGCGTATGCCCACATATTCAAAGTTCCAGGATATTCCATACTAGGTGCGCCAGCTACGATTTGTCCGCGTATTAACCAGCCGCCGATCATTAAAGCGGGAATAAGTCCCAGCCCTATGGATAAAGGAAAAAATAATTTGCGATTTTTACGAAAAATGATAAGAAGCCATGACAAAATTAACGGCAAGGCAAAAAATATAGTCGGCCTATTTAACACCATTAAGCCGAACAATAATCCGCTTAAAATAAAATTTTTCCAGACGGGATTATCTAATGTCTTTAAAATTAAATAGGAAAAAACAACAAATAAAAAAATAAAGGATGATTCTCTCATCAGCTGCAAATTAAATGCAAGGTATATCGGATAAATACCAACAATAATAGCCGTAAAAAAAGCGATGATTTTGTTGAATATCCTTTCGACTATTAAATATACAAACAAACAAGTAAAAATACCCAATATAAACTGAAATATCTCCGCGGCCAAAAAACTGTGGCCAAAAAATAAATATATCAAAGACAGTAAAAGGGGGTAAAATGGCACCCTCATGCATGCATAAATCCATAAATCCCAAGTGGCAAAAATACCCCGGCCATCTAAAATATTCATCGCTATATCATCATAGTAAAACTGGTCATCGTTGGAAATCGTCCCAAACAAAGAATGGGTGCGCGTAAAATACCATGCGGAAATAATGGCAACCAAAACTACGGCGCTCATCAAAAAATATCTGTTAAATATAATTTTTTTTATTTTTGCCAGCATAAAATTTCCATCACATATTATATATTTTTTAACCACTTCTCTCTCCACATTTCAAAAACCGCTAATGCCCAAATTAATTTTCTGTTATCCTTCTTTCCTTCAAAATGATCATTCAATAACTTCTCAACATAAGGATAGTTGAATAATCCTTCCTTGTCAATCCTTTCTTGGCTTAACAAATCTAATAATAACGGCTTTAATTCTTTTTTAAACCACTTGGCCAAAGGCACGCCAAAACCCTTTTTCGGACGATAAATGATATCCCGCGGCAATTTGCCATCCATTAATTTTTTAAGCAGATATTTTGTCTGAAAATTTTTCATTTTTTGATCAAAAGAAACGGAATTCATAAAATCAACCAGGCGATAATCTAAAAATGGGGCGCGCACTTCAAGCGAAGCGGCCATTGATGCCCGGTCAACCTTAAC
Organism: uncultured Gammaproteobacteria bacterium; assembly: GCA_964522845.1. Lineage (GTDB taxonomy): Bacteria > Patescibacteriota > Patescibacteriia > CAZFZQ01. The sequence goes on along the minus strand of CAZFZQ010000001.1, from coordinate 11,653 downwards.
CAGCACCTCATCCGCCAAATAATGCTTCTGATACAATTTAATAATTTTGTTGATTGCCGCTTCCGCCCCCAACACATCAACTTCGCGGTCAATATCTTCAAACTCGTTTTTATTTTTTAGTTCATTCCAAATTTCCGGCCGAAAAAGTTTGGCGCGCTCTTCGCGGCCAAAAGCACCAAGCCAAATTTGGTTGCGATACTCTGGACGGACTCCCAATCCTTTAATAAACCGCTTCGCTTTAAAATCAAAACTCATATTATTCAAATTGACAGGCAAACACGCGACCAGCGCTTCCAAAACATTTTTCCGTAAAAACTCCGGCAGCTTTTCGTAAATACCGGAGAATTGATGCGCCAAAAAAGTCGGATAGCCCATGAACAGCTCGTCGCCGCCATCGCCGCCCAATACCACGGTTACATTTTGCCGCGCGAATTTTGATAAAAAATAAGTTGGGATAATTGACGCATCAGCCAGCGGTTCATCCAAAAAATCAAAAATCCGCGGCACCAATTCTTGCGTTTGACGCGAAGTCAAAACATCCTCATGATGATTAGTGCCTAAAAATTTCGCCGCCCTTCTTGCGTACGCGCTTTCATCAAACGACGGATCATCAAAGCCGATGGAAAAAGTGTTTATCTTTTGATTGGAATTTTTTTGCGCGTAATAAGCCACGGTGCTTGAATCCAGTCCGCCTGAAAGAAAAACTCCCAGCGGTACATCAGAAACCAAACGAATCTTCACTGCATCATTAATCAAATTATCCATTCGCGCCAAAATTTCTTTTTCCGAATTTATTTTATGATTGTGAAAAGTGGTATCCCAAAAAGATTCTGTGTTTATCCGCCCATCTTTTAATACCAAATAATTTCCCGGTAAAAGTTTTTTCGTGTTTTTAAAAATGGAGCCCGGCGCGGGCACGTATTCATACAAAAAATATTTGTTAAGCGATGCCAAGTCCAGCTCCGCCACAAATGCCGGGTGCGCTTTTATGGCTTTTAATTCGGAACCAAAAATAAAATTTTTTTCGTCCCAAAAATAATAAAGCGGCTTTTTTCCCATCCGATCGCGCGCCAAAACCAGTTTTTTATTTTTTTTATCCCAAATGGCAATGGCGAACATCCCGTTCAATTTTTCAAAACATTTTTCGCCCAGTTCCTCGTAAAGGTGGACGATAACTTCCGTGTCGGTTTTAGTATAAAAATTATGCCGCGCCAAAAGCCCCTCGCGCAATTCTTTAAAATTATAAATCTCGCCATTAAAAATGACGGCGATACTTTTGTCTTCATTAAAAATCGGCTGGCTGCCGGTATTTAAATCAATAATTGAGAGCCGCCGAAATCCCAAACCGACGCCATTTTCAAAATAAAAACCCTCATCATCCGGCCCGCGGTGATATAGCGTTTGGGACATTTTTTTTAAAACATCCTTGTCCCCCTTTCCTACAAAACCCGCAATCCCGCACATAAAATAAACTTATTTATTTAGTATTTATTGTAGGTAATTTTAAGCATAAAGTCAAATAAAAATACCTGCAAAGTAAGCAGGTATTTTGGTTGAATTTAGCTCATCACGGCTGGCAGGGGCTGCCAAACACGTGAATCGGAGCTGTTAGAGAAGAACAAAGATTGAAAGGATCGCAGGCCGTAGCTTGCAGATTGTACGTGCCCGGAACATAGCCGGTAAAAGAAAAAACATTAGCTATACTTGAACTCAAATATGATGAAGTGACGGGGCTTGACAGAGTATCCCAAAACATGGAAACGTTGCCGACATTTGGCGCTCTTAATCTTAACGTATCAATATTATTCCAATTTTGTATTCCGCCCGATACGAACCAATCACTCGGCGTACCGTCATTTATCGTATATCTTTCTCTATGGTCAGAAATACGCCATTCCACCTTAACTTTATACCAAATATCAAATGAAATGGGCAACAAATTAACGAACACCCCTTCTCCTGCGTAACCAACATAACCATTCAAAATACCTATAAAAATATCTAAATTAAGCCATTTTATTTATAATCAATAATATGCGTTTCTTCCCATACATGATTATCCGTGGCCAAACTTTCAACCTTTGCCGCCTTAGCAACCGCATCGCTTAATTCAGAGGTATAACCGATAATTTTGTTAACGTTATATATTTTAAAAGCGTCAGTTAGACGATTTTCTTTAATCAGTCTTTGTAAAGTTTCAGGATTAAAATAGATATAATTCAAGCCCGTCAAATAGTTCAAAATATATTGCGACCTGGTGCCGAAACCGGTGGCAATAACATCTTTGTCCGTCAATTGCCGGCCGTTCAAATGCGCGGCCACATCGATCATTACTCCTTGCATATCGCCTCGGTAATTTTCATGCAACATCCATTTGTTGGCGTCAATCAAATGAACTAATGTAAAAATAACAGCCGTAACAAATAGCACATATTTAATTTTTTTACTCATCTCGCTCTTCAATAATAATTTCATCAGCCAATAAAATCCTACGCTGATTGTCAGAACAAAAATAAATTCCAGTTCCAAATAATGCGTCCAATTAACAGTTCTGGCAAAAAATAATCCCGCAAACCAAACGATGAACCAAATAATCAGCAATTCAAAGAGTTCCCGCTTTTCGCGATATAAAAATATGACGCCAAAAACAAATAAAAGTAAAATCAATGGGCCGCCCCAGACAATCAGCGGAAAAAATCCCAAAATTGTGCCCGTCGCCGGCTTGGCATAAATAGCCAAATATTCCTTAAGAGAATACTTGCGCCCGTAAGCCATAAACGGCTCATTATAAACAGAACTTTTGTCGCCGCCTGAAGCAAAATAATTTGTCTGATCATAATTATATGTATAAGCATCGGGAAAAATATGGGAATAAAATTGCGACGGAAAAGTTGTTTTTCCGATCATTCCGCCGGCAAAACCAGTAGCGTAATTGCGCGGGATGGCATACAAAAGCGCGCCGCCGGCAATTAAAATCCCGGGCAAAATAAAAAGAAGCGCTCTTTTCCACGACCGATTTTTATAAAATTCGTAGACCACAAAAGCGCCGTAAGAAAACATCATGGCATTGCGCGCAAAAATCGCCAGTGTAAAAAATACGCCGGCAAAAATAAGCCGCCAAGGAGCCGGCTTGGCGCTTTTTGTATAAAGATAAAACAATAGGCCGACGGTAAACGCTGGCGCAGCAAATTCATAAAGTTCCGGAGCAAGCGATCCCTTTATGATGATGGGCAAAAAAATATCAAATAGCGCGAAAACTAAAGCCATGCCCCAATTAAACATTTTTTTCACCAAAAGAAATAAAAGAGCGGTTACAGCCGCGTGAGCCAAAAGTGTCGTCATCATGGGCAAAAATAAATTTTTTGCAAAACCAAAAATTTTAAAAAGCAAGGCGTATGCCAAAGATACGCCAACATAAGGATTGGAAGCGGGCATGGCTCTTTCCGCCACGAGCGACGGCGCGAGGATTATGCCGTCTTTCGTCTCCATTTTATAGCCCAAACCGAAATAGATATTGCGCGCCAAAACCATCTGCACCGCGTCGTTATCCATGGGATATTTTTTTTGCAACAAAGGCAGTGCCCTGACCGCAAAAGAAAAAATGAAAACCGCTAAAACCAAGAGTGCTTTGCCGAAACGGCTCGCGAAAAAAATTTTTATTTTATTAATCATAATGAAAAAACACCGAAATATACCGCGCCGAGACGACGGAACAGCGGCATTTTATAAAAATATTTATTAAATAATGATAAAACGGGAATGGAAGCGGGAATAATCAGGCGATATCCTTCGGAATTAAGGACAAACCCGGCTTCTTCCATATTTTTTTTCAATGAATCTATGGAAATTCTTGCGTGAGGCCCTTCCGGCATTTTCAAATGCAGTTTTTCCAAAATCATAAATATTGGCTCCCACGATGGGTTAATCATGGAAATTATAATTTTTGTTTTTTCGTTAGAAAATTTTTTCAAAGCCGCAAGCGTTGACATCACATTTTCTAAATGTTCAATCACGTCCGGCATAATGATAAAATCAAATTTTTCTTCCGCAGACAACAATTCTGCGGTAGCGGAAAAAAATTTAAGGTTTCTTTCCTTCTGATATTTTTCTTGCGCGATTTTTATCATTTCATCACTCAAGTCAATGCCCACCCCTCTTTTCGGCAAAAGAGCGGAGAGCACATCCCCCGTGCCGCAACCAACCTCCAGCACCGACGAGCCATCGGTTATTAAACTTCTATAAAGATTTTTTAAATTATTATAATAGTACCAATTTTTCTTTTTCCAAAAATCGTAATTTTTCGCAACTTCGTTAAAATGTTCTTTGACTGAGGACATATTTTAGTCGCTAAATTTTATCCACCCGCCCAAAATCGCTTTCAAAAAATAATAACCGTCGCTAAAAACTTTTCCCGTCTTCACGCTATTTTTGAAATGCTGCCATACGAATCCCGGCGAAAAATAAAGTTCTTTATAAAATTTATTATAATAAGCCAGGATAGTTTCAAACTTTAAATTCGGATGCTCATAGACCAAATTATGTTCCGGATGAAAAACATAATGAGACCAATCGCGCGATTTAATGCGCCCCTCCGCATCCCATTTTTGAAAAACCGGCGTGCCGGGCAATGGTACTAAAATGCCTGTTTTGGGAAAATCCAATTTCAATTCTTTGGCAAAATTGATTGTGTCTTGCATGGTCGCTTCCGTTTCACCATCAAGCCCCAAAATAAAAAATCCCGTAGTTTGAAGCCCGACTTTTTTTACCAAAGCCACAGCGCTCCGCACTTGATCCAAAGTTATTCCTTTGTTGATAATTTTTAAAATATCTTGGTTACCGGATTCAATACCTAAACTCGTGGCATAACAGCCGGCTTCTTTCATGAGGCGTAGAAGTTCTTCGTCAATTCTATCAACACGAAGCCCGGCTTGCGCGTTCCAGACAAATTTTATTTTTCTTTTAATAATCAGCCGGCAAATTTCTTTCGCCCTATCCAAATTCGTGGAAAACATATCATCCATGACATGAATTTCATCAAATCCGAATTTCAGGATATATTAAAACTAAACGGGGATATCCTGATTAAAAAAATGCG
>CAZFZQ010000001.1:0-6548 GCA_964522845.1 uncultured Gammaproteobacteria bacterium | reverse complement strand
CAGGATATATTCAATTTCATCCACCACCCGTTCCGGTGATTTGGCCCTGAAAAGCCGGTTAAAAACCGTCTTGTTACAAAACGAACAGCCAAAAACGCAACCCCTGCTTGTTTCTATTATCCCAATATTTTTCCCTTTTGTAACTATGGGCGCAGTTTGGTATTTTTTAAGATCATAAAGATGCCACGCGGGATACGGAAGCTCATCCAAATCTTCAATCAAGGGACGCCGCGGATTTATTTTTATTTCTCCATCTTGTTTGTAGGCCACGCCGAACATTTCTTCAAATGGCCGGCCTTCTGCAATTTCCAAAAGCGTCCGCTCTCCCTCACCCATAACCACGGCGTCAACCGCGGAATCATTCAAAACATCTTCCGGCAAAGTAGTTGCATGCACGCCGCCCGCCAGCATTAAAATATCCGGCCGTTTGGCTTTTATTTTATTAGCCACTCCAAGCGCCTGATTGGCCAAGGGCGTGGTAAAAGTTACACCCGCAATATCCGGATTAAAATTTTGAAGCGCCAGTTCTATGGCGCCATCAATATTTTCTTCCATGCTTAAATCCAAAATATGCGCGTCATACCCGTTGCGCAAAAGTTCACCCGCCAAACTGGCTAGCGATATGTATGGCGCGCGCGCCACCACTTCCTTTTTTTTACCAAAAACTTCGGCTGTGGCCGGCGGACAAATTAATAAAACTTTTTTCTTCATAATTATTTCTTATCCATTTCAAACTTCACCATTTCTTCCAAGGTTTCATCCAGGCTCTTGGTAATTCCCCAGTTCGGATAATCGGTTTTTAATTTATTTAAATTTGAAATATAACAAATATGGTCGCCTTCGCGATTAGTTTCATTATACTCCCAATTTATCTTTTTACCCGTAAGCGTTTCCAATTTTTGGAATGCTTCAAGCATGGAAACGCTGTTGCCGCGGCCACCGCCCAAATTATAAACCGCGCCGGCACGAGGCGCCTTGATAAATTCTTCCATGGCGCGCACCACGTCGTGACAATGAATGTTGTCGCGCACTTGCTTGGCTTTGTAACCAAAAACCGTATATTTCAAGCCTTGTACCGCTACCTTAACTAAATACGAAAGAAAACCGTGCAGTTCCACGCCCGAATGTTGCGGGCCGGTCAAACATCCACCGCGAAAACAAACCGTGGGCATATTGAAATACCGGCCATATTCTTGCACCATTAAGTCGGCCGCCACCTTGGAGGCGCCAAAAATACTGTGCTTTGACTGATCAATGCGGTGCGATTCATCTATGCCATGCCAATCTTCAGGTCGGGAATATTCCCATCGCGTTTCCAATTCTGTCAACGGCACCTCATTGGGCGCGTCGCCATAAACTTTGTTGGTGCTGGTAAAAATAAAAGGCGCGTTCGCGCTGTTTTGGCGGTTGGCTTCCAGCAAATTCAACGTTCCCAAAGCGTTCACTTCAAAATCAACCGTGGGAAAATCCTTAGCCCGGTCATGCGAGGGCTGGGCCGCGCAATGGATAATGGCATCAAATTTTTCATCTTGAAATAATTTATTTACGGCCTCGCGGTCGCGGATGTCCAGGTCGTGATGAACAAAATTTTTGGCCAACGATTTTAACCGCGCCGTATTCCAAGAGGTGTCGCCTTTTTCACCAAAGAAAAATTTGCGCATGTTATTATCAATGCCATGGATGGTATGTCCCAACGAATCAAAATACATAACCGCCTCGGACCCAATCAATCCGGACGAACCGGTAACCAATATTTTCATAACCACAGATTTACAAGCACAGATTACACAGATTAAACAATTAAACGCTTAATCTTAATGCCCGTCTTTGTAAATAATATCAGTAATCCTAATTTTATGTTATATGCTTTTAAATACGCAAGAACTTGATTGATGTGATTTTGATAGAATTGATTGCAAACTTTTAATTCCACCACTAAATTATCATTTATTTTAAAATCAATAAAATATTTTCCTATATTTACTCCCTTAAATTTTACTGCCAGATATAACTCTCTTTCATATTTAATATCATTCTCTTCCAATAATTGCGCGAGTGCCCGCTGATAATACTTTTCTTGCAAACCATATCCTAACTCATTATAAACCTGATACGAAAAACCTATAATTTGATATGTAAACTCCTCATTTGGTAACATATTTTCTTTGTCTTCATCTGTGTTATCTGTGTTAAATAATCTGTGGTTATATGCTCAATTTAAACTTCTTAAACGCGGCCCAGCATTGTTTTAACATTATCACGCCGTTCTTGAATCTCTTTTTCATTTTTGTCTCGCCGTAAATCCGCTCAACATAATGCACGGGCAAGTCCACGATTTTCAAATTTAATTTTGCCGCGCCGAAAAGCAAATCATAGTCCCCCCACCTGTCCGGCGTGCCCCAAGTGCCGACATATTTTTTCATTTTCAAAAAATCATCATGCCACAAAACCTTGGTTCCGCAAAGCGTGTCCTTTATCCTTTGTCCTAAAATATAAGAAAAAGCGGCGGAAAAAAATTTGTTGCCCAAAATATTTAGCGTCCGCATGGCCTCGCCTTCCATGGGATAAATTTGGCGCGAACCGTTGATAAATTCTCCGCGCCCCTCAACAATGGCGCGAAAAAATAACGGCAATTCTTCCGGCATGACCGTAAGATCACCGTCCAAAATCATTAAAATATCGCCCGTGGCCGCCTCATATCCGGCCCAGACCGCTTTGGCCTTGCAAACGCCGGGGCCATCTACCAATTTTATATTTTTTTCCGGATGCGCCGCTTGCCATTTTTGCACTTCCGCGCGCGTGCCATCAGTTGATTTATCATCAACAAAAATAATTTCCGTTCCCTTGCCCATTTGCGGGATTCTTTTTACCGCGTCGGCAATATTTCCTTCCTCATTTTTACAGGGAATCACAACGGAAACCCTGTAATCGGCATAATTATAATCTTCTTTTTGAGCGATTTTTTTTGCCACCAAAACTTGCGTAAAACACAAACGCTTCAAAAGCGGCAGTCCGGCTAAAATTTTATTAAAAACAAAACTTACAACCGGAATATACATCGGACACAACACCGCGTAATTTGTTTTCACGACTTCAAACCCGCAAAGATTTAAAATATTTCTGATGTCGGGGATGGAAAGCCAATTTAATGTTTTTTGCGGCATCTTCATGCCCAGCTTTTCAGCCAGGCGCATAAATGGTTCCCACGCTGTATTGTGATTTATCAAAACCAATCTCGTTTTCTCGGTCGCGATTCTTTTCAGGCCGAAAAAAATCGGCTGGACATCATAAATATCATCTAAAAAATTAGGCAAAACAATATAATCAAATTTTTCAGTTATATCCAGCCGTTCCAAATTTTTTTCATAAATAAAACGATAGTTGGGATATTTTTTCGCGGCGATTTCCACAAGCTTTTCACTATAATCAACACCAACCCCCAAAGATGGATGCAGGGTATCCAAAAGAAAACCTGTGTCCGAGCGCATCATCAAAACTTTGAAGCCGGGCTCAACGATAAATTTTAAAATGCCGGCGAGATAATCATAATAATACTGGCTTTTTTTTACCCACTTTTCGCGCTCCGGCGCGATTTTGTCGTAAAATTCAATTATTTCTTTTTTGTGCGTTTCAATGATATTCATAAAAAATTTTATATTCCTCTGCCACATTTTTCCAATCTTGTTTTTTGGCATGCGCCCGACCGGCCTGGCCCATCTGATGCGCCAAATCACCGTCCTGCAAAATTTTTAAAATCGCCACGGCCGTACCGGAAATATCATTTTGATCCACCAATAACCCCGTCACGCCGTTTTCTATCGCGTCCTCCGCGCCGTTTTCTTTGGTGCCGACGACCGGCTTGCCACAAGCGCCAGCTTCAAGATAAACCAATCCAAAGCCCTCAAACTGCCCTTCGGCATTAACCGGCGTCATGGAAAAAATACTGCAGCGCGCGTACAAATCCATCATTTCCGCATCAGAGATATTATTCAGAATCTCCACGTTTGCTTCCAAATTATTTTTTTTGATTATTTCATAGAGCGATGCAAGATATCTTTGGCCGCTTTCACTGCCGGCGATAAAATATTTCACATTCGGAAAAACTTTTTTAATTTCCGGCAGAGCTTCCAGTATAACATGATATCCTTTGCGGAATTTTATTCCGCCCACGCCCAAAATTATTTTCTGTTCTGACGGCCGGCTCGCGCAATTTTCAAATTTTAAAAAATCTATGCCATTATTTATCACTGCCAAATTTTTTAACTGCGCAACGCGCAACATCGCGCCTTTGGTAAATTCACTCACGCAAAAAATATTTTTTGCGCCGGAAAAAATTTTTCTATTCAACCAGCCAAAATATTTATTTGTCAGCGCCCAAATGGCGTAAGTGCCATGCGCGGTAATATAATATGGCCAGCCTCCGGATAATGCCCATGCCCAAATCGCGTACGGCTCAACAAAAACATGAAAAAAATCCGCGCCGCGACAAATTTTCCTTGCCCGCCAAAAACTCTTAATCAATGACCAAATAACGGCGCCCGCTCCGGAAGAATCCGGTAAAATCGGATAGACTTTCATCCCTTCCACTCCCTCATTTTGAGCATTTTTAGCCGTAAAAACTTCAATCTCAAAATTACCATTTTTCAGCTCTTTTAGCAAGTCCATTGAATACCTAGCCCACCCGCCGCGATGAGATAGCTCGGTAGTTAAAAATACGACTTTTTTTCGACTGAAAAATTTTTCAATCGTTTCACTCCTTTTATCCCAAGTATATTCTTTTACTTTTTCCACCGCGACGCACGCTTTGCCGCTCAATTCTTGAAGCTGGTCTAAGCTTTCCGTGATTTTTTTCACCAACGAACCGGCGTCATCCGCCTTAAAAAAGACCGCTTCGTTTTCTGTTAGCACCTCTTTTAATGACGGCAAATCCGCGGATATAGTCGGCGTGCCGGAAGCCATATATTCAAACAGTTTCATAGGCGAAGTGTAAAGGGATCCAATTGCTTCTTTTCCGCTCGTGGGCAAAATCAAAAGATCGGCCGCCTTAAGCCACAACGGCACAAGCCCTGGATCCTGCCAGCCAATAATGTGCAAATTAGAAAAAACGTACTTTTTTCTGAAACTTTCCATGTCTTCCGGCGTGCCGCCGACCAAATAAACCTCAGCGTTATTTTCCAAATCTTTTGCCGCTTGCGCCAAAAGATCGGCTCCCTTCCATTTATATAGATGCCCGACATATAGAACAATTTTTGCTTGTCCCGCCGAAGCTCCGAGGGAGCGAAGGGGGATGTTCAACGGCAAATCTAATTTTTTTCTGCACTCTTCTTTTGATGCGCCAACATCAAATTTTTCCATATCAACAGCATCGCGTGCAATAATAATTTTATTTTCAGAAACGCCGTAACTTAATAAATCTTTTTTTATTCCTTCGCTTATCACTACTAGTCCTTTGGATTTTTTCCAAGCAATTTTGTATAAAAATAACCCGCGTTTAGGCAAGGTGTGAATTTCATAGAATACGGATGGAAAAAGCAAGGCCGCCAAAAAATCGCGCGTGTAATAAATATCATATTTATTAAAAACCGCATACGCGGCCGCTTTCAAAGTAAAAGTTATGTTTTCCAGCCAAAAAAAGAATTGCTTAAAAAATCTTGCATTAAGAAAATCGAGACACCAAAGTTTTGTGATTTTAAAATTTTTTTTAACCTTATAAAAATCAAACGGATCGGCCTTGAGATAATTTTTCCGCCGCGGCGCAATGATGTCAATATCAAAACCGCGCGAGGCCAAGGCCTCGCAGGTTTTCATAATCTGCAGTCCGTGCGCCTTTTCAGTGGGCATGCGGACATTGGCGATATAAGCAAGTCTCATAACGGTTTTTGAATAACAATAAATATATGGTCGCGGCCGGAGGGGAAAATTTGACTTATTAGCCAAACAACAAGCGCCGGCCACCTATCAGGCCGCCTAAACCACCGCCATTCAAAATATACATTATTAAATTCGAGGGTGCGCACCTTAAACCCCGTTTGCTCCGCCATCCAAGCCATCTCCTTGCACGTAAATTCGCGCACATGACCGAACGGCTGTTTATTCACAAAAAAATCTTTCAAATCCCAATACGGACCACGGCCGAACAACATCCGCGCTCGCTTCAAAAACGACGCGAGATTGGGTGTGGTTAAAATCGCATAGCCGCCCGATTTTAAACCGGCATAAATTTTTTCCAAAAATTCTTTTTGCGTAAATGGCAAATGCTCAAAAATATTTTCCGCCGTAATGAGATCAAAACCGTTTTCTGATATTTCCGTAAAATCGCCAATCCGCGCGTCTATGCCCAATTCTTTCCATCGATCTTCAATCCCTTTGGCCTGTCTTTCAGATAAAAGATGTTTGTCTATTCCCGAAACATCGGCGCCCAAAATTTTAAATCCGTAAACCAAAATCCCAACGCCGCAGCCGATATCCAGCGCACGCTTACCCGCAAGGCCGTCAAGATACTTTTCAGCCAATTCCAAAGTTCGCTCGTGCAAACGCCGTTCCGCGCG